>JBHHXN010000003.1:0-100423 GCA_046757025.1 bacterium
AAATTCCGTAATCTAAATACCAAAACTGATTCTCAAAGGACAAAGGACCGAGGACTAAGGACACTCCCGGCACCGTTCACAGCCCCCCCCTTTAATTCCCCCTCAAGGGGGAAATAAGCAAGTCCGCCCTCGCGGGAAAAGCAACTCAATTGCCGAATCGAATTCTAAATGACTAAATGCTCTATTCCAAAAAGAGTTGTAGGGTTCCCAGGATGCAATAGCCGCTGCCGCTCTTCACCCGGAGTCCCGAAAGGAATTCGGGAAAGGGTTAAATTCATTGTTTCCCGAATCTGATTTGGGACTCACCATGAAGTCAGGTACGCGACAAATAATTTTAAAATGGACACGAAGTTTCCGCTCTGGACGATGATGGCGCGAAAGGGGTGTTATCTGACTTTTTGATCCGCTCTTTTCAAGTTTTCAGTGGGTTGGCTCAACGAGCCAAACATGGTAATGTATTTCACCATGGCATTGTATTTATTTGTCAGCTCTTCAGCCGCGCTAACCCGTATTCCAAAATTATAAAAATACGATTTTTCTCGACTGTCAAGACAAACTTTCACTAGCGCGTTGCTCGCCTCAAAAAGTTTAAAACAAAGGAGATCAAAGTTTAATAAAAAATCCAAGGCAAGATCGTAAGAGGATTGTTCGATTTTATTGATCAAATTCGGTTTGGGTAAACCAAAGAAGTTGATGTCATTTTTCGAAAATGTCAAAATGTTGACTTTCACACGGCTGTCAAGGATACTTTTCATTTCATGGCGGGTGATGACCGTGATTTTCCATTTCGATTTTTTATCGATCAAATTTTCCAGTGCATGCAAAGCCGCTCCAAAGTGTTCTATTTTTTCGGGCATGAAAATCAGGACATTTTTCACGCGCTGCATGTGCTCGTTGATGTTGATGCTTGGCAGCTGATTTGTAAATCGATATTTGATACGAAGTCCAGCGCCAATTAATTTGTTAGATATTTTTTTAATCATAATTGAACAGAAATTAATTCAAAATAACGGGTTGTCAAATATAATGAAATTATCATGACGTAGTCAATAAATAATTTGGCTAAAGTTTTAAATCCATTTGAAAACCGAAACGGCGATCGAGGTTGCCCGTCAGCCGGTCCCAACCGCTGCCGATGACGTGCTGATCATCGCGACAGGTTTCTGAATATTTAAAATGAAACTGCATAAAATTGACAGCCTGGTATTTGATGATGAGATACCATTTATTTCCTCTGCCTGAAAAGCCGATGTTTGTCATGACTCCCGGCAGGTCCTGTTCGTACTGATAAATTCTCGATTCAAACGAGTCGATATCAAAAAAGGTCAGCCTTGCAATTACCTGCAATTTTTTTGTAGGATTTATCTTCATTTCCTGGTACATCAAATAACCGTGATTTGAAGAATCCCGGACTTCAAAATGCCATCGGTATTTTTTGTAGTGCGCAAATTCAATACGCGAACGCAGACGCACCCGGTTAGAAATTCGATAGTCCATTTGCAGCCGCAGTTGGGTTTTACGGCTGTTGACGGTTCTAAATTTGTCGCGTTCAAATTCGTCAAAATATTTTTCGTTTTTTTGTTCTTGCTTATCGCGAATACGAAAAAGGAGTTTTACTTTTCCACCAATTTTTTGTTCAATCTGACCGAGAAATTCGCGGCCATCTGTGGGCATGCGGTTAAAATAAGTGCTCCAGGGATTTTTGAAGATATCGAAAAATGCATTGACCACGGTGGCACTGGTAAGCTGATAGCGGAGGCCGGTGTAGTAACCCCGTTCGTTTTGCGTAGCGCCGTTGGATTCACCAAATCCAAATCCGTGCAAATTCTGAAATTCTTTTTTATAATCCCGGAAAAGCCATGCCAGTTGCAACTTGCCCAAATCCGTTTGTGCGCCGGCCAGAAAGGCTCGGCCTCCGCTTTGCGAAAGGGCGACCTCGCCAAAAAGATTCCATCGCCGACTTTGCCAGAGCCAATTTAAACCGATGACGCTGTTTTGGCGACCGCGAAATTTAAAGTGGTTGCGCAAGGTGTCCGGCGCGCTCAACAGCTTGTCGAATCGGGAACGGTAAAAGGATAGCCCAATAGAAACGCCTTTTGAGTATTTATACTGCACATGCCCCCCAAACACGGATTCCGCAAGAACATCTTTTTTTAGTTTTTCTGCTGGATTGCGGTGAAAACCGCTGGTAAATATGCCAGACACCGTGTCTTGAGAAATAGGGGTCGCATCCAATTTATTTGTGGAAGCAAATGCGGTGATCTGAAAAGCGCCGGCGGAGAATTTTAGTCCCCCGCCTCGGAAGCCAGCGTTTTCATCTACTGAGGTGTATTTAATAAGACCGCGGGCTCTTTTGCGAATTGGGAAAATGCTGTCCGAGCTTTTAGAGAAGCCATACGGTCCCCAGAGCACCAGCCCCTGCCCAAATTCCAGTTGAAAATGGCCTACCAGCAAAGCGAGATGTTCATGAACCCGCAAGGAAAGATAAAATAACCGCAAATCATCCAGACGACTTTCCCCGCTGTCTTTTTCCAAAACCAGCCCCCCTTCTACTTTTTGATGTAGCTGACACTGCAGCTTGTGATAGATTTTTTGCGGTGTGCTTTGATATTTACCATTAGTAAATCCGATGGGTCGGTCGATTCGATCCGACAAGCGTGCCCGCCAGCGGATTCGACGTTTGGGTAAGACGGCCGCTTTTTCTTTATCAAGGTAAACCAAATCCCGGATGAATTCGAAAATTTCGAAATCGATATCGGGCACCAAAAGCAAATCCAATTTGGACTGAAACGGCCCGTTTTGCTGTCGGTAGTTTAGGATTTCCCGAATCATTCTGGAGGACAATCCAGGAATGTTTTCGAGATCGTGCGCGGTGGCGGTATTGAGCTCGATGGGGTTTTCCTTTAAATTGAGAATGATTTCAACCAGATCCGATTGCTCTGAATTTTCGCTCTGCTCCTCCAAAAGCTTCTCCATCATGGTTTCCTGTCCGAAGGCCAATATAGCCGTACTGAAAAGAAAAATGGCAGCGGCGCAACAGGTCAGGCCTTTTTTGATTAATGACTCTGTTGTTAATGTCGAAGAAACAGTTAACCTGAGTCCCGAAGTGAATTTTTGAAAGGCCGTAAACTGTTGTTTTTTCTTCATGTTTCGACTCCACTCAGCATGAAGATTGAGGGAAAATGGACTTAATCAACAGAGTCATTAATGACTTCATCTTTGTAACTCACAGTTATTGACCGGCCTTCTGCTCCACGAAAACATGGCCGCGAATTTTGATGAATATTTTTTTCCCGATGCCCGGTACCAGCAGCAGCTCTGCAATTTTTTGAAAGGCGCCTTTTTCCAGGCGGTAGTCTAAAATGGCCTGCGCTAATACCTCGCCGATCCCGGGTAGCCGCATGAGATCGCCTTTGTCAGCCACGTTGAGATTGATTTTCGCGGCGATGCTCAAAGAGTCGTTTTCAGATTTGGCGTGTTCTGGCAGCTCCGGAGTTTCGAGCACTTGTGGTTGAATAGCGACCACCGGCTCTTCAGGCCACTCTGGCGACTTTTTATTGAAACGAATGGATACGGACATTTGGTGGGTCAGACCGAGGTCGTTGTGTGTAAAAAAGGCATAATCAACGGTAAACTGGCGAAGCGTCAGGCCGAAGCCGGCCGCAAATCGGCTGGGATGACTAGCTGTGCCCAAGCGCAACGCCAGACGGTCCCGCAGCTTGATCTCCGTTCCAAAACGAGCTTCCACGGGGAAACGTACGTCCTTACACAGCTCGAAAGTCAATAGGACATTTTTGTAAGGCGCCGTCGAAATGCCGGTCTTGAAAATTTGCGGTAGGTTTTCATTTGTTTGTCCTATTTGCGGACGGTTGAGGTTTTTAGTTTGAAAGCCCCAGGTAATTCTTGAAGTAAACGGCACCAGCAGGCCCACATCCAGCCCCAGGGTCGCGTCGGTTCCATAATTACTGATTTGAATTCTTTGAAAATTGACACTTATCCCGTAGTAGAGCTTTTTTTGATAGTGATGACTATAAGCCAAGGTAAATGCTTGTTCTTTGTAAAGGCGGTTTCCCAGACTTATCATGCCCAAACTAATTTGGCGTTTTGCCAACGGAAAACTCACCGACACCGCACCATAATTCAGCTCCGCTAAGCCGAATGGCTTTTGGTAGAATAGCGAAAGTTCGGGTGCTTCCAGCAGGCTTAAACCGGCGGGGTTGAGGAAAACCGCGTCGGCTGTGTTGGCCACAGCCACATACGTCCCCGCCATGCCCAGCGAGCGCGCACCGACGGGCAGCGCCTCCAGGCCGGCTAACACATCCGTACTCCAAACGAATAACAACGCTGTTTGCATTTTCAGCAGGGAAATAAATCCTCTTGTAAAATTCGCAGGCAGTCTGGCTACAGTTAAATGCTTTTTAGGATTTGAATTCATTTTGTCATGACGATTTGCTTTAATCTACAATGGACAATTGAATCTTTTCTAAAACCACTTACTTTGAAAACAACTGAATTGTATCACATCTGAGAAAGGTGTTTCATTTTAATGCACAATAATGAGTAAAAATTACCGTTACTGTGGCCGATTTTTTCTGGCATGATTGTTGATATAGACCATTGCGGTGGTCGTAACCGTTCTTAAACAACTTCAATTCTTTTCACAATTCATGGACAATCTTTGGAGGTGATGGCCATGAAAAGTATCCCATTTATTTTTGTTTCACTTCTTGGGGTCGTAGCCAGTATCATTGAAATAAAAAACGATTTTATCAGCTCGCACATTGTGTCGTCCGATGTTTTGATGCTGATCATGGTGTTATTATTTGTCATGATACTTGGGCTGCTTTTTCATTTGACCCGCGATAAAAAGGACCCGGAAGAGAGAGCATCGAAAATGAGCACCTTGGATATTTGCAAAAATCCCAAACTGGTCATTGAAAAATACAATACGCTCAAAGAAAATTATAACGAAGTGCTGCTATCGCGCAATCAATTGAAAGCCATAATTAACCTTTATAAAATGCGTTGTAACGAATCGCAAAAGATTCTCGATTCGGCTTGTGTGAATATCGACAATTCCAATCAGGTGATCGACATTTTTAAGACCCAGATTCATGAACAACGGAGTTTTGTGAAAGAGCTCATTCAACTGCTCATCACGTACGATAGAAATTATAGTGTCTTTCTGAAACGAGAAGAAAGCTTAACTGCAAAATACGAGCAACTGCTGGCAAGCTACGGAATTTTGTTGACCCGGCATTTGCATGAAAATAAATCCTGGCTCAATAATTATCAGGAATTTCGCCACGACAAGATTTTGCGCTAACCATGGCCTCGCACATCTTCTCACTTTCCTCTTGCTCAAGCCTGGATTTGTTTTAATGGATCTGAATCGAGCAGGCTAAAGCCCACCGCATCAGCAGCCCCTGCTGAATAAAGTCAAGACAAAATTCTCTTGATTATCTGAATCGATTTGTTATATTCTTGGATAGAAGTGATCCGAACCAAAAGATTTTTCTCCACACTTTTTGAGGAGGGGTTCATCGTGTTTTCTAAAAAACATCGTTCGCTCTTCGGTTTATTTTTTTTGATTATCCTGTTTCTGTTTTGCCACAGCGCCATGCTGCTGGCTGGCTCGGTTAAGGCCAATGTCACGGTCATCATCGATAAGTTACCCATCGATGAGCAGGAAAAGATGAAGAAATTCCACGTGGTTCTCAAAGAATACATCGAAAATGCCAACTGGTTTGAGGGTGAGGAAGCGGTGCCGGTGGAAGTGACTTTGCAGCTCTTTCTTACGGATATCCCCACGAGCATCGAAGACCGATTTCATTGTGAATTTCTCATTTCCAGCTCCGATGTGCAGTACTTTGACAAACGAGTGCGATTTCCGTATCAGAGCGGCGAAACCCTCGTTTACAGCGAGCAAATTGTCGAACCGTTGACCGGGGTGATCGATTTTTATGTGAACATGGTTTTGGCCAATGAATTGGACAAATACCAGAGTTTCGGCGGCGACATTTATTACAAACGTGCATTGGGTATCGCCGCGCTTGGCAAATTTGTACGCACGGAATTCATTCTCGGCTGGACCGAGCGCGAAGAGCTGATCAAACGCGTATTCAAAGAACCGTTCATCACATTTCGCAAAATGAAGGATTTCTATTTTTACGGCCTCTATGTTATCAAAGAAAACCTCACTGAAGCGCGCGAAAATATTCTAAAAGCATTCGATCTTTTGGAAATCGTCCTTGAGAAAAAAGTCGATATGGATGAACCGGGACAATTTATCAATGCCCATTATTTAGAATTTATTGAAATTTTTAAAGAGTATGAAAACAAAAACGAAGTGTTTAAAAAATTGATAAAACTCGACCCCAATCACAAGAAGTTGTACGTGGTGCATGCCGGTGATTCGTAAATCACTGGATCAATATAAATTTATTTTTAACTAAATCAAGAATTTTATCCACTTGCAAGAAATCTTTGTCAGCTTATCATTGCCGTGTCGTCAATTTTGCAGCCCGCCTTTTTGAGTGAAAATTCGTCTGTTCAATAAAATGCCTTTTTGTTTCATCTTTCAACGAATTGCTCTGGATTTTCGTATCACCAGATGAATCCGCTTTAATTCAAATTAACTGTTATTCAATCAGATTCAGGCTTTAAAATTTGTGCTGCCGCGCCACGACGCTAAAAACTTCACCGACCAGAAATTGATGAAAGCCGCTCAAAATGGGGAAATGGAAGCGTTTCGCTTGTTGGTCGGGCGCTACCAGAACCGGGTGTTTTCCGTAGCCAACCGCATTCTCAACAATCCCGAAGACGCTAAAGACGTGACCCAGGAGGTGTTTGTACGATTGTTTCACAAGCGCGAGCAGTTCAACACCCGCAATAAATTCTATACCTGGCTTTACCGAATCGTGGTGAATCTTTGTTATGATTATTTGAGAAAATATCGAAGATTTGTGCACTGTTCCATCGAAGAAATGCCGCAAAACACCGCTGAATTGTTCATCCCTGCTAACGACTGCGCTGACGAGATTCACGACAAAGTTGATGAACTGCTGCTGCTCTTGAGCACCCCTCAGAAAACGGCTTTTATTTTGCGGGAAATAGAAGGATTTTCTTGTAAAGAAATCGCCAGAATTATGGGTCGTCCTGCTGGCACCGTTCGCAGTTATTTATTTCATGCGAGAAAAAAATTAAAAGATCTCATAGAAAAAAAATATCCCGAATTTTTAGAAGGTCATTCACATGAAGTGCAAACAGGTTGAGCAAAAATTACCATTGTATGTGGGGCGAGATTTATCGAAATGGCAAAACTTTCTTTTGTCCTGGCATGTGCGTTCATGCAGTGACTGCCAGGAAAAATTGGCCAGATTTAAAGCCGTGAGAAAATTTTTTATTCAGAAATTGCAGGAAGAAACCAAACGAGAAAGCGCGGTGGACGTCTGGCCGGCGTTGAGCACAAGCCTCTCTTTCCCGAGCAAGACAAAGCCTGTTCAATCGGGCTGGAAAATAATTTGGCGGTTCCGCTACCGCCGGCGGGTAATTTTCGTGGCCGGCCTGTTTGTGCTCATTTTTACTCTTTTTGTACAATTGCGGCAAAACGTGTTCAATAAAACGCCGTCTGTAAGTGAGAACCCTGCACCGGAAGAGCTCATCTTGGCAACGAATTATCCGGTGGTCGAAAGCACGCCGGCAGCGGGAACCACGGTCATGACTTTTCAAACCAAGAACCCCAAAATCAAAATCGTGTGGTTTTTTAAAGATGAAACAAAAGCAAAGTAACTCAAGGAGAAATCGATCATGAAACGCAAATTCATTTTATTTGCCATCGCGGCTGTGCTGAACGGCTATCCTTTATCCGCACAAAATGAGCCACCCGCTGCACCGGCAATCTATTCGATCATCAAAGGGAAAATTACCGATTCCATCAAAAAAAAGCCCATCAGTGGGGCTAAGATTATTTTCGATCAGATTAGACAGGGCACGGTTTCCAATGCCAAAGGGGAATATGAAATGAAGTTGCAAGTGGGACCGTTTGTGACGTCGGTTCGAGTTGTAGCCGACGGCTACAATGAAAAACGGTACCGGGATGTGGTATTGAATCCAGAACAAGCAACGGTATTGAATGTGGAGCTGGAAAAAACGCAAAAACTGGAAAAGCGGATCTTTCACGTCCATTACCGCAACCCCCATGAAATCGCCCGTGCCATGGAAAATCTCCTTAGTCAGCGCGCGAAAGTATCTACTGAGCTGAAAACCATCAGCGAGGTAAATACGCCGGCGGTGCTCAAAAAAATTGCAAATCGTTTGCAGGAGCTCGATGTGCCGTTTAAAAAAATCTGGTTAGAAGTGACGATCGTTCGGGCTTTTCGGGGCGAGAACAAAAGTGCCTCCCTACCAGCAGAACTGAATGCGGTGGCAAAGCAGCTCACGTCTTTGTTTAAATTCAACCATTATGAAGTTATCGGTAAAGCACACGCTTTTGGCACTGAAGGTTCGGTTTTGCGGTTTAGCTCACCGAGCAGCGATCCGGACCTGGGTACATTTAATGTCCAGACCAGATTAGAATGGACCAAAGACATTATCAGTTTGAAAGATATAAAAATCCAATTTCAGAAGTCGAATGCGAATTACATCGAAACCACGGTGAACATAAAAAACGATGAGACCCTCATTTTGGGCGTATCTCAGGGACCGATGGAAAAGGGCGCTCTTTTAACCGTGGTGAAAGCCCGGGTACTGGACTAAATCCCACAGAATTGAAAGTGAACGAAAACCGCCGCATCGATATGAGCAAGTCGTTTGTACGCACCGCCGCAAAAATGCGTTTATCCTCATCTCAGCAACAGCATTTTGTGGTGCAAATTGACAACCTCGGTTTTCATTTGTATGAGATAAATGCCCGTGGCGACCTCCAGGCCGTTGTGGTTTTTACCCTCCCATTGAACCTGGTAGCGGCCGGCGGGTTTGGTTTCGTCCACCAGTGTGGCGATTTCCTGACCGAGCAGGTTGTAGATTTTAATGGTGACGTGCGTGCGCAGGGGCAGCCGGTAGGGAATGGTGGTGGCAGGATTAAAGGGATTGGGGAAGTTTTGCTGCAGTGCAAAGTCGTTCGGCAAATTGCCTGGCAAATTTGTGCCGATAATTTCTTCCCATTTCATTTGTGCGGCCATGGCATGGGCTTTCAGGTTTTCGAGGCCCGTGCCAGCTAAAATAGCAAATCCCGCGACCACCACCGAGTCCCGCGGTATTTGGAACGGTCCGGTCGCGATGAGGTGGGAATAATCGCCCGGCGTGGCAATGGTTGTTTTTTGAAATCCTTCGCTTAAGAATTGAAATTTTTCCTGATCCGTAAACCCGTCTTCGTCGTTCAGATCTACCTCATTGTCAATGGCGCGATAGGAGACTGCCCCGCGTTCGTTGAGCACTTTCAAACCGCAGTAGGTTGGGAAAAAGGATGAGTACATGTAGCCCAGACTCAGTTTTGGATCGTAGTCCACGCGGTTGGTGGCGGCGCCAACCTGATCGATATTCCAGTCGAAAAATAAGCCCACATATAAATTGCTGACAAAGACCTGCCTGGTGTTTTTAATGCGGTATTTCACCAGCACAAAATCATCGAACGGCGGCTGGCTGAAACTGAAGCATTCCTGAGTGACTTCGATTCCGTTGGTGAAGATGGTCTTGGTATCCGCAAACCGGGCGATGGACTGCTGGTCGGCTAAAGTTCCCGGTGTGGTGAAGACAATGGTGCCATTGGTGACGACATCAAAATCGTGGCTTTTGGTGCCGATGGGGTGCTCTCTTGCCACATCGGACACTTTGGTGGGGCCGGTAGCCGCCAGAAAAGCGCCTTCGTTCAGCAAATTGATACCGTCCGCATTGAAGACGAAGCCGCTGCCTTCGACATTGTCCGGATAATCGGTGAATCCAAAATTGCCAGTGGAAGACACGGTGAGTACCACGTTTCCGACATCGTGTTCACCGTACTGCGGCGCGACGGTCAACACAAAGTGATCGCGATCGCGGTAGCGTCCGTTATCGCTGCTGATGTTGACGATAAAATTGAATCGCGAGCCTCGTCCGGCGCCTTCGTCGATGCGTATCTTAAAACCATCCCGATACTGAGCCACCACCTCACCGTGTGACATACCGGTGAGCTGAATGACCTCGTCCAGAAGATTCATCATCCCTGATATCGATTCCAACGTGATGAGGACGTTTTGGGCATCACTGAGATAATTTTTCAGCGTAAGTTTTACTTCAATGGTTTCGCCCGGCTCTAAAATACCATCGCCGTCGCCTTCAGTGTCACGGGTTTGGATTTCTTCAATGCGAATGGATGGCAGCTTTTCCGTTAAGGCCGACCAGGCGTTGACCATGCCGCGGCCAAGTTTGCCTAAGTAAGATGGCGCCATGAGGTCCAGGCTGCTGGCAGTGGCCCGTACTTGCTCGCCCACTTGCAGAGCTCCCCAACTGGGATTTCTTGATTTAACCAGCGCCGCCGCACCGCTTACAATGGGTGAAGAAAAAGAGGTGCCGTTGACCGCCAAAAAATCATCACTGCGGTTGGTGGTAAGAATGTTCACACCCGGCGCGGCTAAATCAACCCAATAACCAAAGGTGGAAAATTTCGCTTTTGTCTGCTGCCGATCCGTGGCCGCCACGGAAAGCACTTTTGCATAAGCCGCGGGATAATTTCTCGATTCGGAGTTGCGGTTGCCAGCCGAAGCCACGATCAGGCTGCCTTTTGCCAAAGCGTATTGAATGACCTCATCCTCAAAACGGGAGTGGCCGGGTCCGCCCCAGCTGGCATTAATAATATCCGCCCCGTTGTCCGCGGCGTATTTTATGCCCGCAAATCCAAAACGCAGTTGCCGCTGGTCTTCGGCCGCGTCGGAAATCACTTTCACCGGCATGATCTTGCAGTTAAAACCGACTCCGGCGATGCCGGTCTCGTTGTTGGTGACGGCGCCGGCCACCCCGGCCACCAGAGTACCGTGGGACGCTTCAAAGGCCGAATGCATGTTAGTCGGGTCGGAGTCGTTGTCACCAAAATCCCAGCCGCGTACGTCGTCGATGTAGCCATTATGGTCGTCGTCGAGGCCGTTGTCGGGTATTTCACCGGAGTTGCGCCAGATGTTGGCAGCCAGATCCGGATGACGCCATTCCACACCTGTATCTACGATGGCCATCACCACACTCGAATCCCCTTGTTCCAGGTCCCAGGCTGAATCGGCCTTGATTAATTCGAGATAGTATTGGTTAGCCAGCAAAGAGTCGTTTGGGGTAAAATCAATATATCGAATAAAACAAGGTTCGGCATATTGGACATTTTGATCGTTTGAAAAGGCTTCGAGCAATTCGAAAATATTTTGATTTTCGTGAATTTTCATTTCAAAAACCGTGGACAAATCCGGGACGGCTGGATCGAGCGGCCCCGTTTCTTCGGGAAAAACTTTTTTGATTTCGACTATTTCGAATGTTTCAACCTTTTGTTTTAAGGACGGGATGACATAAAATGCGTCCTTTTGGCTGGCAAGGGAATGGGCTTTATCAGAAGCTCGTTTGAGCTTGACGCGAATGCGGTCCCTCTCGTATTCTGCTGCAGAAGAAAAACGAGACTTCTGATAACTATTAGCCGGTTCAGATTGAAATGAATTTAACTGCGGAATTGCCCACAGAAAAAAAATACCACATGCAGTAAAAAATAAATGATACTTTTTTTGCAATTCTTCCTCCATGAAAAGAGGGCTAAATAATTCAGGCGATTTTCATAAAAAAGATACAAAAAATTATCCTGGTGCACAAGCGTATTCTATTTTTTACAAATTGAGGGAGGGCTTGCATTGGCTCTCCTCGAGGGGTGACTTGAATTGTCCGCGGAAGAGAGCCTGGTTTTTCCCATCGAGTGGTACCCCGCTTAGCGAGAGGGCGTCGGCGCATTTTACAGCGGGTGTCCTTTGTCCTTTAAGATTCAGATTGAGCAATCGAGTTGTTTTGATCATTCAAATCCGTTTCGGTTTAGAAATTACGTTTTTTGTTGTCAGTTCGTCTGTGCATGACACCCTCCTATCCGGCTTAACGGGCCCCCTCAAGGCAGGACTTCCTTTACCGACAACAGGAAACTTGTTTCACCAGAGGCATTTCCAGCCACACAATTATTTTTTTAGAGCCTGCTTAAAAATCGTGGATAAAATTTTATAACCTGCCATTAGCGTGCCGGCAACCGTGCCGGTAATTTTAGAAACCCCGATTCGCGAGCGGTAACTTACAGGTACCTCGGTAATTTTGAAGCCCATTTTTGCTGCTTTGACTTGCATTTCAACGGTCCAGCCAAAATTGGTATCTTGCATATTCAACCGCAAAAGTTGCGGCCATTTAATTGCCCGAAAAGGACCGAGGTCGGTGTACTTAAATCCGAACAGTAAATTGATCAAAAAAACCGACAGCCAATTTCCGAAGCGCGCCTGAGGCAGTAATGCGCCGGGTTCGGCCTGACCCAGAATTCGGGAACCGATGACTAGATCGTGGCTTTCCTCGATCTTTTGTAGAAGGCCTGGCATTTCTTCAGGATGATCGCTGTAGTCGGCGTCTAAAAATACCACCGTTTCCGGATTGCGGCTTTTCGCGTATTTTATACCCGCCAGGCAAGCCTGCCCGTAGCCACGCCGGTTTTCCTGCACCACAGTGGCGCCGTGCTTTCGGGCAATCTGAGCGGTTTTGTCCGTAGAATTATTGTCCACAACGATGATTTCTTCAACCAACTTTTTGGGGATAGCATTTAACACACGTGCGATGGATTTTTCTTCGTTAAACGCCGGAATGATGACAATGACACGCATGTTATTTTAGGGTCCCATTAAAATTTCACGACTCATTTCGCCTTCATTGAACAGCAAATCCACCACACTTAAACCATCGGTAAAATCATCAAATTGCTGGTGATACACTGGCGTTGGACTCTTAAAATATTGAATCTTGACACGCTTCTCCAACCACTTATTTTGAGAAAGATAATTTGCATATTTCTGTTCCACTAAAAACGTATCACACTGCGACTTCTCGATCAGAGCAAACACTCGCGGCACCCCTCGCCCATGAATTTGCCATTCTGAGCTGAGAACAACGGAAGAAGTCATTCGCAAACAAGCCATTAAAAAATAAATGATTTCGAGATTTAATTCCAGCAAGCGGCGCCAGGACTTTTTGTAGAGGGACTCTAAAAAATCAGCGTACAATTCAAAATAAGGTGCGTATTGGTAATTCACCAACAGCGATTTCCAGTGTTTGTGCCGCCAGTTTTGCTGATGGTCGATCTGTACTTGATGGATCAATTGCCGTTGGCGACCTTTGGTGCGCACCGGCACGGTAAGCCAGCTCCGTCCAGAAGCCGTCTTAATTTGTGCCCGATTGATCCTATCGTGCGAAGCGTACTGAAAATCATCTGTCAACACGAACACATCTGCGTTACGAGCTTTGTAGAAAAAACTCAGATCCGGCAAATAACAAGGCTGATGCGCTGCGACTATCATGGGTTCTTACAGGTGTTGTCCAGATATGTGTTCAAGTAGGTTTGAATGTCGCCGCGTTCGTCGTCGGCCGCAGCGCGTTTTAAGGTGTCGATATCATCTACGTCGTACCAGTTTGGCAGCAAATGACAACTGAGCCGATTTTCCGCAGCTAACTGCAGGGTGGTTTGCAACACCGCGGGTGAGCTCCACTCGATATTCTGAAACAAAACCTCGTGCGGTTTTTTCACGCCCACTAAATAGTACCCACCGTCCTCTGCGGGCCCGAGCACGAGGTCGTTCAAATCCAACCGGTCAAATGCCCGGTCGATGAAGCTGGCCGGCAGAGTGGGACTGTCGCTGCCGAGCACCACGATCTTTTTCGCGCCGCTCAATTGTACGGCTTGCATAGCTTTCAACATGCGCACACCCAAATCGCCATCGATCTGAGGAAAGGCCTTAAACTCGGGGGGAATCAGGGCGTGAAATTTGTCGGCTAAGTATTCTGGGGTGAACGCCACGGACGCCGCATAGGCACTTGTCTGTTTGACCAGCTCGAAGGTTTTATCGATAAATATCCTGTACAACGCCGCGGCGTGTTCGTGACCGATTTGCGCTCCTAATCGCGTTTTCACTTTCCCGGCCTGGGGATATTTTACAAAAATAACGATATGCTTCATCAGATCAGGCAAGAGACATTTATGGGCGTGACTATTTTCAGACTTTTCGGTAAGATAGAAATTCGAACCACGGCCTCTTCCCAAACCGGCTCCCCGTCGATGTTCACGTAGTCTGGAGCCTCCCGTTCCACAAACAACTCCGCCGCCCGGTAAAATTCAGCACTGGCATATTTCGGCATGTTCCCGGAAAACAGCTTGGGTACCGCCGATAAAATTTGAAACAGCGACAGTTTGTGAATAACACAGATGTCAAACAATCCGTCGTTGAGCTTGGCGTCCGGCGCGATTTTCGCGTTGTTGCCATATTGCTGCCCATTGGCCACGGCGATGGTAAACGGACTCAATAGCATGGAACGGCCATCAAAATCTATTTTCAAAAGGCTTGGTTTATAATTAAAAAATTCTTTTGCGCTGAGATAAAAATAAGGCAGCGCTCCCCTATTTGGTGATTCATCAAATTTTTTTCCGACCAGCGCATCGAAACCAAAACCGGCGATGAGAAAAAAATAACGCTCATTGGCTTTACCCACATCCATGGCTGCGACCTTGCCGTTTGAAATCACCTCACAGGCTCGGATAACTTTTTGTGGAATTTGCAAGCTGCGCGCCAATCCGTTCCCCGAACCCAGCGGAATGATGCCCAGCACGGCCTGCGTGTTTACCAGACCGATGGCGACCTCATTGACAGTGCCGTCTCCGCCCGCTGCGACCACCAGATCAACATGCTCATTTACTGCCCGGCGAGCAAATTCGGTGGCGTCTCCCCTTTTGGCAGTATATTGAATAGTGAGATCAAATCCAACATCGGCAAAATATTGCGTCACTTGCTGCACCAAGGTTGCTTTGTTTTTATGGGAACCAGCGATGGGATTGACAATTAAAACGATCTTTTTGCGCATAACTATTTATTGGTCAAAAGTCCGAAACCGCGTATCTCTTTGAACGCGATAAAGATATTGATTATTTTGACTTTTGTCAATTTTATTTTATCGAAGAAAAGAGTATTTGGAAGGGATTCAACAAAATTTTTGTTAAGATAATTAGTTGCAACTAAAACACCGCCGGGCCCGGGCAAGTTTCCTCGCTGGCGCAAAACACCCACAACATAAATGAAAAGAAAGCTGAATCGCTTGAATCATTTATTAAATTGAATAATTCTATCTTAAAACATGATACATTTTCATAAATTAATTTTGCTGGTTTGCTGTCTTCTGCTGCAAACCACCCAGATTTTTGCCGGCGCATGGACGCAGAAAAAGCATCACTATTACGTAAAAATCAGCCTGCTGCGGTTTGAATCTACTTCTCAATATTTACTAAACGGTCAGCGCCAGAAGCTGGTTGACCGCGGGCAAGTGCTCGACCTGGCGGTAAATTATTACATGGAGTACGGCATTTTTGACGATCTCACTTTCATCGCCAGTCTGCCGTTTAAAAGGATCAATTTCTCCTGTGCCATCGAAGACTGCAACAAAACTTCCTCAGGAGTGGGCGACATTTATTTTGGCCTGCGCTATCGTTTGTCGGAAAAATTATGGACGCTTTCCCTGCAGAGCGGAATCAAAATCGCCCCAAACTACGAGACCGATGAGAAGGAGTTAAACTCCGCTCCACCGCTGGGCGACGGTCAAAATGATTTTGAGCTGCGCTTGCAGGTGGGACGTTCGATTTTCAAGTATCGCGGCTATTTGAACCTGGATGTAGGTTACCGGGCGCGCTCCCAGGAGCCCGTAGATGAAATTCCATTTTCATTTGAGTTGGGAGTGGACCTCACTCAGGACTATCTCCTAAGCGCGCAAATTTACGGTGTGAAAAGTATCTCGGAAACGAAAAATCAGTCTGATTTTAGAATAGTAGATGGCCGGGTCGTGAATTTTGTCGGCACCGGCGCGGTGGAAGATTTCATCAAAGCGCAGGTACAATTTATTTACCGAATCAACCGCCACCTGGATCTGTCGTTTTTGTTCGAACAAGTGCTCGACGGCCGCAACACTTCTCACGCCAGCATTTTAGGCGGCGGCGTCGCTTTACACCGCTAAATGCCACCAGGCAAATCGACTCCAGAAGTCTCTTTCAATTCAACATTCTGAATTCAACAAGGTGCCGGCCCCCTTCCCTGCAGGCGGCATAGTAATTGGAACAGAAATAAAATAAGCTCCATGCTGGCGCATTTTGTTCGAAATTTTGCAGATGATTTTCTACTCCATCCGCCCCTATCGTCCATGAATTTCCGCACCCTGGTGAAAGACCCCCCAGGCAAACCAGTAAGCCACGTAGGACACCATGTGCTCAAGCTTCTCACCTGCGAGCGGCCCGGCCGTGGCTTCACCCAGCACATTCCAGGTTGACTGGGTCTGTTCATCTTTAAAGGTGTAAGGAAATTCGACTACATTTGCGTCCAAAGTGAAGCTCAAAAGTTGACCGTTGACACTTCGCGAATACGCCGCGGTGAAATTATTCACGCCGTCGTTGATCACCAGAACGGTTTTATCATCGATTTGATCATTGACCAGTTCGATTCCCATTGAAGGATTTATGACGTAGGCCCGTGTGATGTAGGTATCTGATTCGGGATTGGAAATGACACCAAGCACACGTTGCTTCGGAGGCAAGCGGTCATCCAAAAAACTCACGGCGGATCTGAAAAGCGGCGGCGAATTCAAACTGCGGTAACCGGGATAGGCCGAGCCCGACTGACTGTAAGGCCGATCATAAGAAGTATTCGTGGACAAAACCAGGGTGTTCGGACACAATTTTTTCCAGGTTCCCCAGTTGGTTTCGAACGAAGGATAGATTTTTTGTTTGACGTTTCTTAGTGAACCGTTGTCGCATTGCAAGCGCATTTGCGGCCAATGGCTGTTCGTCTGCCGGTCAAACATGATCAGATTGTTATTATATAGCAAGCCTGAAACACCAAACGTGAGTTTTTGGTTGGCGTTCTCTCCATCAAAAACGATGGCCGACCCAGTGAGTGGACAAAAGCTCACGGTCTTTTTCTTGCCCGCTGGATATTCTTCGTTGACAATTTCATGCCAATCTAAAATCGCATGCGGATAGGCATAAGCCTGACCGTCCACCACCACGCCCACCACGAGCTCGCTGTCTTGAAGGTAGGTCGCCTGGCTTTGGGATATTTTTTCCGGATCAAACAGCGATGGAATGCCATCTTTGGGCACTCCGCCGGAAATGATCTCATTAACTGGAATATTCCAATTTGCCTGAGAGCTGTCTACTCCGGATGACAAACTGTCGTTCTGCAACGAACAGGAATACCACCCCCATGACATCGAAACACAAAAAGCAATGAGCAATCTATATTTATTCATTTCAATGTATCCTGTTTAGGTTATAAATTTATTTTGAAAAAGTCGTAACTATTCAGCCTAAACCGTCATGCTGAGCGCAAAATTCCAAATGCTGAACATCTCACCGAAAGCATCTGCGCGAAGCACCTTCGAACCGGCGAAGAGATTCTTCGCATATCCGCACCAGTGGAGCTGAGCAAAGAATCCAGAGTTTGTGCTCAGAATGACAACCCTGTCTGAATAGTTACAAAATATCTTATGATGAATTAACTTCCGCGACATGTATTTTGTGTCATGCATCTCTATTTAAAAAACGTATATGACACCCCCAGGCTAAACACTTCGCCAGCGGGGTAATTTTTTCCCGAAAGACTAAATTGCACACCCGCTTCCAGCGCCAGAGCCGGCGTGACCGACCAAAACACGGCGGGTTCCAGATACAAGACCTCGCGCTCAGAGTCCGGCAGGGTAAAATCTTCATCCTTAAATTTCGCGCTGTACAATCCTGAGACCGCCAGCTTGAGCAGCAAATTATTCATCACGTTGAAGCCGCCTTCGCCTCTGAAAATAATTTCGTTGCCGGGGATTCGCGTGCTGGTTTGCGGATCTGGCTCAAAGCGGATGCGATAACCCACATCAAAATTCAGGTAGCCGGTAACGGGATACAGCGACCTTCCGAATTGCCCCACCAGTTCCAGATCCCACTGGCCATCACCGATGGGAATGACTTCCGCCTCTTTGTTAAAAAAGCCGGTCGGAGCTTTGGCTTCAACCTTGAAGGTGGCAACGAAGGGCAGGGTTATAAATCGGTAACGCGCGCCAAATCGAATATCGCCGATGTCATTGGTGCCGTCGCGTTCGGGATTGCTTAAATCCGTAAACTGAATATCATAAAATGGCACTTGAACTTTTAATTCCAAGCGATCGGTCAGGCCGTATCCGATATCTAAAAATACCGCTGTAAATTTGCTTTCCCCATCAAATGGAAACGGCACTTTCTGACCGCTTTTATCACATTTATGGGAAAAGGGGCAACCGGTGTTGCGGGAATAAAATTGCTCGTGTGTCTTTTGAAAAAACACAGAAGACTTCACCCATAGCTGGTTACGTTTAAGAGTCCAGGCGCCCGCATAAACCTCGACTGTCATAAAAAAAGCAGCAACCAAAATAATCGATGTACTGCTTTTTCGAAATCTGGAGAAATGGAGTAAATATTTATTCATTGGGTAATATTTCAAATTTTACTTCAGCGGATTTGTCCGCTGAAACGGTCACGGTTTTCTCTAGGGTGCCCAGGGCTTCATGCCAGGCGCGCACGGTGTATGTCCCTGCTGGCACACCGGCAATGGTGAATTGACCATTTTCATCGGTCACCGCATGATACGGATGGTCCACCACCGCCACATAGGCGCTCATGTGTTCATGCACATCGCATTTAAAATAGTAAATGCCCGGTTTTTCCAGGGTCTGTGTGATCTTTTTGAGAAACTTAGGCTGAGCTTTGTTGAATATCGTGTTCTTCGGATCTAAGCCATTTCGATAAGCGTGAACGTTGTGGAGCAAAGCGTCGTTATTTAAAATCTGCAGCTCGGTATTCACGGGCACAATTTGCACGTGCGGAATGTACTGACACCCTTGTTGATTTAACGTGGCAACGGATTTTTCTTTGGCATTTTTGCGGCCTTTCACATTCTCCACCGTGATCACGACATTTTTCAATCCGTGATTTTCTTCGGAAACGATGAACACTTCAGAATATTGAAAGGCTCGGCAAACCTGCTGGTCTTTGGTAATGGTAATCTTTTCTCTTTCCGGATACGCCTCAGGAAATCGTACCACACCGGTGATGCCGCCGCCATTCACTACGGTCGGGCCGGTTTCATTCAAGGCGGAACCGTTTTCCCGCGACGCGCTGATTTCGAACAGCGCAAAACAAGCCAGTACGATCAGCAAACTGCGGAGAATGGTTTTATTAGAAAATCTATCAGAAATCACTTGGTTCTCCTTTTGATCAATTAAATTTCCACTTACTTTTCTTAGGGGCAAACGACTTCAAATAAGCATATAAATCGCTAAATTCCGAATCATCCATATACTTGCCATAATCCGGGCAGTAAAATGGCGGCGCGGGTTTCGACGGGTCCAACGATTTGGCAATTACTTTTCGAGAGAGACGCTCTAACAACGCTTCCTGAGTAAATTTCGCCGCCGCCTTTTTCAACGCCGGCATCATTTCGTTGGGAGCCATGTTGGGGTTTTGGATGCCTCCGCTGCCGTACTCTCCATGGCACGACCAGCAAGCAAATCGTTTAAACACCAGCTCGCCGCGCTCTTTGTCGGTATTTCCTAAAAAGAAATTAGTACGAAATTCCCACTCCTGAGAATCTTCGTTGCGCTGCCCCTTTTGGGTTTGCAAAAACGCCGCCAGCGCCTCGATGCCTTTTTCAGGAATATGAAAATTGGGCATGAAAGTGCCGGGCTTGAAAGCGGATGGATTAGTAAGCCAGGTTTGTTCCCAACTTTCCGTTTTGCGTGCTCCAATCCAGGTTAAATCCGGCCCCACAAACCGGCCGGTGGACCCCACCCGGTGACAGGCCAGGCAATCGTAATCTTCAAACAGCTTTTCACCCTTTTCAGCCAATGAACCGTTTTGGGCCAGGATGTTGTCGGTATTCAAAGTTTTTTTCATATTAATCAGGTAATTGACCGTCATTTCCAACTGCCGTGGGTTGAAATCAAATTTCGGCATTTTGGTGCCGGGTTTGACCTCCTGCGGATCGGCAATCCAGCGCCGAATCCAGTCTTCTGACCGGCGATTCGCCACTTGATTCAAAATCGGGCCCACGGTGCCGCCGCGTTCGGCGATGGTATGACAGCTTGTACACTGAAACGTCTGGACGATTTCACTCTGTAAAAAAGCTTCTTGCGGTGTGCCTTTCCAGGAAGTTCCATCCGAGCCGTTTTGGGCAAATATATTGCCCCAGATTATAAAAAATAGTAACAAATACAGGTATTTTTTTTGCATGTTCCGTTAATTAATTTGTAGTTTTATTCGGGTAGTATTCAGCTTCATTCAAAGCGCGATGATGAATTTTCGTCAGAGCACCGCGCTTTGTTAATTTGATTATTTTAAAAAAGAATTATTTTCCGCCCATCATTTTTTTCATCATTTCTGGCACGGCGCCGACCGAAACTTTGTCGTCGTTGCTCAAGGACGTGATATAAGCAGATAAGGCTTTGAATTCTTTGCTTTTGGGATCCAAAGGCTGCGCAGCCATGAACATCATGATGCAATTGTTCGCCATGTCACCGACGGTGATGACTGCATCGTTGGGAACTTTAAATTTGGGAAATGTGGCGGCTGCACCAACCAATGTCGGAATGGGAAGTTTGTAAGGTTTTCCAGTCAATTCGCTGGCCATGGGGGTTTCAGCTTCGCCGCCCGTAGTACCGCCGCCTGGATGACAGCTCGCACAAGCCTGACCGTTCGTGCCCAATGCTTTCTTTGAATTGAATAGCTCTTCGCCATATTTGATGGATTCATCCTGGGTTTTCTTTAAATGTGACGGCAGCTTCATCATGGCGTCTTTGCTGGACATGAATCGATCCATATTCTTCATGGCCATGTTTTTCATCATCATTTTATGCTCTTGCGTAAGCGGTTTTGGGGTATGTTTTTTTTCTCCAGCACCTAAATTGGCTATCATTGCCATAAATGCCAAAACCAGTACGAAAGTGATAAATAGTCTAAAGGACTTCATAAGTTCCTCCTTGTTAATAAAATGATAGAATTCCACAAAACAGGATATTCAACCTTCGGGTTGCTGTAGGTTGAAGCCCGAACACCCTTTGGTAATTTCATTTCGCAGAAGCCTAATAAATGAGTGATTCATTAATTTAATGGGTAATGCACAATATAGTTTGAAAAGGCTCATTCACCTCCTTTCACCTTTCATAAAAGCTGAACGAAATTGGATAAAATAATTTTTAATTGAAGGCAATATTTGATTTTCAATCGTCTCACAAAATCCACAGTTAAACTGCGCTGTGTTGAGTATCGAATTTTTTAACCTCATCAAAATGTAGAACAAGCTAGATCTTGTAAATATTCCCCGGCAAATAATCTAAAATTAAAAGGCGTTTCACTTTTTGCTGCAAGGAACATGGCATCTCAATGCGGAACGTGAACAGTGCACGAGAACAATGTTCACCATTTAACAAAAAAAAACCACTTTGCTCTTTCCCCAATTTCTTGAGAACAAAGTGGTATCGAGATTCAAATGGCAGTAAAGATTAAAGCAGCTTATAATTTTTTACATAAATATATCTGGCATCTTGAAATAAGATCCCCGAAATAACCGCTTTGCGTTTCAGTAAAGACTGGTCGTGCAACAGCTCTTTATTGGAATCGCTATCCAGAAAAGTCCAAACACGCTTATCAATGGTTTTGAAACCCATGCGATGAGTTTCCGGATTGTGCTGCAACTTTTCCACGTTATGCGACAGCAGCTCACAATCCATGCAGATTATTTCCCCTTGCAATTCCTCTTCGGTTTGGCTGGCAACGGACTCAACAGATTTGGAAGAGATCTTTTCCAATGAAGTGCTGACGACCTGAACAGACGGCAGGAACATGACCAGAATGATCACGGCTAGCGCCAACGACGCAGACACTGGCTGATAGACAAACAATGAATGCAAAAGTTGCCAGAAGCCCGGCCGCTCGCCATTGCGAATTAGCTGACGCCGGATGCGTCTTTTCAGGGCAAAAGGCGCCTTGACAATCGGCAATCTCTCCTGAACTAAATCCTTCACACGCAATTCTTCACGGTAGGCGGCATGACACCGACTGCACTCATCCAAATGAATCTGCACGGCTTCGGTTTCCGATGCCGGCAGCTCGCTATCGATGAAGCCCGTGATGCGTGATGAGAAATAATAACAATCTTTTTTCATTTTAAAAACCTCCATAAAACTTTTTCAACGGTAACGGACACCCGATGAAAATTCAAACTTCTTCATATTTAAACAAATATTAATGTTTGGATATTTCTATTTAATCGATAAATTTCAAATGTGATTATTGTGTTTACTTTCCTTTTTTCATGCATTCATCTAACTAACCACCTGTGCTGTTTGCACCTCGCTTCAGATCAATTTACATCGTCGTTGGAATTTTTAATAAAGCCCCCCCGAATGGCATAATCTTTCAAATAGCTTTGTAACTGCTTGCGGCCGCGTGACAACCTCGACATGACCGTACCGACGGGGCAGTCGATAATCTTCGCAATTTCTTTGTAGGAAAAGGCTTCGATGTCGGCTAAGAGCACCACCATTCTAAACTCTTCTGACAACATTTCCAGAGCGGATTTTATTTCATCGCCGAACAACAAATAGTAATTTGAATCATCAAACTTATCCAGCATGCGGTCGATCGGCTCTGTGCGGCTTTCGTTATCGCTGACGGTGCCGTTGACCTTTTCAAACTCCACATAGTGTGGCTGGCTGGTTTTTTTTCGATACTGGTTGATAAAAGTGTTGGTCAAAATTTTAAAGATCCAGGCTTTAAAATTGGTGCCTTTTTTAAATTTATGAAAAAATCGAAACGCCCGCACATATACATCCTGCACCAAGTCTTCGGCATCCAATTCATTTTTTGTCATCCTCAAAGCCGTGTTGTAAAGAGAATTCATGTGCTCAAAAGCCAGCTCTTGAAATTCTTTTCTTTTCAGCAGTATCAGCTTTTGATTTTCTTTGGGATGTTCAAGCATGTATTCTTTAAGAATTAGTCTAAATAGATACGGTAATAAACAACCACCCTGATAAGTCAAAATAATCAATTTTCAAATAGGGGAACAAACGCTATTCGGATTTTATTCCCACATTTACAGATCCGATTCATCTTTCCAGTGAACGATGCGCCACTTTCCGTCTTCTGCACTTTGCTCAAAAGTAAATATCGCGGTACCGGTAATGATGAAATTTAAATCGGCGCTAAAAAGGCTGAGATTGAATCGGATGAATCTTCGTTGCGGTCGGGTGGTATCGGCAAACACGGTATTCAGCCACACCAACTCGATGACATCGAAATTACGAAACAGACGACCGGTCGTCTTCAGGTCTTCATCTCTGGCAAAAGTGATGATTTCACCGGAAGGCCCGGAGTTTGAGTCAAAATATTCAAACACAAATGCTTCATCTAACAGATCACTGTAAAGCAGGGAATCTTTGAAAGTGTAGGCAATTTTAAAATTTTGCAAAACTTCTTCTGGGGAACGTTGCTCGGTAATGACATTGGAGAGATCGGGATTTTTATCCAGGGCGGGAGCAAAAGGATTAAAACAGTGGATATTGAGGATGAGGTAGGAAAAAATGGTAATAAAAAAAGCGTGTTCTTTGAGTAAAATTTTCGTAGGTGTGGCAGGCTGGTCAGGCGGCGCTTCATATTTCATTTCAACCGGCAAAATTATGCATTCTAAAATAAAAATAGCGGCACTCAAGAAAGCACCGCTATCAGATTTTATCAAAAACTTGTGGATTATTTCAATTTAAAAATCACGGGAATGGCGACCCAGACTCTCACCGGTTTATCGCGCTGCAAAGCGGGTTTCCATTTCACTTTTTTAATGGCAGAAACCGCGGCTTCGTCGCAGCCGCTGTGGCCGAGCGATTTCATGATACGGGTTTTCACCACTTCGCCTTTTGCAGACACTAACACCTGAACAATCACTCGTCCTTCGATGCCGGCTTTGCGGGCAATTTCAGGATATTTCAGCGCGCGTTGAATTGCTCCAAAGCCACCAATTGGGCTGGGGGCTTCATCAAATGGCACGAAAATATTCATGTCGTCATCCTCTTCCGGCGGCGCGGGCGGCGGCGGGATGTCGGTCAAATCCAATTCCGTGGTCTCAATGGTCAAGTCCTCTGGCACATCTTCGCTTTCCGTGGGAATTGGAATGGACGGTTTTGGCGGCGGCGGCGGCCTTTTAATTTGTTCCGTGGGAGGAATGTCTGCCACCTCGATTTGAATGTCTGGCGTTTCGGTCTCAGTCGCTTCTAAACTAATCGCTCTGAGCATTTGAAAAACCACCAGCATGACAAATAATGATATGACCATGCTGAGTTCAAACACCTTGCGGTATTTGAGTTTTAAATTGGCGTCTGGATTTTTCTTCATAACTTACACCTCACATTATTGGTTTCGCCGAATAATTTATATTTAAAGCATCCGCCTCGCGCAGTTCCTCATGGATATCCGTGACTCTCCCCATTTCCGTTCCCTGATCAATTTTAAGTGACACTAATTTCAGAGGATGCATGGGATCAATACGTTTCTGATACATGATTTTGGACACATCTTTGAGATTTACAAAGCGGTCATCTATGGAAATTTGGCCGTCTTTACTCACCCATAAATAGGCAATATCTCTTTTCCCCTGCAGCTTTTCAATTTTTCTGGCACTTGGAAGCTTAATCGGAAGACCAGAAAATTCTTTAAAAACCGAAGACACCATAAAAAAAATCAAAAGCAAAAACACAATATCCGGCAAGGAAGATAAGGGGATACCGCTTTGAGCTTTTTGTTTGCTTTCAAACTTCAATTTTATCCCTCCTAATTATTTTTCGGGTTCTGCAATGGAAATACGTGTGGCTTTTGCGATTTTGAGTTCATCCAGAGCCTGAACAAATATATCGTATTTTGTTTCTCGATCGGTTTTCACCGACACGATGAGATTCGGGTTCTCGTCTATTTTTTGACGAATAACACGATTAATTTCATTGACCGGAATTAGTTCATTGTCAAGCAAGATTTCACCCTGGGCATTGATCAATAGGTTGGTGATATTTTTTGTTCTGACTTCGGTTTCTTCGCCTTTGGCAGGCAGCGTTAAGCCGATGCCGCGATCGACGTCGATGGTAGTGGTCACCAGGAAAAATATCAGCAACAAAAAGGCAATATCTGCCAGTGAAGCCATGGGAATTTCCACCAGGCGGGTTTTCTTTTTTTCAACTAACATGTTTAATTCTCCGAGGGTTGGTAAAATTCAATACCGATAAGTTTAAAATCGACTTTGTCCTAAGTTGTACAGATGAGAATAGGACGGGCTAAAGAAATGAAATAACGGAAAATTAAGCTGCTTTTTTACTGCGTTCCATTTCGATAAGTGTATCGACGAAATCGACCGAGCTTTCTTCCATATCTACGATGAGCTTATCGACTCGTGAGACAAAGAAATTATTCGCAGTTTGAATGATGATCGCCACCACCAAACCGAAAAGCGTGGTTAAAAGTGCAACTGAAATTCCACCGGCAACAATGGACGGAGAAATATCATTTGCCTGTTCGATGGCCTTAAAGGCTTCGATCATACCCCAAACTGTTCCCAAAAATCCTAACATCGGTGCGATACTGACGATGGTTGAGAGCCAGACCAATCCTTTTTCCAGAAAGGCCATCTCGATGGAACCGGCGTTCATAATCGCCTTTTCCACATGTTCAATACCACGATCCACTCTCAAAAGACCTGCATGAAATATGGAAGCGACTGGTCCGCGCGTATTAGCACACACTTCCGTTGCCGCTTGAACGCCGCCTTCATTCAGCGCTTTTTTAATGGTACTGAGAAATTTACGGGTGTTCACTGAAGCACGAGACAAGGTCCACAAGCGCTCTAAACTAATTGCAATTCCTAAAACCAGACAAAGCAAAATTGGCCACATGAAGCCTCCACCATCGTTGAACAATTCCAAAAAATTCATTACTCTTTTTCCTCCCAATAAAATTATTAATTAAGCTAAAAACACCCAAAACATTGAATTAGATTCATTTTTGTTGCAAAAGTATAATTAATTTTTGATTAAAAGTCAACATTTTTTTTATTCAGAAAAATTAATTGCATAGGCACAATTTCCATCAATTTACATAGCCTGCCATGTTGCTTGCGCGAGAAAAATAACTCAGAGCAGTACGTACATGAGGATTTTCATAAAGCTCCACTTCATAGAATTCGCGACCACTCCAGAAATGCCGGGCGATTTGACTTTTTATCCGGCGTTTGATGAAATCCCGATCCTTTTCAATTTCCTCATTTTTTATTTCTATGGCTTTGGACCGGGCTAACTGTAAAAACTTCTCGACGGTGCGCTCGTCGATCTCAAAATGATTGCGGAATTCCAGAAAGTCGTTTTTCTGGTTTTTATGTTTTGCTGCATATTTGGCGCCAAATTCAAAAAAAATCTGACCTTGAATCAGCTTTATGGAAGTGAACGTCAGTCGATTGGATTTGAGCCGAATGTCCGGCGTGATACCGCCGCCGCCGTAAACTTTTCGCCCGCCCTGCGTGGTGAAGACCGGCTTATTCAGGGTGCTGTCCGCGATGGCGTTGGGGTCGAGCTCGTCCCACCCCTGGGCAATGTATTCATTCAGTCCATTATTGTATGGACGCTGAATTAAGCGGCCGCTGGGGGTGTAATAGCGTGCAATGGTAACCCGCATGGCGGAACCGTCCTTTAACAGCAATTGTCGTTGCACCAGGCCTTTGCCGAAACTCGTGTTCCCCATTATCAAACCGCGATCCCAGTCCTGAATGGCACCCGCCACAATCTCCGATGCGCTTGCCGAGCCGTGA
This sequence comes from bacterium, assembly GCA_046757025.1. Lineage (GTDB taxonomy): Bacteria > Zhuqueibacterota > Zhuqueibacteria > Oceanimicrobiales > Oceanimicrobiaceae > JBHHXN01. The sequence goes on from JBHHXN010000003.1 coordinate 27,135, forward strand.
TCGATCAACACAATGAGGGGAATTTTTAAATCAGCGGGGTCGGATTTGGCATCATAAAATTCATTGGCGCTGGGGATTTTCCCGATGGTATAGACGATTCTTTTACCGCTGCCTAAAAACTTGTCGACGATTTTCACAGCCTGTTCTAAATAACCGCCGGAATTACCGCGTAAATCTAAAATGAGACGCCGCATACCTTGCGTATTTAACTGGCCTAAAGCCTGTTCAAACTCTTCACTGGTGGTGCGGGCAAATTTGCCCAGTTTGATGAGCCCGGTGCTGTCATCGACCATAAATGCGGCTATGATGCTGTACACCGGGATCACATCCCGCGTAATGGTGACTGAAAAAGGTTTGGCAATGCCGGCGCGCTGAATATCGATGGTGACTTTGGTACCTTTGCGGCCCAGCAATTTTTCACGTACCTGATCCTCGGTGAAGTTATAAGTGGATTTCCCCTCGATGCGCACGATTTTATCGCCGGGTCGCAAACCCAGGCGTTCTGAAGGCGAACCCATGATCGGCGATACCACAGTGGGATATTTATTATGAACGATGAACTCGATGCCGATGCCTTCAAATTTGCCCTCAAACTGTTCAGTGATTTCCTGCAGCCGCTCTTTGGAAATGTACACAGAATGCGGATCCAGTTGTTCAAGCATGCCTTTGATAGCGCCATCCACCAGCTCAGAGGTCTCCACGTCCTCAACATAAAACTGCTTGACTTTTTGCAGCACTTCCATGAATCGCTGAATTTGATTGTAAATATTCTCACTAGTGGCAAAAAGGTCATATTTAATTTCGATGACAGAAAAAACAATCGCGCAGGCGATCAAAGCGAAGATGGATTTTTTGTACTTGATCATGGCATTTACCTTTTGAGCTCTTCAAGTGTCAATTCAATCTGGTTGGACCAGGCGCCGCCGGCTGGCAGCAGTATTTTCCAGTTTGGGAAAACCACCGAGCTTTGATAAACCCGCTCAAATCCGCTTTCCGATTGCGTGACGGTTTCGATGGGAAAGCGCCAGAGAACGTCGGCGGTTTTCAGCTTCAAACTCACACACACACCCAGCCATTCATCGGTTAGCAGGATTTTACCGGCATTGGTAACGGCGCCGGCGCTTCGCAAACGATTATTTTTAAGTGCGTGTCCGGGAATGGTAAAATAGCGATCCGGAGCGTCGCCGGCCAGCAGGGCAAAATCCAATTCCGTACCAAACCAAAATGCTCTTGTTTGATTGTCTAAATTAATAATGTCGTACTGGATAATTAGTTTCGCTTTTATTCGATCTATATGAATTTCCTTTTGTAAGCGTACTGGCGCGCTGCCGTCGGCAAATTGCACGCGTCCGTTTCTCCAAAAAGACAGCACGGCGCTGTGCTCGTCATTTTGAAAGGAATACTCGTAGGGCGTTTCAACAAAATCGCCGAGCTCGGTGTACTCACATTTTGAGAATTGTTCCAGGGTTGTGTCTTCTGCCAGAAAATGATCCAGCAGCGAAGTTCGGCGATACCAATCATAGAACAGCCTATTTTGTAGTCCTTCTTCTTTCAGGATCACCAGGTCATGAATGCTGAGAATTTCCTCATTGTGCTCGGACATAGTCGAAGGGCGGTTTTTCAATTCAAGAAGTTTTTTATGATAACTTTCCGGCCGGCGCGTCATGGTATCCAGAAGGTTGAGGGCAAGCGGTTTAAAATCGAGCTCAAACAGGCAGCCGCCTTTTTCAGGTGCAAAATACAGATTCATCGATTTGTTGGTGAGGACCACTTCGTCCAAACCGTCGCTGTCATAATCGAACACCTCGCAATGGAGCCAGCCCTTCTCGAGTTCTTCGGGCGAGCGCTCCAGCGTGTCCAGAATCCTTTCCGCTTGAATAAATTCATGATAGGTAGCATAGCGCAGGTGATTCAAATACAGCCCGCCGAACACCCCATGCCAGTAGGGGCAATTGCACTGGCCCGCCCACAAATGGTTGCGTGCTTTTTGGTAATTCTCATCGCTTTTGAAGCGCGGCTCCAGCCGGGTTAAGCGTTTGCTCAGGTTGAGCATTTTTTTGTGCATGTTATTGGATTCGGGATATTTCGACATGAAATTGCGCCAGAAACCGCCGCGTACAAAGACTTTGTATTTATCGTGCAGGTCATATTTTTTCAGCTCGTCTTCAAATCGCTCGTAGGCATTGATGGCTTGCGTGGGCATGGCCCACTCCATCATTTCCCGATACGAAGCCGTGGGCAGATAAATCCGGCCCAGGGGTTTCACCTGTTCCAGCGCTTCGGAGAAATGCACCATCTGAATCCAGTCCAGATTCTGTTCTAACGCACTGAAAAATTCATCCAGCCAGGCTTTGGTGTAGCAATGCTCGTAGGTGCCGGGCCAAACGCCAAATTTTTCCCCATCGTCAGCAAACACCACCAGGATTTGCTCCTGTTCAGCCGCAATGGATTTCAAAAACGAAATAGTCGCCTCCGGCTCCTGAAAAGGAATGGAGTAGCGCAAGGTTTCGCTGATGGGAAAGAGATAAACCGTCGCCCCTTCTTCTTCGGTGATATAATAGCCCAATAGTTGTTCTTCCTGCAAACCCGCGCTTTTAAAATGGGAATCGTCCAGAACCACGTATTTGATGCCGGCTTTGCTGGCGGGCTTGGGAATGTGCGGCTCCCAGATTCTCTCAGCAAGCCACATACCTTCAGGATGATAGCCGGTGTTTTCCTCCACAAACTGCGTGAGCATTTGAATCTGCCCGATTTTGTCCTGCTCGGGAATCACGCCCATGATCGGTTCATAAAAACCGCCGGTCATCATTTCGATTTGCCCGGTTTGCACTAACTTTTTTAATTTTGGGAGAAATTCGGGTTTGTGCTGTTTTATCCAGTGGAATAAAATGCCGGTATAATGCTGCGCCATGCGTATTTTGGGATGTCTTTCCAGCAATTCCAAAAAAGGTAAATAGGCTTTATTGTAAGCGTCTTCAAAAACAAAATCAAAATTTCCTACCGGTTGATGGTTGTGAATTCCGAAAGCGAGGTAAACCTTTTTCAATCCAACTCCTCCTCAAAACGTAACTGATGTACGACTATTTAATGATTCACCAAACTTGGCGAGTCTTGACTTCTCAACGCGGAATGAGAAACACCCTGCGGTTATCCACTTAGATCAGCAAACTTACAGAATGATCATTCTGTGCGATCCCGCACGGCGGGATTCTTCAGGATGACGTTTTCTGAGTAATTTGGATAACCTTAGAAACACCGTTCAATTAATTCAGTAAAAATTGTGAAATGATATTTTGAGCTTAACTAAAATTTCCATTCTCTCAAAGGGAGATGCACGTATTGAGTATCTGAACGAAAACTCGAGAAATCCACGATTTCAGAACCTTTTCGCGAAAGCGTCTCTTCGACAAGGCTCAGGACAGGCCTTTCGACAAAGTTCAGGACCGCCCTGCCGGGCCAAGCAGGAATTCACCCTCGGTCAGGAGGCCTTCGGGAAGATTGGGTCGTTTTCGTTCAATTACTATTTAAGTTCTTTATAAATCCAGGCCAAATGAAAGCCGGTGCGTATTGCCAATATCGGCACCAAACGGTGTGAAACCGTAATTCAAGTGATAATTTTTGAAATGGAATCCCAGGCCGCCCGCTAGGCTTTTCTCATCAAAACCAGTCTGATAGCCAATTCGAAAAGCCATTATCTTTTTGAGCTGCAGTTCCAGGCCGAAATTGCCTCTCAAGCCGGAGTCGTTGCTGAATTGCTTGACGCCGTCGGCTGTCAGGAGAAGGCCACCAGCGACAGCGGTCAATTCAATAAAATACGCCGCCCCCACACGCAGAGTGGAAGGCAATTCGATGCTTTCATTGCGCAGCTTGCCCATGGAACCGATGTTTTGTGCGACCACGGCCAACTTCAACGGATTCTGAAAGGGTTGCACCAGCAGACCCAAATCCAGAGCAAAGCCGGAAGCGCTGTCCAGATAGATTTTTTCATACAAATATTTCACGGTGATGCCGCCCGTGAAAACAGAGCTGAGGCCGCGGCCGTAAGACAGCCCCAGGGCGAGGTCGTTGGCATCCACCGTCCCCGCCGGCTCATCCGAAGGAATGATTCTTCTTTGGATGCCGCTCACATGGTTGGAATTCAGACTTAATGCAACCGAACCCTTCAGCAAGGGAAATGCGAACGCGAAATATTCGCTGGTCACATCCTGAATCCACTCGGTGTGAGTGAATCCCAGTTGCGCGTTCTTGAGGTTGGCCAGTCCGGCGGGATTCCAGTAGGCAGCAAAAACTTCGTCGGCCACCGCGGTGTACGCTTCCCCCAGGCCGGCGGCCCGGCCACCGACGCCTAATTTGAGGAATGACAAACCCGAGGTGTTACGGCTGCGGCTTTGTCCAAAACAAAAGCCCTGGAACAACACCAGGAATACCAAGCTTCGAATAATTAACTGACCCTTTCGCAATTTATAAACTCCTTTTCGAAATCATGATTAAACTTCTGCAAAACGAAATTGCAAAACCTGAATATCTCCTAACGCAGCTTATGGTTAAAACCAAATTCTATTTTCCACGCAAAGCCGCGAAGCTCGCAAAGGTTGTAAATATAATTGTTCTTTTCTATGCCAACTCGGCTGCATCGCATGAGATTGTTAAAAGCTTTGCCCAATAAAACAAAGTTTCAGAGCGGATTCCAGTTCCAAATATCGGTACTGTGTTAAAGCTATTAACGCGGAGGCGCGAAGGACGCAGAGGTTCGCAGAGTTTTTGATTTCAATAAGCAAGAAGCATTTTGACCATTCCAAGCGATCAGACTTATTGTTATATTTAGATTATTTCTTCTTTCTCTGGGCTCCTCGGCGTGCTCTGCGTTTCATAAGCTTTGCAACGGGTTCAGGTTTCAGCCTGCTTCAACTTAAATGAAAAACTTAATTCAATAATTAAAATTGAAACACCCAGGAAAAAATGTGCTCGCCTTCCGGCCGGTCGCCAGGCGAGGCATAGGCGTAGTTGATCTGCGACATTTTCCCCAGTATGCCAAAATGATATCCGGCGCCGGCGGTGAACGAGCCGTCGTCAAAACCCGCGCGAAGTACGTATTTTTGTTCTAAAATTTCTTCCGCCCCGATGTGAATGCGGCTGTCTAGTTGCTTGCTGTCTTCAAAATCCAGGGCCAGAGTCAAGCCGTTTACCTTCGGCACTTTCACGGCCACGCCCGCGCGTACCACGGTAGGAAATTTGTTGATGACCTGGGAGTTGTTTTCGCCAAACAAATCTTCACTGTTCCAGGTATATTTGGAATTCAGATCGCGGATGGTAATCCCAAAGGTCAACCACTCTTTCGGACGCAGCAGGGCCCCCAGATCAAAACCCACACCGGTAGCGGAGATGGTTTCATCATTTATCCCGAGACCGGGAAAACGGTTCCACAGAACTTTTACCGATAATCCAACCGCGACTAACTGAGTTGGATTGAGAGCAAATGAAAAAATAAAGGCGTTTTCTGAGTTGGAGAGGTCGCCAAAATGTTGACCATCGCTATCCCTACCGTCGATGTTTCCAACGCCAGCATGAATCCAGGAAAGCGCAAATCCGCCGTCCAGCTCGGCTTTGCTACGGTTTTCCCCTTTCGGCTTGCCGGGATGGATGGGCACACCCAAACCCACAAACGCAAACTGTCGATCCAAAGATAACGCCCGGTAGGATGCCATCACTTCTTTGTGCTGAAGAAATGGCAAGCCGGCCGGATTGTAATAGCTCATTTCAATGCCGGCAGAAAGCGCGGTGAAAGCGTTGCCCATGGCTTTTGCCCTGGCGCCCACTCCCATGCGTAAAAAGGCGCCGGCCCGTCCGCCCTGCGCCAGCAGTGTATCATTCATAGTCAGAAAAAGACCACCGGCCAAAAAGGCAATAATCCAATTCAATTTCCACAGAGGCCATGTTTGCTTACCAATTGTCAAAAGTCGGTTCCTTTATTTTATCACGATTAATTTGCCCCAGAAAACACCATCGTCTTCTAATTCCAGACGGTAGAAGTAAACACCGTTATCCACGTGGCGGCCGTCAACGCTGCGACCGTTCCAGATTTCGTAAAAATCTCCGCTCCCGGACCGCGGCACATCTTCCACCACCGTTTTGACCAGCTGCATGGCAAAGTCGAAAATCTTCAAAGTCACGTGGGTTGAGTTTCGGGTGTTGTACTGAAATCGCACGTGCCCGTCACCGCCCAATTGATTGTGTACTGCCGGCGAAAACGGATTGGGATATGCGTACGTCCTCGGTTCCCCTTCCACACCCGTGGGCGCGAACACCTGAAATATTTCCCAGGTCAGACCGTCGTTGAACGTTTTGGCTAAACCGTTGCGCGTTCCCACCCATAAAAGGTGGCCCGCGCTGACCGCCACTGAGAACGTTTCTTCAGCCAGAATACGCCGGGTAGCGGTCGGATTGACGATGGCTGGAAACCGCGCCCAGGTGTGTCCGCCGTCCAGGGATTTGAATAAGCCCTCGTCGGAAGCGGCGTACACCACAGAATCGTCGAAAGCCAGATTGTGTATGGTTTTGCCAGCCAGTCCGGTTTGCCAGCTAAAACCCTGGTCTTCGCTCCAGGACACCCCGCGGAATTCGGTAGAATCTTCTGATTCGGAGGTGGTTTCCCTTGATGCCACCCAGATGATATCTTTATCGGCATAGCGCTGGTTGGCAATGGCCACCACAAAATTTCCCGACAAGGGCTTGGATTGATTTTGATGATTGAAGTTGGTCCAGGTCACGCCGCCATCGGTGGAGCGATTCACCCCCAGCGCCGTGCCCACCCAGAGGACGCCATCTACCGACAGCGCGGCAAAGGCGCGATGATTGAGTCGGTCCAGCGGATCGAAATTGAAAGAGTCGGGGGTGACGATTTCCCACGATTGCCCGAGGTTGTCAGACTTTCGCAGCCCCCCGCCAAAACTGGTAATCCAGATTTCATCGCCTCTCAGGGCGATATCAAACGTGATGTTTTGCACATTGGTGGCGCCCGGTTGCGGTACGAAATTCCAGTTGGCGCCGTCATTCAGCGAATAGGCTAGTCCTCCGCCCGCCTGAAAACGACCGAATTCGGTGGTGGTATCGAAACCCGTGGCCACCCAGATGACGTTGTCAGAAACCGCCAAGGCCGAAATCCCGCCTTTGCCCAGCCCTTGGTCCCGGCCAAAGGATTCAAAGGAAAGGCCTTGGTCCCGGGTGCGGCTCAGTCCGTCGCCAGTGCCAAACCAGACCGTATTGTCAAACACCAGAATATCCGTAATTGAATTACTGGCCAGACCGCTCTCTGCCTGCGATTGCATGCGAAAAGCATCTTTTCGTAGAATTTGTGCCAGGGATTGCTCCCCGATTGAAAATAAAAACAGGGCTATGAAAAATCGGACCTTAAATTTTGTTCGCATGGGCTGTTTTGTGGGATTCCTTTTCACTCGTACAATTAGGAGCCATGAAAGTTAGTTGCTGGAAAAAGTTTGATATGCAAGTATGATCAGTGTCCATTTTCTGATTTTTTCTGGCTGTTATATTCATTTCTAAATGCCGCATCCCGATTCTCGATTCAATCGATCACGGTCATGATGTGCTCAATTTCATCGCTCAGTAATCCGGACTTGTCCCGAGCTTGAAAGATAAATCGAAAGTTGCCACGCTGCACCGGCGGCGTGGCCGAAGCCGAGGGCAGAAAAATCGTCAGGCTGTATGTACCGTCGCCGCGCTCCGCATCGCCCCCCGTACCGTTGTCGGACAAATTAAACGGACTCTGACTGGACTCTTTGCCGTCTGGCAGAAAACTGCGGAAGCGCACGAAGTCGATATCCGAAAGCCCCTGAGGGTCTGAAACGTCCACCGTAATGAGAATTTCCGTGGTGTTGGTGGCATGAATTTTCACGGTATCCGGCGCCACAACATTGAAAATCACTGGATTTTGTGGATGTAAAAACCGGCCATTTACTCGAGCGACCTTGCCGGTACTGCGATTGGCTGATTTATCCGTCGCGAAGAAACGGAAAAAGTAATCTGCGGCAACTTGAATAATATCTGAGCTCAAAATGGCGGTAAATGTGCCATCTCCTGCCTTCCTATCTCCATCCAGACCGTTATCGCGCAGGGTGTCCTCTCTGGTGGGCACCGGATACGACGGCGGGAAAAATTGATAAAGAACGTGTTGAATATCGTTTAGTCCCTCTGTGTCGAAAACGGTGACGGATATTTGAAACTGGTAAGAGGAGTCCACATACACAATGGTGGGTAACTGTACCTGAACGATTTCGGGTGGCGTATTTTCCGTTCCCTGCATCACGTTGATCATCTTCTGCAGCGTGTCGCTGTGGTTGCCGCTTTTGTCCACCGCGGTGGCTTGAACATTGAAAAAACCGGTATCATTTTGGGCAAAACTGCCGTCTATCTGTGCAACAAACACGCCGTCTCCCGGGATGATGTCGCCGTTTTTGCCGTCGTCCAGCAGACGGCCTTCGGCGGAAGGAGCCGCGCCCTCCGCTTTACTGATGACGTAACTGACGATTTCGATGTCCGCGACCCCCTGCGGATCTTCCACTTTCACGGAAAGAAGATGTTTTCGAAGCGAGGCGTTGTACACGACTTCTGGCACCACAAAATCGACAATTTTGGGTTCGAACTCCGTTGGCGTCTGCAGCGGGTTATCCTCGCTGCAGTTCCAGAAAAAGAACAAGACGATCAGACTAAAAACGTAATATTTCTTGCGGATACTTTTTATGCCGGCAATAAAAAAACTCAAGCTCATGCGATATTTTAATTTAATATTTTGAATTCGTTAATAAACAACCACTTTAAACGAAGAAATCTCGACAGAAGATTTGGAGGTAAAGATTTTTCGCCGTGGAGTGTATCCGGAGCCACGTTGCAGAATTCCTCCCATCGACAACAATTGTGCGTAGCCTTCAAACACCTTATCTTACGGTTGAAAAAATTTCTTGCCACTTGTCTTTTAATTCAGCAACATTGTTAAAAAAATAATCTGCGCCCTTCAGGTGGTGTCGGCTCAAAGTCGTGGTCAGGGCCACGACTTTCATGCCGGCGCTGCAAGCGGCCTGAATCCCCAGCGGTGCGTTTTCCACCACCAGACAATTCGCGGGCTTTACCCGCAATTTCTGCGCGGCTTTTAAATAGGGTTCCGGGGCCGGTTTTCCGTTGCAAGTTTCATCCCCCGTAATGATCACATCGAATAACGAAACCACGTTCGGACATAAAATCGCCCGAACATTTGCAAGGGTCGAACCCGTAACCAGTCCGAGTTGCAGTCCGTGCTCTTGCAATCGTCGCAATAATTCTTCAGCGCCATTTTCAATTTTAGCGCGGGTAATTTCCCGATAACGATCTTGTTTTTCGGCAACGAAGCGATTTAATTCGGTTTCCGATATCGGCTTTTGCCGCTCATTGAATATTTTACCAGCCAAATCGATGGATTTGCTGCCTTCGGTTAAAAGGATGTCTTCCGGTTGGATTTCGATATCAAATTCGCGGTAAACGTCCTGCCAGGCTTGCACGTGAAAAGACATGCTGTCCACCAGCACGCCGTCGAAATCAAACAAGACTGCTTTTATCAAAGATAACCCTCTAAATTAGCAAAGGCACAATATAGGATATTTCAAAAGCATTTTCAAGGTTTATTTTGCTCAAATTACGCCATAATTCGTCGAACTAACCCGGTAGTCTGATTGATTCTGATGCGAGGAATTGAGACACTTCGGGTTTCGAGTTTGAAGTTTCAGGTTTAAAGATGCGGCAGATGTCATCAGCAAGAGAACTGTAGGCCATTTATGATTCTCAATTTTCCATGTCAACTCCAGAATCGGTGTTCCCTCACTAATTCAGCTCAGCGGTATCCCCAAAATAGTTCTGTTCCGCCTAAAAACCTCTTGCCAGCGCCAGCCATTCGGCACTCTGACCGGGCCTGACCCACCGAACTCAGTGACCATCAGACCGGGATTCGTGGCGACTCATGCGACTTCTTCCAGCACCGCGGTAAAGTGCCGCAAAAACGGCGCTTCGTGTACGATGCGCAGCCCTTTGATCTGCTCGCGGTTCTTAAAAATGTCGATGATGGACTCGGCCACGTACTCCATGTGCATGGTGGTGTACACCCGCCGGGGAATGGCCAGCCGCACCAGCTCGAGCTGGGGGTATTTGACTTCCCCGGTTTTCGGGTCTTTGGCAGCGAACATCAGGCTGCCGATTTCCACCGCACGAATGCCGGCTTCCCGATACAATGCCACGGTCAAGGCCTGTGCCGGGAACTGCTCCTGCGGCATGTCGGGCAGGAATTCTTTGGCGTTGAGATAAACCGCATGCCCGCCCACCGGTTTGACGATGGGCACACCGGCCTGAGCCAATTTCTCTCCGAGATGTCGCACCTGACTGATGCGGTAATGCAGGTAGTCCTCATCCAGAACCTCCTCCAACCCACGGGCAATGGCTTCCAGATCCCGACCGGCCAGACCGCCATAGGTCGGGAAGCCCTCGATGAGGATTTCGAGATTTTTGAGCTGCTCAGCCCAGTCGTCGTTGTTGGTGCCCAAAAAACCGCCGATGTTCACCAGTCCGTCTTTTTTGGCGCTCATGGTGCAACCGTCGCTGTAAGAAAACAGCTCCTGGGCGATTTCTAAAATGGATTTATTCTCATAGCCCGGTTCCCTTTCTTTGATGAAGTAGCAGTTTTCAGCAAATCGGCAGGCGTCGAAAAACAGCGGGATTTTGTATTTATTCAGCAGCGCCCTGGTCTTGCGGATATTTTGCATGGACACCGGCTGACCGCCGCCAGAATTGTTGGTGATGGTGATGATCACCAGCGGTATGCGATCGGTGCCGTATTCCTGAATGGTTGCTTCCAATTTCTTCAAATCCATGTTGCCTTTGAATTCGAATTCGTTGCGCGGGTCCAGCCCTTCGTCGATAACCAGATCCAGGGCGGCGGCTTTATTGTACTCCACATTCGCCCGGGTGGTGTCAAAATGAATATTGTTGGGAACAAGATCGCCCTCTTTTAAAATAACCGAGAAAAGCAGATTCTCGGCCACCCGGCCCTGGTGAGTGGGGATGATATGTTTGAATCCAAAAATCTCGCGCACCTTTTTTTCAAAATGATAAAAATTGCGGCTGCCGGCATAAGACTCGTCGCCCATCATCATACCGGCCCATTGATAGTCGCTCATGGCCGCAGTACCGCTGTCCGTCAGCAAATCCACGTAAATGCTTTCTGCTGGTAGATTAAAAACGTTTAAACCGCCCTGTTGCAGCAATTTGTCGCGCTCTTTGCGCGTGGTTCGCTTCACCTTTTCAACAACTTTAATCTTAAATGGCTCGGATGGGAATTGCATGTTGTTTCCTTTCTATTTAAATCGTATAAATTACAGCGTTATCCTGTTATTCAACAATCTTCTTATGTGGTCATTCTGAACGCGCCCACTCCGCGGCGGAGCGATGATTCTCATACCATAAAGCCTGAGTACGCCACCAGAATGATCCACTGTCAGAACGAATGACCAACTGAACGGCATCGAAGGCTATTTTTTCAAGGGGTCATTCATAATATAATTGGTTGGTTATCCGTACAAATCTTATTTTATTCGTTTTTCTAAATCCAGTCTCGTTTCAATTACGACATTTCACCAATTCAAATTCCACCTGAATGCCGCCGGTTTCAATACCAGCCCAATTCTGGATGGTCGGTTTATGATAGGCCGAAAGCGCTTGCAGCTCTGTTGAAGAAATCAAGTCCATTTGCCGCAAACATTCCAGCATCACGGCATCCGAGGCGCGTTTACTGCCGTCGGCAATTTTCAGCGCTATTCCAAACGGCTTCTCTCCGCGCACGGCCAAACAGCGAATTCCCTCGGCACCGACTTTGCTGATCATTCGTCCATTCATAACCTGCATCAAAACGGTATCGAAGCGATCACTGCCCGCAATCATTTCGGGAAAAGTGGACATGGCGTCGAACACTTTTTTTGTCAGCGGCGTTTCTGTGCGCGCCAATTGAGCGTACATGCGGGCCATATTTCGCAGGGGCATAAAAAACACCGGCGCACTGCAGCCATCCACACCGATTCCGATGTCCCCGACAGCTAAATTGGAAAAAAGGGAAATTTGTTGGAGAATGCGTTTTTGCACCGGGTGTTCCGGATCTAAATACGAAGCCAATTCCCAGCCGTGAAATTTTGCCAGCGCCAGCATGCCGGCATGTTTACCGGAACAGTTGTTATAAATCGGCGAAGGCTTCTTATTCTGCCTAAAATGCTCCAGGGAACTGAGCTGGTGCATCGGGGTGTGAAAGCCACAGCGCAGGTCGTTTTCGGTCAAGCCGCACTTTTTGAGAATACTCCCAACCGTCTCGATATGAAAATCTTCGCCGTTGTGTGAGGCCATGATCACGGCCAGCTCTCTGTCTGTCAGTCTAAAATGTTCGTACACGCCGTCTTGCAGCATGGGCATAATTTGGATGGGTTTGGCTGCCGAACGAATGTATGATTCATGGTCGGCGTTACCCACGAATGCCGCCAAATTATCGCGGGCATCGATCACGGCCAGGTGGCCAGCGTGAACGCTTTCCTCTCTTTCGTTACGAATCACCCGCCCTACTATTTCAGTCAAAAGGGTTCCCTCATTTTACTTTTTACGCCGATTTTGCATTTTGAAATTTTGAACTCCTTGAAAATTTAAAAGATAATTCCATGAATGTTCCGATCTAATTGATACAGCATCAGTTTAACTTGTGCCTGAACGAAAACGACCCTATCTTCCCGAAGGCCTCCTGGCCGAAAGTGAATTCCTGCCGAGCTCGACGGGGTCTGTAGAGAGCTTTGTCAGGGACGCCTTCACGAAGAGGTTTTTTAAATCTCGCGTTTCTTGTGTTTTCGTTCAATAGTTATTAATCCAAAATTAAGGTTTTATCTTCGAATCAAATCCAACATTTCTTTCACTGCTCGTTCTATCCCCACCATCACGGCTTTGGCCACGATGGAATGACCGATGTTCAATTCTTCGATTTGCTCGATTTCCAGAATATCCTGCACATTCTGATAATTCAAACCGTGGCCGGCGCTCACCCCCAGACCGATTTTGGCCGCAGCAATGGCCATGGAACGGATCTTTTCCAGCTCATCGGTAATGCTGCCCAGGTCTTCGACCGTGGCGTAGGTGCCCGTGTGCAGCTCCACATAATCGGCACCGCAACGGGCAGCCGCTTTCACCTGACCGATGTCGGGGTCGATGAACAGCGAGGTGACGATGTTGTGACTGTGCAGTTGGTTGATCACCTCTTCGATCCAATCGAGGTTGCCCAGCACATCCAAACCGCCTTCGGTGGTGATCTCTTCGCGTTTTTCCGGCACCAATGTCACCATGTCGGGTACGACTTCCGTGGCGATTTTCACCATTTCATCCACTGCCGCCATTTCCAAATTCAAGTGGGTTTTTACCAGTTCTTTCAGCAGAAACAAATCTTTATCTTTGATATGCCGCCTATCTTCCCGCAGGTGGCAGACAATGCCGTCCACCCCCGCCATCTCCGCGATCACGGCCGCTGCCACCGGATCCGGCATGTCGCCTTTGCGCGCCTCTCTTAAGGTGGCAACATGATCGACATTTAATCCTAATCTTACCATGCGTCTCCCTCCTATTTTACAGTCTTAGAAACAGTGACAAATTTATATCCTTTTTTCTTTAAAACAGCGAGCTCTTGTTTTAACACTTTTAACGTCAACGGCCTAGGATGCCCGATGCCGATGGCCTGGCCATTTTTTGTTGCGATTTCCGCCAAAGAATAAAGCTGCTGACGAATGTACGGTTCTTCGTCGATGTTATCCAGAAAGGTATCGTTGATGTTGCACGGGATTTTCATTTTCTGTGCCTGGTTAAACGCCCGGGTTTTGGAGTTGGTGCGGCTATCCAGAAAAAACAGTTCGGTTTTTTTAACTTCATCCATCAGTGCGGCAACGACCTTTTCATCCACCGTAGCCAGCGACCCCATGTGGTTGTTCATGCCGACGGCATGTGGAATCGCGGCAATGGCTTTTCGAACCCGGCTGCGAACTTCGGTGTCGTTCATACTGGTTAATAGAATGTATTCGTCGAACTTGACTTTATTGGCTTGCGGTTCCATGGGTAAATGCAGCATGACCTCACGATGATTGCCAAAAGCGGATTCCGCGATCTTCCTGGAGTAGGATAAACCCGGCAAAATCGACAGGGTGACTTTGGGCTCTAAATTGATGAATTCTTTCACCGTTTTATTAAAGGAATAACCAAAATCGTCGATGACGATGGCGATTTTACCGCCTATACGTTTCAAAGCATTATCCTGCACCAGGGTCAGTTTAAACAAGGCTTCGCCGTCCACGGCGACTTCGATGACCATCTCGTCCCAGGTGGGATTGGTTTCGGCTTTCAGAAACTGGGCGCCGGAGTCGCGCAATTTGGCCACCAGATCAACATACGGCTCGAGCATATTTAAATCAACCGGAATCCTGACGGTTTTGTGGTAGCTGTCGCCAGTAATCCATTCCACTCGAATGCCGTAATCGAATAAAATTTCATAAACACGAAATTTGAGACTTTCTTTTTGTGCATGATCATCGAAATTAAAATCACTTTCAGGCCACTGCAAAACTTTGATCGCGAAAAAAATGAGAGAGGTGATGAAAAGAGTCCAAAAAAATCTAACTTTCCAGCGCGGCATCTTCGTCATTAAAAAATTAGTGCTTTTAATTTACTCCAGGTCGCATCTACTCCATTAGTAAAGTCCTCCCACCGATAAATCGCCCAGTCGCCTGTGTGATTCTTTTCCAGCCAAAATTTTGCCTGCCCTTTCACCAGCACCGGGATGCCTTCACCCTGGCGGGTGTGCAGCATAATCAATTGATAATTCTGCGTGAATGTTGCGGTGGTGGCGCCCTCTTCCACGCGGGGTTCGTCAAATCGCAATTCATGCAAGGAATCAGCAGGCGTGGCTTGGAAAAGTAGCGTGATATATAGTCGCTCTTCGCTCAAGCTCCAATTCTGAAAAACCCCCGGATTGGCTGCTGCCACTCCTTGGTCCGGCACAAATTCAAATTTCTTTTCCGAACGCGTTGTATCCACAAAACTTCTCATATAATTTTCAGCATTTCTTTCCAGGATGGCAAAACGCATATTGTCAAAGACCATTTCCGGCGTGATGGGCGGAATGTAATTGGACACGGTTTTCTGCGGCGGCTGGGGCTCGCGCGTAGTAAACGGATTGGCACATGCGAAAAACACCACCACCAGCCACCAAATCCCGTAAACGGCACATTTGTTTTTTAATTTTACTTGCAATAGACTGTTAAAAAACTTAAATTAAAAACGGTCAAATATTTAGCCCTATTATGCTGATTCGTTTACTTTTACTTTTTACCGTGGTACCGCTCCTGGAGCTGGCTTTGCTCATCGAGCTGGGCAAGGCCGTCGGGCTGTTCAACACCATTGCCATCGTTATCACCACTGGCGTGGCAGGCGCTTACCTGGCGCGCTCCCAGGGCTTTGGACTGCTCAGTCGTATTCAAAAGGAGCTGGCACTGGGCCACATGCCCGCCGAAAGTTTGATCGATGGCGCCATGATTCTCGCGGGTGCCATATTATTGCTGACCCCCGGCCTGATCACCGATACTCTGGGACTGGCCCTGCTGCTGCCGTTTACGCGGGCGATCATAAAGATTTATCTAAAGAACTATTTCCAAAAAAAAATCCATCAGGGCGAAATTCAAGTCCACTATCGCGTCGATGATGATTCAGATTAAGCTTAAATTGGCCCTTGAAAATATTGAAAATTTCTTTTTTATTCAAGGGTTATTTTCCACACAAAATTCCACTTCGGGCTCCTGGCTGAATTCAATCATCACAAATTTGAATCCGCAGTCGTTTGTTGATGCGCCCCTTACTCTCATGCCCCACGATTTCTATTCGACCCACCTCCTGCGTGTTGTTTAAGTGCGTTCCGCCATCCGCCTGCAAATCCAGACCAACGATTTCCACGGTGCGCACCATTTGGATACCTTCGGGTAACAGGTTGATTTTGGTACGAATCAAATCCGGAATTTTGAACGCCTCCGCCCGCGGCAATATTTTGACCTGCACTGGCCGAGCCGCCTGAACCTCTTGGTTGATCGCGGTTCCGACTTTTTCCGCAAAATCCGCGGACATGGATTCCAACTCAAAATCCATGCGTGCCCTGAGCGGTTCCATGTTGCCACCGGTGACCTGCGCTCCAAAATCCCGCCAGATCACCCCGCACAAAATATGCAAGGCCGTATGTGTACGCATAAGCTGATACCGCCGCTGCCAATCGATGCGGCCGGTGACGTTTTCAGACACGCCCGGCATCGCGCCTTCCAAATAATGCAGCACCTTGTCCCCCATTTTTTTCACTTTTGTGACTAGAGCTTCTCTACCGTTCCAGAACAATTTACCTTCGTCCGCGGGCTGACCGCCACCACCGGGATAAAAAACGGTTTTATCCAGAACCACCGCCCCCTCCTCCACCGCCAGTACGCGAGCCGACAGCTCTTTCAAATAGCTGTCGGTTTGATAAAGCAATTCTGTCATGATTTGCCCTCCTTTTCAGTTAAATGATCAGACTGCAGGGGCTATAATTTGACCAACATCTGTAATCGCGATTGCGGATTTTGGATTTCCGTGAATTCAATTTTCAAGAGCCCTGATCGCAATGGTTTGCATTTTACGGCAGGGTTAAATTAAGAAGAATGAAGCGCAAAAGCAAGCGTCCTGCGCCGGTGGGTTCATTTTATCAGCATGCCAATCCCGAAGAAAAGGGGGGGTTAGTAAGGCGAGTACTTTTCACCCGCCCGGATCGCCACGTCCAGACGGTTTTCTTGCGGCGGTAAAGGACAGCTATATTCCGGTTTGCCATAAGCGCAGGAGGGATTGTACGCTAAATTAAAATTGATCTCGTACAAACCGGAAGCATTTTCTCTGAAATCGAGATAGCGGCCGCCGGGGTAAGTTTCATGGCCGCTGGTGGCGTCCAGAAAAGGCAAAAATAAGGAATTGCTAAACTTACCGTTCATGTCCACCACCTTGTAAACCTGCAGAATGCATTCTTCTCCATCCATCTCAAATTTAAAATACCCGTATTTTAACGCCTTCCGCTCAACGCCGGTGCTGGTCATCATTTTAAATGGGGTTTTGTTTTCGTACTGATTAAGCCTGGCATAAAAGCGATAATTCAAGTCGATGGGAAAATAACTGAGTCCCTGAAAATCGTCTTTGTGGGTTTCGGGAATCGGCGAATTTACGGAAGTCTTAAAGGTGCGGTCTTTTTCAGCACGGTAGCGCTGAATATTCTCGATGATGCTGTTTTCGAAGACGTCCGAGTTGTTACAACCGACTATTAAAAACAACGATAAGATAATCAATATCATGGTGCTATGTTCATATAATATTTTTGTGGATGAAGTATATTACCCTGTGAAACAATGAAATTCAAAATTCTATTTCCCACAAGAGTCATTTTTTAGGCGCTTAGCGCCGTACTTCGACAATTTGTTATCGATACATTGAATCGTTAAAAATCGCATAGTGAACAAAATTGAGTATCCCAGAATGCGGAAAGCGGTAAGGTGTGTTTGCAGACGATAGACCTGCAAATTCCGAAATCCGCATTCCCAATTCTTCAATGGAACTGTTTCAGAAGTCCTTTTCCTTATACGGCGTCAGCCCTTTTATCGCAACCGCATCAGCGAAAATCCGTCGTAACTTTCTCGGCACTTTCAATCCTCTCTCCTCACTCCGCTATCCACCATCTTTTCATCTTCTACAAATAATTCGGCCGCTCCACATAATCGATGGGATCTTCCACACCGGCCCGCTGAAATCCCCGCAAGCGAAAACCGCAGCTATCACAGAGCCCGCATGCCGCATCTTCCCGCTGATAACAGGACCAGGTAAGCTCAAACGGCGCCGCCAGCTCCATGCCCTTTTGCACGATTTCATGTTTTTGTAAATGGATGATGGGCGTGACCAGCTCGATGCGGGTGTCCGGTTTGGTTCCGACTTCCATCACACGCTCAAAGGCATCGTAAAATTCCCGACGGCAATCGGGGTAGCCGGAGCTGTCTTCTTCAACAGCCCCTACAAAAATGCGGGTGGCGCCAATGACTTCGGCCCAACTGGTAGCGATGGCCAGAAAATTGGCGTTGCGAAACGGCACGTACGAGCTGGGAATTTCCGGGCTTTCCAGATCGGCTGAGGCCACTTCAAGCTGCTCGTCGGTCAAACTCGAGCCGCCGATCTGCGCCAGATGCTGCACATCCGCCACCATCGTGTGCTGCGCCTGATAAAAACGAACCAGGTCATGGAAAGCTTTCAGCTCTCTGGCCTGCGTTTTTTGACCGTAATTCAAATGCAAAAGCGCCAAGCGATTTTTTTGTGCGGCGATGGCCAGGGTCACGGCACTGTCCATGCCGCCACTGACAAGCACCACAGCCAATTCTCCCGGCATCACAACGCCTTCGGATAGTCAGCCTGCACCACCGACCGCATGCCGCCGCGCACGGAAAATTCACCCACGACCTCCATCTTTCTGGGCTGGCAGGCCGCCACTAAATCGTCCAGAATCTTGTTCACCACCGCTTCATAGAAGATACCTTCATTGCGATATTTCAGAAAATAGTATTTCAACGCCTTCAGCTCCAAACATTTGACATCGGGAACGTATTTTATGGTTATGACGCCAAAATCCGGCAAACCGGTCATGGGACAGACCGAAGTGAATTCGTTATTTACAATGGTAATGGTGTAATCGCGGTCGGGATATTTATTGTCAAACGTTTCTAATTTAGCCATTTTCACCCTGCAATTTTTTTAAAAAATATTAATTGTTCCACCTGTCATCCCGCAATGGTAGGATGACAAAACAGGCTGAACTGATAAAAAAAATAAACATGATAAGCTTAAAAATCAAGCCTTTTCATCAATTGGCTATCTGACACTACGGAACCGGGGCAGCGTATTCTGGAGTATTCAATTTCGGCAATTGACCACGCTCACTCAACAATCCCGCCACAAAATCTTTTACGCCATCGACCACAGCTTTGGCCAGTTGTTGAACAAAATTGTCATTCAACAAAAGCATTTCGTCGTCAGGGTGCGTAACAAAAGCGCCTTCCACTAAAAAGGAAATCAGGCTGGTTTGGCGCGTGACAAAATAAGTGGATACATTGCGGCCGAACGGTTTTAAGCCCAAATTCAGCAATCGATCATAGACGCTTTGCGCCACGTCCAGCGCATGTGTCATTGTGTAGTAGGTGCTCGTTCCCCTCGGCCGCAGGGGGTCGGTGGCCGGTCCGATGGAATTGTTGTGCAGTGAAATAAACAAATGTGCTTGCGATTGCACAGCCAGATTCATCCGATTCTGCAGGCTGAGTGTGGTATCGCTGGTGCGCGTTTTGATCACCCTGGCCCCTTCCTGTTTCAGCATCTCGGCCACATATTCAGCAAATTGCAAATTGAGGTCTTTTTCTAACAAGCCGGTGGGACTTACCGCGCCCTCAAAATGTCCGCCGTGTCCAGCATCCACCGCAATGGTCAAGCCCTGGAGAAGCGCCGCATGATTGTTCGACAACTCGGGCGCCTGTCGAATACGCAACCAGAACTGTCGGCCGACATAACGCCCCTGGTATCCCCATTGCTGTTTTTGCTGAAATTCGATCCGCAGGACAGTTTGTTCGGAGCTTTTCCGACGCCAGAAAAGACGGCTGAAAGTAGGCGTCTCTGGGAGAGTGAAATCCCACTGTGGCGCCGGGTGCGCGCGGTAAAAGGTGATCTCCAAAGCGGATGGCTCGATGAATTGCGCTATTTTGAAGGGAACGCGTTCTGAAATGTTGATGCGAAGTTGTGTCCAATCGCCCTCATGCACGACGCCAACACTGCCGAGGGAAGCCATCGGTCGCAGGGTGCCTGGCGGTAGAATTTGCAAGCTGGCCGAAGCCATAAATCCGATCACATTTTCTGCGACCTTAACCTTGCTAACACCGTCCCGCAGGCCGACAATCTGCAGCTTGATGGCTGCAGGTAGTTCCATCAGAATTTCACCGTCGGGTTGGCTTCTGACGACATTTAGGAAATCCTTGGTAATCCCCACAAATGGCACGTTCGCTGGAATGATATGAATTTTACCTCTGGATTTGAATTTTAATAGCCGTCCACCTTTACCTCGTAGTTTATATTCAATGCGCTTTGGTTTGAAATGATCCACAGAAGGCATGATCACCGAGCCCCGGTAAACGCCTTTCAAGCCACGGGCATCGGTGTTTTGCAATTCAACCATTTCCCGCTCTCTAACCATTTTAGAAATTGAAAAGCTTGCCCGACCACCCGGGCTGCCGAAAAATCCCACTTCCAACGCATCGCCAGCGGAAAGATAGACGTCGCTGGTGGGGAAGATTTGTTCATCATCGACGTTGGTTGGCACTTCTGGAAGTGAAACCCGTGGCAGCGTTCGAAAAACCCGCAGCGTATCTTTAACTTCGCCAAAGCGATCCCGGGCGGTGAACACCAGCAAATTGATGCCGGGCTGCAGGTCCACCATGCCAACAAATGCCCCCGTGCTGTACACGCGGGGATTTTGATTCTGTACTTCCACGGAAGCGCCGGGCAAAACCGAACCGGCAAATCTCACACGCTCAAAGTTCAGAGTATCGCCTTCAATGGGAAAGACCAGTCTTAAGCGCAAACGGTCCGGCACCGTTGCCCGATCCCCGTTTTGCGCCGGCAGCGGCCGATTGAACCAGCCTGCCGCACAACAAATAATCAAAAGTGGGGTTATATTAAAGCGCATGGATTCGGCTCTTTTTAATTCAAGCGTTGTCTTCAATTAAACTCAAACACATCCAGACGCGTATTTCACCGCAAAGATGGTGCGTTAATAGATTCTTTGTTCTGGATTTCTCAGAGATTGTCTCTGACTATTTATTCATAACAGCTGCGGATTTGATTTTAAGTAACAGCCCTATTTTACCCCTACGGGGTTCGCTCACCAAGCGAAGCGATGTTTTGCACGAAATCACCCCATAGGGGTGGCATGTTTATAGTTCTGGGCCATCCCGAAAATCCAAAAACTCCCGACGGGTCGGGATTAAATATCATGAGAACGCATTTATGGAAAAAAAGGGCATTTATCATTTTCAAATATTTTTGTCTAGAATTCCCTTTTTGATTAATCGGTTAAATATTTCAGCAGTTAACTCCTCAAAATCAAAAAAAATCCCCAGACACTTATGTCCAGGGATTTTCGAGGAGGAAGGTAGAAAAACAAGTATTTATTTTGTCTAATTTAATTTCTTTTCTATTCATATAACAATGGCTCGTCGCTTTTTCTTCCCTGTTTTTTATTTATGCTAAATAAAATATTCCTCTATTCTATTAAAGATTTTCCGTTTCGTTCCGATTAATATATCCAAAACCACCATAATAAATTGAAAGGAAATCTCTATTCCCGGTCAAGGATGACAAATTAAATTACACGGATGTTGAAAAAAAAGAAGCGACCTGAATTCAAGGTCGCTTTTTTTTTGCCAATGTTTGACTTGTGTCTCTACCCGTAAGATCGGTTAGTTTATTGAATCCGTGCAAATACCGCTGACAGCTCTGCTCGATGACTCCTGGTGAATGCCAAGGAGTTAATAGATTCATCGAAAGCTCATTCAACTATTCCCATCCCGAGCAATCTCAAGCATCGATTATCTGCAGAAATTTCCCGCTATCCGACAAATCATGAAATAGATAATCCGGTTGCGAGGCCTGCAGGTGCTCGTAATTAAAAAGACCAGTGGCCACCGCAATGCTTCTGGCACCAAACGGTCGGGCGCAGGCCACGTCCAGGGGCGTGTCTCCGATGATGAAAACATCTTTAAAGTCGATTTCCTCACCGATTTGTGCGGTTAATCTTTGCACGGCAAACCGCGGCAGCTCCGAACGCAGCTCGGCGTCGTCTGCGTATGCACCGAGTGTAAAAAAGTGCTGGAGATTAAAATGCTCCAATTTGATCCGCGCCCCTTCGCGCCAATTGCCGGTGAGCAAGCCCAGCTTGATATCGGCACGCGCACTCAACAGATTGAGCAGCTCCGGGACCCCGAGCTCAATGCGCTTGTTCTTGTGGGGTTTTTTGATTTCGATTTGTAAATTTGTGAAATAATGCTGCTTGAATTCCTGCTCAATTGTTTCCTGCCAGGACAACTGATGAAAACGCAACGCATCTTTAAAAATAGCCCGATCCGTGCGACCGGCAAAATCGACTTTTTCAAGACCGTTGCTGCTGCCAAACAATTTCTCAAAAGCCAGTGTCATGGAGCGCCGGCCGGCGCCCGCGGTGTTGATGAGCGTTAAATCCACGTCAAAGAGAAGCAATTTCATGGAAGCATTTCCTTCAGGTAAATCAATTCGTTTAATAGAAGTTAAGCAATTTATTTAACAAAATCAAATTGCATTGCACAATCACAATATCTTGAAGTCTGGAATGAGTTTACAATCGCGTCGATTTATGCCTGAATCATCAACAATGGCCGTTGGCCATTTTCACAGCCTGCGGTAGTTTTCTCAGGCGTGCCATGGCCAGACTACCCATGAACGGGCCCAAACTCAGCATGCCAAATGCCAGCGGCCACCCGCCCGCATTTTGAAAGAGCGGGACCAGCCGAATGGACAGCATGGTCAGCAAAAAACCGATGCTGGTTTGCAGTGTCAGCACCGTGCCCATGAACTGCGGTTCGCACAGCTCCGAGGCCGCTGCGGAAAATTGCGCCGAATCTGCCACCACCGTCACCCCCCACACCAAACAAACCGCCAGAATCAGCAGCGGATGGCCTGCGGGTAAAAATCCCACCAGCAAACAGCACAAACCACTCGTCGTCATGGCGGAGATGGTAGAGCGGCTGCGGCCGATTTTATCGGCCCAGAGGCCGTACATCACACAGCCGAGGGCGCCGGAAGCAATGACCATAAACGCCCAGAAGCCAGGCGACCACCGCGCCAGGAACGAATTCGAGACCTGCAATTCCAGCAAAAAAAGAGGAATCCAGGTCCACATGGCGTAAAGCTCCCACATGTGCCCGAAATAGCCAAAGTACGCCAGCCGAAGGGGGCGGTCTTTAAACACAGTGAGAAAATATTGGAAATTGAACTTTTGAGCGGGCAGGTTGTACGGGCCATCTGCCACAAAGAGCAGCACGATAAAAGCCGCCGCTGCCGACAAGATCGAGCTCACCAGAATAGTGGACTGCCACCGATGCTGCAAAAACGATCCCACCAGATGCGGCAGGGCCGAACCGATGGTGAGCGCCGCGATGAGCGAGCCGATGGCCACGCCCCGACCCTGCTTAAACCAGCCGGCGATGATCTTCATGCCCGGCGGATACACCCCGGCCAGGAAAACACCGGTGAGAAAACGCAGCAACAGCGCCATCCAGAAAACGCCCGGCAGCCAGGCAAAAACCGCGTTCATCGCTGCCGATGCCAGTGCCGAGATAAAAAATAATCGCCGGGTATTGAAAACATCGGCTAAATTGGCCACCGCTATTACCAGCGTGCCGAAAACAAATCCCAATTGCACCGCCATCATCAGCCAGGCGATCTGACCATCGGTCAAACTCCATGCCAGTTTTAACACCGGACTCACTGCCGCTGCACTAAACCACACTGTCATGGCCAGCAATTCAGCGCCGCTCAAAAGGAGTAACATTTTCCAGGCTCGAGACACACCAACTCCTTCTTAGTTAGTGGCTGAACGGATACTCATCAAACGCCCTGTCATTACGAGTCCCGCGTTTTGTGCGAGACGAAGCAATCTCCTGCCGTGCCTAATAAGATGGAGATTGCATTCCCGAAAATCGGGACTCATAATGACATCATCCTCTTTGATTTCTTTCGTTTTCGCTCAAACATTACTTATTTGTTTAAAAACAAGACAACTGATTTTATCGCGCGAACATTCCGACCTCCCACTTCCCCTTTTCTACAACGCTTGTGCGTAAAAATTGAGATCATCCCAGCTCGCGATCGGCAAACAAAAAAAGCGCTCACTCGCATCTCACCCGAGCGACCGCTTAAAACTCATTTTTAAATGCGAAAAATTAATCTTGCATCAGATCAAAAAAACCCTCACCCCAAACAGGTCAGAAGCCTTTCAATGCATCGGATTCGCTGTGGAAATGCTTCATGTATTTGGTCAATCCAACCATATCGAAAATTTTCTGGAAATGCTCGGTGAGACCCCAGGTGCGAATAGTCTGTCCTTTTTTTCGGCTTTGAGTCAGAATGCCGATAATGATGGCCATGCCTGCGCTGTTTATGTAGGAGACCTTTTCAAAATTTAATCCGATTTTAATCATTCCGTCGGCGGTGAATTTTTCATAGGCGTCCTGGAGAACTTTTTCAGAAAAACTGGTTACTTCACCGCTGATATCGATTATGCCAATTTTTTTTATCACCCGTGTTTCCACTTGCGTGGACTGCTGCATAAAATCCTCCAGATATTTTTACTCGTTTGTTTTAATGCCTTTAAATAACAAAATTATATTCAATTAATCAACTCAATTATGCTTTGTTGGAAATAAATAATCCATTCAGCCAAACTGCCGCCATGCGAAAGATGGCGGTTAAAAAAAATAACCCACCAAAAAGTGCCTTCCAAACGCCCGCCATCTTCCCTTTTTTGTGTTTTTTAAAATAGTCGTAAAAGGAGCGGTGGGACGACCAGATCATTTTCAAACGATGCTGCTGAACACTCACTCCCTGATGATGAATGACTTTCGCGGCGGGCTCGAAAAGGATATCGATGCCTTGGGACTTTACCCGCAGACACCAGTCCACGTCGCTAAAAAATATGGGAAATTGTTCATCCCACAAACCCGTACTCTCTAAAACCTCCCGCCGAAACATCAAACAAGCCCCCTGCGGCTGGTCCACGCTTTTGGTTTGCCGGTGATCAAAGTCTGCCATCTTCCAGCGATTGAAGACGTCGTTTTGCTGAAACAGATAACTCAAGCCGGCGATCTCGAACAACACATCACGGTAGCCGGGAAAGCGGCGGCAAGAGGGCTGCACCGTGCCGTCCGGGTTCACCAATTGGGGCGCCACCACGCCCACGTTCGGCTCTCTCTCTAAAGCGGATTTTAACGTGTGCAAACAACTCGGTTGCACTTCTGTGTCAGGATTTAAAACGAGAATGAACCGGCCCGAACACTTTTTCAGTCCCTGATTCAGCGCACGAGTGAATCCTAGATTTTTTTCATTCAACTGGATGCTGCCCGAAAAATTCGGATTTTGTATTTGAAGCCAAATTTCCTGAATAATTTTTCGGGTGTGATCCTGAGAGTGGTTATCCACCAGAAAAATTTCATGTTGGTATTCCGCAATTTCGCCAGCCAGAGCCAGCAAGCACGCGGTGATTTGTTTTTCATTGCAGTACGTAACGATAACCACCGACAGCTCGACAGTACTTTCACTCGACACAAACCAGCTCCCGTGAAATGGGGGTTAAATTTTCCACGCCATGGGCGGTGACCACAAAATCGTCCTCCACACGTACGCCACCAAGGTTGGGCAAATAGATGCCGGGCTCCAGAGCCAGAACCTGCCCAGCCTGCACGACATCCGTGCTGCGCTCGCCGATACGCGGTAACGCATGCAGTTCCAGGCCCAGCCCATGTCCCAGAGAGTGTTGAAAGCCGTCTCCGAAACCCGCTTGTTCGATAAATTCTCGAGCCACGAAATCCAAATCTTTCCCAATCATTCCCGCATGCACGGCGTTTTGTGCTTCGAATAATGCTTCTGTCACAATCCGCGCCATTTCCGCCTGCGTGCTGGTGGGTTTCCCCAACACGCAGGTACGCGTGAAATCCGCTACGTAACCGTTCACCTGGGCGCCAAAATCCACGATGACCAATTCGCCTGCCTGCATTTTTTTGTCAGATGCCTGGGCATGTGGCATGGCCGATCGCGGGCCGCTGGCCACGATGGGTGCGAAGGGCTCCCTTTCGCAGCTACGTATTTTGGTTTTGTAGGAAATCTCAACCGCCAGCTCCACCTCCCGCAATCCCGGCCGCAGCAATTCCACAACTTCGTGCCAGACGTCGCAAACAATTGAGGCCGCTTTTCGCAGGCTTTGTATTTCGCCAGCATCTTTCACGCTGGCGATTCGTTCGACGATTCGTTCGGATGCGATGAATTTAATTTGGGGAAATAATTTGGTGAGATTGGTGTAATGTTTCACCGGCAAATGCTCAGCTTCAAATCCGAGCCGGAAGCCGGTCTTTGGTTGCAACGTGGCCGGCAATTCAGAAAACAAATCGCGCGCCGCAACGAGGATCTCGGCGTCCTGCACCTCTGTTTGCACTTGTCGGCGATAGCGGCGGTCGGTCACCAAAAAACAAAGGTCGGATGCAATCAAAGCGATAGCATTCGACCCCGTAAATCCAAACAAATATCTGATATTGACCAAAGAAGTGATGAGAAAGGCATGAAGGTTGAAATGCTGCATGCGCTTTCTGACTTGCTCAATCCTTTGGCGCATCCCGGGATTCTTCTAACTTTTTTTTCAGGATCTCGATTTTTTGACTGTACACCTGATTGTCTGGATGTTTTTTCACCAACAATTCAAAGACTCCGATGGCTTTCGCATATTGTCCTTGAGCGGCGTAAATTTCACCCAGCGTGGGGGTGACGATCTTTTCCCGCACCGGTTTTTGCGGAGGTTCGGGTTCGATCAAATCTTCGTCGGCTTTTTCTTCAACAGACGGCGGCCGAAACGTGAAGGCGTCTGCCCCCGAAGGCTCAGCCACAAAAGGCTTTTGAACTTCCGGCTCCTCAGGTTTAACTTCTCTCTGTGGTTCCTCAGAAAAAATATTGACAGCGGCGTCCTCCCGGGCAACCGGGGTTTCTGCTTCCGCAGCATTCTCCTGAAAGGGCTCCATTTCATCGAGATAGCTTTCGCGGTTTTGCTCCAGATCAGAAATAAACTCATCTAGCGACGACGCAGTTTCCTCGCCTTCCGGCGCGATTTCAAGCTCTTCTTTCACCACCTCGTCCCTGAAAATGTCATCCAGAATATCGGAAAATTCGTCGGCTTTGTCTTCGTCTATGTCCGGAGTTGGAGGCGCTGGCAAATCGATTTCAAAAGGTTCGGGCTCCATCTCCGCTTTGCTTTCTACTTCTTTTACATGAAGGTCCCTTCCCTCTTGCTCTTCTTGCGGTTCCACTTCCACTTCGGGTATGGCCGCCATGGGTTCGATAGCGTCGAAATCGATCTCGGCGGTGTCGGTGGAGGGCGCTACTCCGTGCGTTTCCTCTTCTTCGGTCGGGCTGCGCAGAAAGTGGTCACCCACGCGACTGCGCGCCACTTCATCCAGCGGATCGATTTCGAGAATTTTTTTGTAGCTCATTTCACAGGTGTTTTCCCAACCGATTTCTTCCATCAAATCGCCGTACAATTTGTGCGCGGAGAGATATTTGGGATCGAAACGCAGAACGCGCTTGAATTCCTGCTCCGCCTGGTCGAACAGTTTGTTGGCCAGATAGCATTTCCCCAGCACCAAGTGCCCGGTCACGTAGTAAGGGTGCTTTTTGATGCCCTCTTCACAAATTTGAATGGCCTGCTCAACCTTTTGTTTTTTTAAGTAGATATCGGCCAGGCGTGCAAATAATATAGAATCGGGATGCTTTTGCAAATGCTCCTCAAAAAATTGCATATCGTTGTCAATATCCTTTGACATGTTCACTCAATCCAACTATGATTACAAAATGATAGGCAGCACAGGACATTCGGTCCTTCACACAGCCTTCGTCTCTCTGCCCCATTTGAATTGCAAATCCCTTTTCCTTTCACTCTGAGGAATGGCCGCATGCTGAACTAAGGCCGAAAATGGATTCCATCGAAGGTTGCGTTACCGGAACCTGAATACTGTCTGAACCGCTCCTTTTTACGTAGCGTAAATTTAAGAAAATTATACTCCAGACGCAAGAATTTTCTTTACCAGCCAGAAACGGTTTTATTTAAGATTTCGTTGGTGATTTTGGTCACGGCTTCGTTGATGCCGTTTTCCCGGCTCTGTGCTCCTTCGTCGGGGTTAAACGTACCCCACTGCGTAATCTCCTCCTCCCACAGAACTTTGCGTTTCACGAGGTCTTCATACCGCACCCGTACGGTGATGAACACCTGGATGTCCTGAACTTTTTCATCGCTGGTAAACGCGCCGGCTCGGTCTACCACCTGCACCACCGTCCCTTCGATGAGGGAATCCGCGTTACGTCGGTCGGTGATGCGCAGCGTATTATCTCGCGTAAATTCGTTAATCACTTCCTGGGTGAGTTTTTCTTTGATGCCGAATTCCGCGGTCTGGTCTTGAAAAACGGGGATGGCCACGGTTTTAATGTGCGTGGCGCCCGAGCTAGAAAAAGAATACGGCCCGCAGGCCGGGCTCACCCACAAAAATAAACACAACGCTAAACAAATACCGGCTTGCAGTTGAAATAATTCAGATCGAATTTTAGTAAGGTAAATCATACTCTTTGATTTTTCGATAAAGGGTTCTTTCACTAATTCCAAGCGACTTTGCCGCCTTGCGCTTACTGCCGTTAAATTTTTCGAGCGCACGGTTGACCATAAATCGTTCCAGCTCTTCCAGGGTTTTGTTTTCAAAGGAAAAGTCGTCAGGGTTTGCGGGCTCCCCGATAATTTCTCCTGCACGCGGCGACACTTCTGAATACACGGGCAGCGATTTCGGTCGATTTTCCCGAAACACCAGCTGATAGAGATCATCCCGTAATTTTGAAATTTCCGCTTTCAAATCGAGCAAGGCGTGGTAGATAAATTCACGTTCGACCTGCTCAGAGGTTCGGTGCGTCGGTACCGGCAAATTGCGGTCGGGCTGGAGAGCGGGTTTCAAATATTTTGAAAGTGCGTACTCATCAACCTGGTTGCCTTTTTCCAGGACGATGATGCTTTCAACAAAATTCTTCAACTCTCGGACGTTGCCCGGCCAGTTGTGATGTTCCATTATTCGTAAAGCTGACTCGCCGAAGCCTTGAAATTCGATATGATTTTGTTTGCAGAAATCGTTTGCGAAAGTCTCGATGAACAAGCGAATATCCTCGCGCCGTTCGCGCAAAGGCGCCACCACGATGCCCACCGCATTCAGACGATAAAACAAGTCTTCACGAAATTCGCCGTTGCGCACGGCCTTCTCGAGATTTTTGTTGGTAGCCGCAATGACACGCACATCCACTTTCTGGACGGTGCTGGCGCCCACCCGCATGAACTCCTGTCCCTCCAGCACGCGCAGCAATTTGACCTGGGTGCTCAACGGCATTTCCCCGATTTCGTCTAAAAAAATCGTGCCGGTGTCAGCCAGCTCAAAATAACCCTTGCGTGCGCCAACAGCCCCGGTGAACGCGCCTTTTTCATGACCGAACAGCTCCGATTCCAGAATGCCCTCCGGAATGGCGCCGCAATTTACGATCACCAGCGGTCGGTCTTTTCGCCGGCTCTGAGCATGGATGGCTTTGGCCACCAGCTCTTTGCCGGTGCCGCTTTCGCCCATGATCAGTACCGAAATATCCGTGGGCGCCACCTGTTTGATGTTTTCCAGTACCTGGCGCGTTGCAGATGAATAGCCGATTATGCCATAATTTTCATTCATTGTAAATTAACACCAGCATAAATGACTCTGTTGATTAAGTCCATTTTTCAATCAATCTTCATGCTGAGCGGAGTCGAAGTATGAATAAAAAACAACAGGTTACAGCCATTCCAACAGGTCATTCGTATTATAAATCAGGTTTCCGTTTAACTTAATTTTCATTTCTAAAAAATTCCACCGTCTTTTGCAAACCGGCGTTGAGATCGACTTCCGCTTTCCAGCCCAGCAGGTCTTCTGCTTTTTTACACAAAATGCAGCTTCGCAGCTGCTCGCCGGCTTTTTCGGGACCGTGAAACTCTTCTTTGCCAGCGTCGGTGAATCGATTCAACAGATGAAACAGCTCGTTCACATCCGTTTCCACGCTGGTTCCAACGTTGAACACGTCGCTGCGATCATGAGCCAACGCCATCACGTTGATCCTAACCAGATCGCCCACGTACACATAATCCCGGGTTTGTTTGCCGCTGCCGTTGATGGTGGGCTGTTCGCCGTTGAGCAAAAGCTTGCTGAAAATCGCCACCACGCCGGCCTCGCCATGGGGACTTTGCCGCGGGCCGTACACATTGGAATAACGAAATATCACGTGCGGTAAATTAAAAACTTCCTTGTAATAAAACAAATATTTTTCACAGGTCAGTTTGGTGATGCCGTAAGGCGAAATCGGCCAGGTGGGATGTGTTTCATCCGCGGGGAAATATTCCTGTTCGCCGTAAACCGCACCGCCGGTGGATGAAAAGATAAATTTGCTGATTTTGTGTTTCACACTGCTCTGCAGTAAATTGATGGTGCCGAGGACGTTCACCTGGGCGTCAAATGCCGGATCCGCCACGGAACGCCGCACATCCATTTGAGCGGCGTGGTGATTCACCACATCGAATTGATTTTGCGCAAACAAATCATCTACCTTCTCATCCCGAATATCCATCTTGTAAAATTTGGCCTTCGGGTTGATATTCTCCTCTTTTCCGCTCGACAGGTTGTCGATCACCACCACTTCGTGACCCTGATCAACATACGCATCGACGATGTGTGAAGCGATAAAACCCGCTCCGCCGGTCACTAAAATTTTCATCTGGACATCCCTTTCATTTTCAGGTGAATAATTTCTGCGTTCATGCAGATTCTCTTTAATTTAACCAGTTACCTTTTTTCATTGTTATTATTCAGGCGTGTCACTCCTGCGAATGCAGGAGTCTCCTGATTCAACCTTCAAGTGAGGAGCTTCTTCAAGCAGATTCCGGCATTCCGCTATCGCTTCAGCCGGAATGACAGCGAAGGCTGAACAGTTACTTTTATTTTGGGTTCGTAACTTATGCCCTTGAACCGACCTTTCATCCGCAATTTGATTTATTCCAACTTTTTATCGACGCAAATGCAAAAAAGCTTTCGCGCCGATATCTTTGCGGTAGTAGGCGCGATCAAAAGTGATTTTTCCCACCGCCCAGTAAGCTTTTTCTCGCACTGCCCGCAGGTCTTTGTCCACGGCGGTCACCCCAAGTACTCGTCCGCCGTTGGTCAAAATCCGCCCATTTTCTTCGCGCGTGCCGGCGTGGAAGATGGCAATTTCTTTGCCAAAATTTTTCTCCAGACCGAAAATTTGTTTGCCTTTCTGGTAACCGCCCGGATAGCCGCCGGAGGCGATGACCACACACATGGCCCATTTGTTTTTGTACAGTTTAATGGTTCGGGGAATTTTTTCGCCGTGGGCCACCTGCCACATGAACTCCACCAGATCCCCTTTTACCAGCGGCAGCACCGCCTGGGTTTCCGGATCGCCAAAACGGCAATTGAACTCCACGACTTTCGGGCCTTCCGCAGTGATCATCAAACCCGCATACAAGACCCCGCGGTAAGGCCGGTTCTCCAACGCCATGGCCTGAATGGTCGGTGCCATGATTTCTGTGTGCACCCGCTCAAACATCTCAGCATTGATGACGGGAGCCGGCGCATACGCCCCCATGCCGCCGGTGTTGGGTCCTTCGTCGTTGTCGAAAATGGCTTTGTGATCCTGCGCAGTGGGCAAATAGGCCAGGTTTTCTCCGTCGCTGATGGCCAGAATAGAAGCTTCTTCCCCCATCATAAATTCTTCCACGATCACTTTGTTTCCAGCCTCCCCAAACACCTTATGGATCATGATTTTTTGCAGAGCGGCCTGTGCCTGATCTTCTTCCTGGCAAATAAAGGTGCCTTTGCCAGCCGCCAGGCCATCGGCTTTGACCACCGTGGGATAGTCCACCTCCTTTAAATAACTCTGGGCTTCTTCATAATCATCAAAAACGATACAATCTGCGGTGGGGATTTTATACTTGTCGAGCAGGTATTTGGTGAACACTTTGCTGCCTTCAATCTCAGCGGCCTTTTTAGTGGGACCGAAAATGGGCAAACCCTGGGATTCAAACGTGTCCACGATGCCGTTCACCAGCGGATCTTCGGGACCCACCACGGTCAAATCGACGGCTTTTTTGCGAACGAAATTTAATAATTTTGCAATCTCGGCCGGCGAAATGGCCACGCACTCAGCCAGCGATTTCATGCCCACGTTGCCAGGCGCACAATAAATTCTTTCAACCCGTGGACTTTGAGCGATTTTCCACACCAGCGCATGCTCACGTCCGCCGCTGCCAACCACCAGAATTTTCATAAACTTTTTACCCCTGGGATAATCTCTAAAATGTTACAGATCTTTTTATTCCTTTTGCAATTCAACTGTTAGCCATTAGATTCAATGTTCTGGATTTCTCAGAGATCGCCTCTGACTTTTTATTGATAATTGAACATATTGAGGCGTGTTTATAACTGATTTTAAAATGAGTCCCAGTTAAGATATTCATATATTTCAAATATTTTTGGTTAGCTTTTGGCTTGGGGTTCGTTATTAATCATCTTTTGCTCTTTGGTCGACTCAACTAAACTCACGTACGGTGTGCAACCAATTAAAATACGAACCAACAGCCAACAGCGAAAAGCCAAGAGCCGAATATTTTTTCGAATCAAAATTTTCGACGGTCCTTTTTTTATACCCACACTAAACTTCTCTGCCTCATCCCATACTCCAGGCGAATTTCTTTTTACCCAGCAAGCTGTCGATCTCGTCTCGCAGCTCTGCGGCGCGCTCGAACTCCAATTTGCGAGCGGCATCCAGCATCTCTTTTTCCAGACTGTCCAGCAGCTCCTCTTTTTCCAGCGGAGACATTTTTTTCCAGCGCTGTATGTCGGTGGCGGGCTTGGCTTCCTTGCCCCATTTACTGGCTTTCACGTCCGCCACCCGGGTGGAGCTCATCACCTGCTCATACGATTTGTAAATGGACTTCGGGGTGATGCCCTGCTCCTGATTGTAATTGGCTTGAATTTCCCGACGGCGGTTGGTTTCGGCGATGGTGCGTTTCATAGAATCGGTGATGGAATCCGCATAAAAAATGACTTTGCCTGAAATATTGCGCGCGGCCCGTCCGGCAATCTGCATCAACGAGCGTTCGGAACGCAGGAATCCCTCTTTGTCTGCGTCCAGCACCGCCACCAGTGAGACCTCCGGCAAATCCAGCCCTTCCCGCAGTAGATTCACCCCCACCAGCACATCAAATTCCGCCAGCCGCAAAGCCCGTAAGATTTCCACCCGGTTCAAAGCGTCGATTTCAGAGTGCAGATAACGCACCCGAATGTCCATGCCCACCAGATAGTCTGTGAGATCTTCGGCCATGCGTTTGGTCAAAGTGGTCACCAGCACCCGCTCCTCCCGCACCACGCGCGCCCGGATCTCGGCGATCAAATCATCGATTTGATGTTTCACCGGTTTGACTTCGATTTCGGGGTCCATTAAACCGGTGGGACGAATGATCTGCTCTACCACCACGCCCTGGCATCTTTTCAACTCGAACTCTGCTGGTGTGGCAGAAACGTAGATCATTTGGTTCATCATGGATTCGAACTCGTCAAATGTCAGCGGCCGGTTATCCAGAGCCGACGGCAGGCGAAAACCGTTTTCTACCAGGGTTTCTTTGCGCGAGCGGTCGCCGTGATACATGCCGTTGATCTGCGGAATGGTGGCGTGCGATTCATCGATGATGGTCAGGAAACCCGACGGGAAATAATCTATGAGTGTATAAGGCCGCTGACCCGGCGCCCGACCCGAGAGATGACGCGAGTAATTTTCAATGCCGGAGCAGTAACCCAACTCCGCCAGCATCTCCAGATCGTATTTCGTGCGCATTTCCAACCGCTGCGCTTCGAGCAGCTTGTTTTGCGACCGAAACCACTGCAGCCGTTCTTCTAACTCCGCTCGAATGGTTTTCATAGCTTCCTGCACTTTGTGATACGGGGTGACGAAATGCTTGGCAGGGTAAATGGCCACCATATTTTGATTGGATATTATCTCGCCGGTCAAGGTATTGATCACGCTGATCTGTTCGATTTCATCGCCAAAGAGCTCGATGCGCACGGCTTCTTCCTCATACGCCGGAAAAATTTCCACCACGTCGCCGCGCACTCGAAAGGTGCCGCGTACAAACTCATAATCGTTGCGCGTGTAATGGCTGTCCACCAGCTGCATTAGAATGCGGTCTCGTTCAATCCGTTGACCGCGCTCCAGAATGAGCAATTCGTGTTTGTAATCTTCGGGATCGCCCAATCCGTAAATGCAGGAGACAGACGCCACGATGATCACATCCGAGCGCGACAGCAGCGAGCTGGTGGCTTTCAGCCGCAAACGATCGATTTCATCGTTGATAGAGGTGTCTTTTTCGATATAGGTGTCGGTGGCCGGCACATAAGCTTCCGGCTGGTAATAATCATAATAACTGATGAAATACTCCACGGCATTTTTGGGGAAATAACTTTTAAATTCCCCGTACAACTGCGCTGCCAGCGTTTTGTTGTGCGAAATGATCAACGTGGGTTTGCCTACGTTGGCGATGACATTGGCGACGGTGAACGTTTTGCCGCTGCCGGTCACCCCCAGCAACGTTTGATGCCGGTCGCCACGCAGCAGGCCGTTAGTGATCTCTGCGATGGCGCGGGGTTGGTCGCCCGTGGGTTTGTAGTCAGAGATTAATTGAAATGACGCCATGTCTTTTTATTTAAATCAGGATGTAGCGGTTTTTTAAATCATTTTAAATTAGGCTATTATCGAACGGTTAAAATATACACAGGTCGCGCCAAAATGTCAAGGCGAATTACTAAAAAGACCTTGCATATTAAGCAAATTCGCGTTATATTTTGTGCGTTTTGTTTCATAATTATTTGAAGGAGATTTTACAACATGGCTTTGATGAATAATATGCGTGAATACACCAAAACGGTTTTGATTATCCTGGTGCTGGCGTTTGTCGGGACGATTATCTTCGACTGGGGTATGGACATCTCAGGATTAAAAACCAAACAAGGCGTCATCGGTAAAGTAAACGGCGTGGAAATTTCAGCACGTCAATACGATGAGGCCTTCGCACGGGAGCTGGAAAATTACCGCAATCGCACCGGCTCGGATCCGCCGGAAGAATTGCTCGACAACCTGAGAGAACAGGTGTGGGAATCGCTGGTGCGAGACATTTTGATTCAGGAAGCCATCGCCAAAAACGATATCGGCGCCAGCGACCAGGAAATTCTCTTCAAAATTTACAACGACCCGCCCGATTTCTTAAAGAATCAGGAAAGTTTTCAGAACGAGCAAAAACAGTTTGACATGGCCCTCTATCAGTCGGCCCTCAACAACCCCAGTTACGCCACTCAATGGAAACCCATTGAAGATTATCTGCGGCTGACTTTGCCATACGAAAAGTTTCAACACCGATTGCGCGCCAGTGTCCGAGTTACGGAAAACGAAGTAAAATATGATTACATCAAACAAAATCTGAAAGCCAAAGTGAAATACGTGCTGGTGGATATGAAGCGATTTGAATCTCAGGAAATCGAAATCACCGATGACATGATCAAAGATTATTACAACAACCACAAGGATGATTATCAAGAAAATGAAAAGAGGAAAATCCAGTACGTTACCTTTTCCACTAAAGCCACAGCCAAAGACAGCTCCGATCTGTGGAACCGGGCAAACGATTTGATTCAGCGCCTCCGCATGGGTTCCGATTTTGCCGACCTGGCAGAAATCTATTCGGAAGATCCCGGCAGTAAGGACAAAGGCGGCGATTTGGGCTTTTTTGGTAAGGGCATGATGGTGAAACCGTTTGAAGAAGCGGCTTTCGCGGCCAATATCGGAGAAATCGTGGGGCCGGTTCAGTCCAACTTTGGTTTGCACGTGATCAAAGTCGAAGACAAACGAATCGAAAAAGGCCAGGAAGAGGTGAAAGCCCGGCACATTTTATTGAAATTCGAAGCATCCCAGGAAACCCTGAACCGCGCCCGGGAAGACGCCAATTATTTTGCCGAGGAGATCAAAAAACGGCCGTTTGAAGAAGTGGCAGCCGAGCTCGAAAAAGACGTGCAAACCAGTGAGTTCTTCGAACAAGGCAACGGGTACATTCCAGGACTAGGTTCCAACAAACGAGCCAGCTATTTTATTTTTACAAAAGGAGTGGGAACCACGGGTAACGTAGATGAATATTACGACGGTTACTTCGTTTTTCGCATCGCCGATATTCAGAAAGAACGCATTCAACCTCTTGACGAAGTGCGTGATTCTATAAAAGACATCCTAGTCGCCGAAAATCAAAAATCTCTGGCACTGGAACTGGCGCAAAATATTTATGAAAAAACCCAAAACGGACAGTCCCTTGAAGAGGCTGCAGTACAGGATAGTCTGGAAGTCAAAGAAACGCCGCCCTTTAACAAAAGCGGTTTTGTGCAGAGCATTGGACGTGAACCCAAATTTATCGGTGCCGCGTTTGCGCTGAAAGAAGTGGGCGAGATCTCCCAACCAGTGGAAGCCACCATCGGCTATTACATTCTTCAACTCGTGGAAAAAGATCCATTTGACCCAAAACAGTTTGAAGCCAAGAAAGAGCTCTTAACACAGCAGCTGTTGCAACGGAAGCAGAATCAAGCTTTCGCCGACTGGTACAAAAATGCCAAAGCGAAAGCGGATATTCAAGACGACAGATTTAAATATTATTAGGCGCCTACCTTGACAATATTGTAACTCTTCAGCCTAAACCGTCATGCTGAGCGCAAGCTTCCAAATGCTGAACATCGCACCGCGGAACTACCTGCGTGAAGCCTCTTGGGAACCGGTTAAGAGATTCTTCGCACATCCGCACCAGTGGAGATGAGCAAAGAATCCGGAGTTTGTGCTCAGGATGACAACCCCGGCTGAAAAGTTACACAATTTTTTGTCGACATGCTGAAGCGTCAGAAATGGCAAGTCGAAATCGATTTGAGTATGTTAGATTGCGGAATTCGGAATGCATAGGAGTGTATTTGCAGACCATTGACCTGTAAATTCCGAAATCTGCCAGCCCCATTCCGCAATCGGAGTGTTGCGGGTCCCCTTTTCGCTCTACAGGGTCAGCCCCCTTTTTGCAGCCGCATCTGCGCAATGGCGTTGAATTTAAGTGGTGCAATCCTGAAAATCAAACCCCGATTTTCCTCAGGGCAAATCGGGGTTTTGGTAGTTTTAAAACCAGCCCAAACGGACGCTGTTAGAAAAAAAATTAGCGGAAGAAGGAGCTTGCTCGTTTTGATGGGGGGGGTATTCAGGGAAGTACCGCTTGCTTCAATCGGCCTTATTGTTTGCCAGGGGAATGAAAACCAAAAACTCCGAACCCCGACCCTTTTCACTCAACAGTTTGATGCCGCCGCCCATGGAATTGACGATAGCCCTCACCGAAGGCAGCCCCAATCCTAACCCGCCGCCCATAAATCGGTTTTTACTGGTGCTGTGGTATTTGCTGTCCTGCACCTCGTAAAACTTTTCAAACACTTTGCCCTGTTCTGACTTCTCAATGCCGATGCCAGTGTCTTTGACGCTGATGACGCAATACGTATCATCACTTTTTGTGGATACCTGCACGGTGCCATTGTCAGGAGTAAATTTTATGGCATTTTGAATCAATTCTCTCACGACGCCTTTTATTTGTGTCACGTCCGCAACGATATTGAGTGGGGATTTATGCTTAACAAAGGTCAGGGATTGATGTCTTTGTTTTGCGATTATTTGGTATTCAGTCACTATTTTTTCCAGCAGAGTATTTACTTCAATTTTTTCTTTGGCGAATTCCACTTTTCGATTTTCGACGTTAACCAGGTTGTGCATATTGGTGACAATTTCTTCCAGGTCATCGATGGCGTCCAGGATGACATTCAAACATTGCTTTTTTTCTTCTTCGGAAAGTTTGTAGAAATGCTCATCTTCTAATATTCCCAGGTAGCCCCGCAAGTGACTCACCGGCGTCCGTAATTCGTGACTGGTGATGGCGATGAATTTGTCCTTCATCTGTTCTAAATCCAGCAATTTTTGGTTAGCCAATTTGAGGGCTCTGTTTTCTTCATCCAAATGAATTTTTTCAAAACATCTCTCAGCCACGTGTCGAATTTGATCCGGTTTGATGGGTTTTAAGATGAAATCGTACGCACCTTTTTTCATGGCGGCGATGGCGCTCTGAATCGTGGCGTACGCAGTCATGATCACCACTTCTGTGTGCGGGTAATCTCTTTTGATGGCTTCCAGCAGCTCCACCCCGTACATGATAGGCATTTTCAAATCTGTGAAAACCAACTCATAGGTCTTTCCCCGCATACGTTCCAGCGCTTCAATGCCGTTGGCAGCGAGGTCCACCTCATAGCCTTTTTTGTTCAAACTGCGGTAGCAAATATTTCGGATAATTTCCTCATCATCCACAATCAACACATTTTGCGAAACCTGTTCCATAGCTATTTTTCTCTTTCTGTACCCGCGATACTGAGACTTTCGGATTTTTTACAATTTTCAATGTGGATAATATTTTGAAACTCGAAAACTAAATCTTCCAACCGACGCGCCTGTTTCTCAATTTGAACGACATCTCGGTAAATGGGGTGATCCTGATCGATCTCCTCTTTGATGAGCGCGCAATAGCCGGCAATTCCCGTGAGCGGCTGATTCATTTCGTGGCCGATCATTTCGGCTAATTCCAACACGGACTGCAATTTTTTGTGTTGTATGATCTCATCTTCAAACTCTTTCGTGCGGTTCTTGTTCATATTCTCAGCAATTTTCGGGATGACTTTTTAATCGATTAATTTGAACAATCCATGCTTTCTCTCCACACTTAACCGCGTCGCAAAAACCTTCTTATCCATTTCGGGGAAGAATCGTTTCAAACGTCGTTCAAAATGACAAACAAATTTTGGAGAAACCCAGATATTAGTTTGTGATACGTTCATTTGAAATTATCGGCAATATGCGATCTATTCTGTAACAATCGTGCAGGACTCCGGAAGATAGCAGGCAGGTATTTTGAATTCCACACCGACGGTATTTATTACCTTCAACTTAATTAAAATCTGTGGAATAGCTTATTGGATTGGTATATATTTAAAAAAAAAATATTTAATGTCAAGTATTTTATGCTTAATCGCAACATATTTCGTTTTTATAACGAAATTGTTTTATATTCTTCATATAATGACATGACATGTGGAATAAAATTCGTGGTTTCTGCCAGCAAGATGCCATCGGCTTTGTCGTTGGATAACCAGACCGCCGCTCGTTTCTCGCCGCCGCTAAAAGCCGCTAGCCCGCCTTCCAGCTCGTAGTTATTGATGAGCGCCGAAAGTCGCCGGCAGCCGATACGAATGTTGTAAATCGGATTGAACAAGATTTCCTGTGTAGAAGTCCAGGTGATGTTTTCATAGTATGCAACCCACAAGCCGGTGGTCGGCATTATCTGCATCAAACCCATGGCTCCGGACTCCGAAACAACTTCCGGATCCCAAGAGCCGCCGCTGGCCTGGGTAATGGTGGCACTGATCAGGTCGATATCCAAATTCGTATATTTCACGCTCATGTTGTAAATTTCTTCGGCAATTTCATATTTCATGCTGGATGGCATTTCGGTATTGTATTTTTCAATGATGCTCATGACTTTTTGTATGTTGTATTGCCGGATACTATCGACATTCATGGCAGCCCGTATTTCCTGAAGGGTCTTTTCCAAATCCATCAATTTGGGATTTTTTTGCACCGGATTCACCCAGAAGATTTTGTAATAAAGGGTCACCATGCCGATGACGACAGCCACGACTATCAGCCCTCTTGCAATCATGGAGCCCACAGGGAGCAGCTTGTCAATGCTTTTGGACATCGAACGCCTCCTTTCGATGAGTAGTTTGGACCATCGGATTTCTTTTCACTACATCCAGAGAATCATGCCCCTATTTTCGGTTACTGAATAAAAGATATTTAACCCGAATAATTCCTAATGCAGCTTATAGCTGCAAACTAATTCTAATTTCCACGCAGAGCCAACAGGCTTGCAAAGAAAAGAACAAATATTTTTACAACCATTGCCTCCTTGTGTGAGCTTTTATTTACACCCAAAACCAGCGATTAGCTTTTCGCTTTTGGCCATTGGTAGTTAATTTTTGCTAATTACGTTGAGACTCTCATTTTACCCGTTAGGCCGGTCTGCGCCTGCCTGTGCCGGCACGGCAGACAGGTGCACGCATAGGCCGGGTGCGTTACAAAAACCATTTTAGCTACTGGTGTTTTATTTGATAACAGCCAATAGCGAATCGCTCAATTTAAGTTAAAATTATTTTGCCCCTAATCATTTTTCCTTTTTGGTTACGGCTCCGCCGGATTAGGAATAATGCAGGTTAATTGATTCTTGATTAAAGTTCAGGATAAAATTGCAGCAGGTGCAAATCGCTTCCGGCCAAAGCCTTGATGGTTTTTTACAAAGACTTCCTGCCTCGATTTCATTCGGTCATTCCTGCGAACATCAGGGCACATTTAAATATTATTGGTCTTGAGCACGGTTCGAATTTCTTCGATGGATTTTTTCACCACCACATTTAAACTCTCGCTGATGGCCTGAACTACCCCCACGGGCGCCTTGGAGGCGGCCGGAGTTTTTTCGGTAATGGTTTTTTCCCAAACGATTTCATTGTTTGCGGAATTGTGCAATTGAAACTCCAGCGTCACGATGCCAAACCAGGCCTGGCTTTCATCCCACTCTTCAAAGGCCAGGATCCGACCTTTTAAAATATAGTCAATTTTAAAAGTCGAGGGCAAATTGACCACTCTTTTAAAAACACCAGACGCCCGATAATGTTTATGAACGGTTTCGGCGACGATTTTCTTTGGCGGCGCCACCCACCTTCTGTAATGATAAAATTGCACTTCGTATGGCGAATATCGATAAACAATCTTATCGTTTTCGAATAAATGGTCCGCGGTGAATGGAGCGATTCCCAGGGTGATGGGAATGATATCGTTATTGTGCGGATTGGGCGCTTCCATTTCGTAATCCACACGATAAAAATAGGTTGGCGGAACCCCGCCGCAGTGACAAAAAACCAGAAAAGAGGAGGTAATCAAAAGGGTTGCGATTAATCTATTCATCCAATAAATTCCTTTTTGGTGTTAAATTGCGTTAAGGGATCTTTCTTTCTGGCGGAGCAGCTTTTCGAACCAATAGCCAGGGTCGTTCTTTCACTATTCTGGTAAACTCTTCCAGGTTTTGGGAAGCATATTGAAAATTTTCCATTATTTCCACGATATTTGTGCTGTTATCGGTCATCATGTTTTCCAGCAGCGACAAGGTCTGCCGCATTTCTGCGATCAGCAGGGTGGTTTCTTTGGTGGTGCTATCCAAATGAGAGATGGTCTCACTGAAATTTTCTTTGTTGTGTGCAAGTAACTCCTCCACCTCCTTGCTCATGGCAGCCAAATTGGCCGTTAAATTTTCCAAATTGCGCATGACGTTGACAAAACGGCTCTGGCCGTTGGTGATCATACTATCCACACCGGCCAGCACAGAGTTCAAATGTGCGCGGTTTTCATCGTTGAAAATCGAAACCACGCGCTCCATAAACTCCTGCAGTTGCTCATTCAGCTCGCCAAACGGCTCGGCCATTTGTGTAAAACTGAGCACTTCCTTGCTTTCCAGCACGCTACCCTGCGGCAGCAGATCGGCATCAAGCGAACCAGCAGATATCTCGATGTGCTGATCGGCCATGATACCGACGGAGGTGACATACGCTTTCGAATCCACCCGCACCGGTGTTTTCTGGTTAATTTTAATTTTAACAGTGATGGCGCTTTGAATTTGGTCCGGTAGCTTAATTTCAGAGACAACACCGACGTCCATGCCGCCGTATTTCACCAGCGAACCTTTGGAAATGCCGCCAACATAGCGTAAATAAGTGGTGTATTCTTTGGTTTCTTCTCCCACATCGATTCCAAATATCACCACCAAAAAAACGATAAAGATGGTCAGGCTGATAAAAATCATCAACCCCGCTTTAATTTCATTTGGCTTAAAATTCATACCCAACTCCTTACGTACTAAGTGCTGCCGGTGAGGGTGTTCAGGAATTTCTCCCGATCGATCTCGTCGTCGTCCGGCACCCGGTTAAAAAACTGCTGCGTCACCGGACTAGGGTTGTTTTTTAGCTCCTCGGTGGTTCCTACAGCAAGGATTTTTCCCTCGTGCATCATCGCGACGCGGTCGGCAATGATTTCCACCGAAGCCAGCTCATGCGTCACGACCACGATGGTCATTTTAAAGGCGCGCTTGAGCCTGAGGATCAACTGGTCGATGCCAGCCGCCACCACCGGATCCAATCCGGCCGAAGGTTCATCGCAGAACAGGATTTCCGGATCCATGGCCAGCGACCGTGCCAGACCAGCGCGTTTTTTCATGCCGCCTGAAAGCTGGGAGGGTTTAAAATTTTCAAATCCGGAAAGCCCCACCAGATCTAACTTCATATTCGTCATGATTTTAATGGTACTCTCTTCGAGCTGCGTGTGCTCGCGCAAGGCCAGAGCGACATTGTCGCCCACGGTCATGGAATTGAACAGGGCTGCCGATTGAAACAGCATCCCGACTTTTTTCAAGAGCTCCACTTTTTCGGACTCCGTCATGGTGGTGATGTCATGACCTTTAATCAGAATCTGCCCTCGGGTGGGCACAGATAAACCGATGATATGCCGCAGTAAGGTACTTTTTCCGCAGCCGGACTTGCCCAAAATCGCGATGGATTCACCTTTGTTAATGTCCAGATTGATGCCATCCAGAATCGTGCGGTTGCCGTAGGTAACGACCAAATCTCTTATTTGGATGATGGGCTCTTCCATGCGCGCTTAAAAGGCAGAATAAAATAATCCCGTAAAAAAAACATCCGCGGCAATGATTAAAAATATCGAAGTGACTACGGATTTGGTGGTGGATTTACCCACCCCTTCTGCGCCGCCTTCCACGTTGAAACCTTCATAACTGCCAATATTGGCGATGATCAACGCAAAAAAAACGCTTTTAATCAACCCGCTGAACAGGTCTTTAAAAACCAGCGCGGAAATGGTTTGGTTGATGTAACGAACGCTGGTGATATCCAGTGTCGATATGGAAATCACGTATCCACCAACGATTCCGATGAAATCAGCCAGGATGGTTAAACAGGGCAGCATGATCAACATGGCAAGGGTGCGCGGAACCACCAGGAATTTTATCGGATTAAATCCCATAGTTTTGAGTGCATCGATTTCTTCGGACACTTTCATGGTGCCGATTTCGGCGGTAATAGCCGAGCCATTCCTTCCCGTGACGACAATGGCGGTTAGCAGCGGCGACAGCTCGCGGGTGATGGATACCGCCACTAAATTGGCCACGTAGATGGTGGCGCCAAACTGCTGCAGCTGGTACGCCGACTGCATGGCGATGATCAAACCCACAAAAAACGCGATAAGCCCGACAATGGGGATGGATTCATAACCTATCTTGACCATTTGCTCAAAGGTGCTTTTCCAGCCTATCGTTTGACCTTTGATGGGCGCCATGAAAGTCCAATAAAATGTGCGGTAAGCCAGCACGGCTATCCGGTTTAAATGACCCAAAAAATTGAAAGCTGTGCGGCCGATGATGCCAAACAATTTTATTACAAAAGTCATGTTAATCTAAGGCGGTTTTGGCTTCTTCGATGGAAGGAAAGATGTCAAACACTTTGTCTAATC
Organism: bacterium; assembly: GCA_046757025.1. GTDB lineage: Bacteria > Zhuqueibacterota > Zhuqueibacteria > Oceanimicrobiales > Oceanimicrobiaceae > JBHHXN01. The sequence goes on from JBHHXN010000003.1 coordinate 70,959, forward strand.
TACTCAATTCAAAAACGTCTTTTACGGCGTCGCGTAAATTTGCTAATCTCAATTTGCCCCCGTACTTTTTCACCTGTTGTAACGCTTCAACTAAAGTGGCTATTCCGGAGCTGTCCATGTATTTCACGTTCTTTAAATCAACCAATATTGCTTTATGTCCGGCTTTTGTCAATTCAAGAAGTTCTGTCCTCAGGCCGGGTGAAGTGTATAAATCGACATCACCATCCACCTCGACCACCTTTAACAAATTATCCGTTAAAACTCTAACTTCCATCAGCTCTCCTTCTTTCCGGGTAAATATTTTGTCAAGGTTAACTCGTTGCCTTCTTTCAGTGTCGTGTTGTAATAAACTCGATCCATGGTACTTTTTATCAAATGAACTCCCAATCCGCCGGGTCTAATGTCATCTAAATCCCGTGACTTAATTTTCTTGGGGTCGGCTTTTTCACCAAAATCACGCAGCACGATTTCCAGTCGGTCATGGAGCAGGCGAAAAATAATCACGATGGGTTTATTCGGTGCGCCGTTGTAAGCGTGTTTAATGATATTCGAAGCCGCTTCATCCACCGCCAGGATCACGGCATTTCGCTCTTCCTGCGTAAATTCACATATATCGCACAAATGCGACACACCGCATCGTACGACTTTCAGTAACTGAGGGTTGCTCGGAATTTTGATTTCAATTTCATCCACAGATGCTTCTCCGCTTGCTCAATATGGCTTTTAATAAAAAATGTCTCATTCGTTTCTGTTTGACCCCCATCGCAACGCTTGTCTCGCCGCTGATTTTCCTCCGATCAATTTATGGTAGAATCTGTATAGTCCCGCACCTGCTGGTTGCGAAAAAGCGGTCATTTCAGGCTTCAGGTTCAAACGGTTCAAAAAAGATCACCGCCACCTAAAGGCAACAATGGTCAAATCGTCGGATTGTTCGGCGTCGTTGACAAATCGCTGCACGTCATTTAACAGATTGGCAACCAAAGCTTCGACAGTCGAGTGCTCTTTCAACAACGTATTTAAAGTACGTTTTAACGTGTAGAAGTCTTTCGATTTATTTTTAGCTTCAATGATGCCATCGGTTATTAAAATGATAAATTCGCTTTGCTTCAATTGAAGCGATTTCTCCGTAACGCTAAATGAGTCTATAATTCCCAGAGGCACGGTTTTACCATCTCGTATGAGATGACATTCGCCTTTCTCTGGATTCACCTTGATAAACGGAATGTGCCCGGCATTGGCATAGGTGAACCTGCCGGTGGCGGTGTTCAACAGCCCATACTGAAAGGTGACAAACATCCCTCGACGACTGCGATCCACCAAAATTTTATTTAAAGCCTTTAGGACCTGGGATGGATATTTATATATTTGCGAATAAATTCGAAAATCACTGACAAACCGCGCCATGTAAAGCGCCGCGGGAATCCCTTTCCCGGTGACATCGCCGACGGCCACACCCACGGTATCGTCATCGATTTTGACGACATCAAAAAAATCGCCGCCGATGGAAGTGGCTGGCAAACTTTTGGCCGCAATGGAAATCGTCCCTTCCGGGAAACTGGGAAAAGACTCGGGCATGAAACTCTGCTGGATAAATTTGGCCGCCTCCAGTTGCTGCTCCAGCTTTTGCGCTTCCAGCTTCATTTTGTACATACGGGCATTTTCGATGGCCATGGCGACCTGGCGACAAAAAGTCGAAAACAACTCCAGATCCTCGTTGTTAAAGGCTTCCCCGTCTCTTCGGTTGATCACCTCAGCCACACCGATGGTTTTATTTTTCACTATCAACGGCGCGGCCAGGATGGAGCGGGTTTTGAAGCCGGTGTCGCTGTCAACCGTCGGGTTAAAGCGCGGATCGGTAAGCACATCCGGCACTATCTGCGGTTCACCATGTTGCGCCACCCAACCGGCGATGCCCTCGCCCAATTTCAACTGCATGTTTTTTTTAACTTGCTCGCCGACGGAACCAAGGGCGACCGCGCATTCGAGAATATTCTTCTCTTCGTTTAATAACATCACCGAGCTGGCTTCCGCTTTCATCACAGCCTGGGCTTTTTCCATTACCAGCTCGATAAGCTCATCCAATTCCAGTGCAGAATTGATGATGATGCTCACTTCGATTAAACTTGAAAGATCCTTGACTTTGCTGCGCAGTTGATGCAATTCTTGCGTCACATTTTTCATGTTTAATCTATCGGCATTGATGCTTTCTTGTTTAATTTTAACCATGCTAAAGTGTTGATTTTCAATTCCTGTATGTGAGCACAATTCAAAAAGATATAATAATCCCCTTTCAAATGCAAGAAAAAAAAGACCGGCCAGTCTGACGGGGGGAGCAAAAGGTTCGTACTTTTCAACTCTCAGCACGTCCCGGCCATCGAAATGCTCCACAGACCGTAGAGATTTTACACAATAAGAGGCCGGAGGAAATGCAAATTCATTTGGATCGGGTAAATTATCCCCGGTTATTGGGCGGTTTTTTTGTCCAAATTCCGAACAGTTGCATCAAAAAGAAACATTATTAAACTTGATTTTTAAAAATACGCAAGAACCACATAACGTTTGTAATTGCAATAATATAAGTTACACCGATTCTAATAGTTTTTTAATGGCATATTAATTGCCTTTCACCTCTTAACCCAGTGTCTACACTTTAAATGAACAACAACGCATCATGAGGAAAACATCTTAGATGAATTTGGTGAACAAAGTTATTTTAGACGGCAAGTACAAAATCGTTCGAGAAATCAAACAGGGTGGCTTCGGAATTGTATATTACGGCATCGATAACAATCTCAACAAACCGGTGGCGATAAAAGAAATCGCCCCCACCTTGCTGGAAGATCCCAAATATCTGGATATGTTCCAGGATGAAGCGCTTAACATCGCCAAGCTGAGCCACAATAACATCATTCACATTTATGAGTTCAGTAAGACTGCGGATGGCCGCTTGCTCATCATCATGGAATACATCGACGGCCGGGACCTGGAAAAAATTTTGCGGATTCTCAAAAAATCCAACCAGAGATTGCCTGTGCATTTTGCCGTTTACATCATCGCGGAAATCTGCATGGCCCTGGACTATGCGCACCACCGCCGGGATGCGTTCACCAACAAGCCGCTGAATTTAGTTCACCAGGACATCTCGCCTTCCAATATCATGATTTCGCGTTTTGGCAGCGTCAAGCTCATCGATTTTGGCATTGCCTCGGTTAAAAGGCATCAAACCAAAGAGAAAAAAGATAACAAATTGCGCGGCAAAATCCCTTACATGTCTCCGGAGCAATTGATTATGGGAAATCAGCCGGACCACCGTTCCGATCTTTTTTCACTGGGGCTGGTGCTTTTCGAAACGTTGACGGGAGAACGTCTTTTCAATGCTCAGGAAGAAGTCATCGCCGCCGGTAAAAATCCCAAATGGTTCAAAAAAGCCATAAAAGGGAAAAGACTGCCTTCGAACCTCGAAAAAATCTTATCGAAAGCGTTAGAGATCGACATGACCCGGCGCTACCAGAACGCCAATCATATGTACATCGACTTGCTGCAGTATCTCATTTCCTGTAACGAGACCGGAGAATTGATGGACAGTCTCGCGGACTACATCAACGCGAATTTCTACAATGGCGCTCAGGATTTGCCGCACACACCGCATTTGAACAGCACCAGTGAACAAATCAGTCCGTACGGGCCGCCCTATCCGCCCACGCCTGCGGTTTCCAACCACTGGCTGCCGCAACAAAATGAGCAAAGGGAGCCGGTCAGCCCGCCTCAAGCTGCAGACCAGTTCCTCTCGGAGAAATACCGATTTACCAGCGACAGCCGGTTTGCGTCCACAGAAATCGCCGATCCGGACGATGAAGAACTGAAAACCGTCATCGACGTCATCCGCATTTCTGCGCGAAATCATAAAAAACGATTTTTGCAAGTCACCATGGCATTGTTGTTTGCCGTGTTGACTTTTGGAGCGTTGGACACCATTTACGGCTGGACCAAAGCGGGAATCTGGGTGTACGACTGGTTGTTTCCGCCAGCCATCGAGATCACCACCATTCCACCGAACGCAGAAATCTTCATCGATGATGAAAAAGTGGAGGGCGCCACGCCAGCAGCCATCGACAAAATTACGCCGGGCGTGCACAAACTCGAGCTGCGCGTGGCCGGCTACAAACCCATTGTGAAATCTTTATTTGTGCCCCGAGAAGGCGGCGTGAAAATTCAAGGGGAAAACGGCCAGGCAAATAAAAGACGCTATTTGTTCAACTTCAACACCGAAATCGAGATAAATTCCCAACCCGCCGAAGCCGTGGTGTACTTAAACGGGATTCGTTATAATCAAAAAACGCCGTGCAAATTTACCTGGGAAGTGGGCAATCCGCTCTCCATCGAACTGGAGCGCAAAGGCTTCAACAAACTCACCGGCTACAGCTTGAACACGGAAGAAGGTTTTGATGTCGTTGAAGACCGCAGATTCTGGGATATGAAGGTATTTAATAATGAATATAAGGGATATGCCATAACGGGAATTTTCAACAAAGAAATTTATTTTGAATCGGTACCGGCGGGTGTTGAAATTTTCGACACCATCTCTAATAAATCATTAGGGGTTACGGGCAATAAAATTGTGCTGAAATCGGGAACCTACGAAATTGAATTCAGAAAAAGCCATTTTATTCCTAAAAAAATGCAATTAGAGGTGGATGAAAAAATCAACGAAAAAGTGACGGCTGTGCTCTCACGCAAGGTGAGATTTTCTGCGGTCAGCAAAGATGATCCGGCCAAAAAAGACCTCGCAGCCCAACTGGTCAGTCTCAAACGCGGCCTCAATAACTCCTTGCGAAACCGCCGGGTCACGCCATTTGAAATGACTTTGCCGGCCTACACTTACACCGCGGTGTTTCAAAAAGCCGGCTACAGCGAAGTACAAGTGACGGTGCGGCCCGAGATGCAGTCGGTGCGCGTAGAAATGGAACTCATCAAAACCATTGTCGAAATGGAAGTTTTAGACGCGCTCTCGGCTCAACCTCTCGGAGATGCAGAAATTTATTACCGTCGTGCTGCCGAAACGTCGTCGTCGGACTTGTTTTTTGATCAGACCGCTGAAACAGGCGATGCGCTGGGCTATCTTACGCCCGGCAATTACATTTTTACCATCAAGAAAATAGGTTACGTACCGTTGACAAAATCCGTAAAAATCAATTCGGCGGAAAGCCAAATCATTCTATTTAAACTGTTTCTTTCTAACTAATTTTATGTCGTATGCCAAAACTGCTCATCAAAAAAAATAACGCCCTCATAAAAAAAATATCGGTTCCAACAGATATTTTGGCGTTTACCGTGGGCTCGGAACAGGGCAACGACATCATCATCCAGGATGAAAGTATTTCCTACTTTCATTTGCAGTTTGAAAAACAGGACGATGATTACTTTGTCCGTGATTTGCAGAGCCAATGGGGGACTTTTGTGAACGGCAGAAAGATTTCGAATCGCACGATATTGATTGACCAGGATGAAATTGGCATTGGTACTCATAACATTACTTTTTTAAACGCAAAAGCAGAAACAGAAAAAGCGCTGGTTGCGGAAAATCATGAGTCGGGTCAATTTGCCGGAGAAACCAAGCTCGAAGAACGCATTGCCGGCATTCCTACCCTGAACAGACTGAACTCATGGATCCACAGCGAAGAGTTCAAGATGGAGAAGCAGGGTGATTTTTACATCGACCAAAACAACGGCGACGAATTCACAGAAAGCCTCAGCGAAACCGATGAAATTTTACAGTCAACGCAGCCGGATCCCTCATTTAATCTCCTCAACCACAACCCAAACGGACCAAATCACGAGCCAAATGAATTTGTCGATGTGCGTGATAATGGCCCAAAGGAGAGCCCGCCGCCTCAGCTCGATTTCTCACCAGAGCCAAAATTTGAAGCGCCGCCTCTCAAGACTCCGACGCTGGAATTCGAAGACGATTTCAAGGTTAAATTAGAGGAGCCCATTCAAAAAGCCCGCGCCGTGAATAATTATTTTCTACTGGGCATTTATGGTTATTACACGGGAAGAGTCTTCCGGCTCAAGCATCCGGAAACCAAAATCGGCCGTGACCGCAAACTCAACGATATCGTCATTAAGAAAAATTCCAAAGGTAAAATCGATCAGAGCGTGTCGCGCCGCCAGGCTACCATCTTGTCAAAGGATAATAGATTTTACATTACGGATAAAAGAAGCAAAAGTCGAACGGCCGTCAACCAGCAAAAGCTCGATTTTAACGATGAGATTGAAATCAATCCGGGAGATGAAATTGAAATTATCAGCGACCGTAAAAGTCATATTTTGCGTTTGGTGCAAAAAGAGGAATGGGATTTTTCTTTTCCGAAAAAGGCCGGCTCCTGGCATCTCCGACACCGAGTCAAAATTCTCAATTTTTATTCCTTACTATTGCTGCTGATTGCTGGGTTTTTTGTGGCTAAATCCATGAACACACTGAACAAAATCCTCTCAAAGCCGGATCCGTTCTCGGTTTCGGAATCGCTCTGGTACACTGGCGAAATCGATTTAGCCGTGAAGCCGTCATCGACAGCGCAACTTCAAAACTACCTGGCCATTGCGGATTTTAACGGCGACCGGACGCTCGATCTCGTTTATATTGATGAAAACGAGCATTTGATTTGCATCAATGGCAAATCGAAACAACCGTTGTGGCAAATCTCGGAATTTAAAACGTTTTCAGACTATTCTATCACCATCGAGGACTTGAATAACAACCATCTGCCGGACATCATCGTGGTCTCGAAAGACTTTCGCATCCGCGCCATCGATGGCAACTGGGGCATCGAAATTTGGAAAAGCCGCATTCTGGCAGGTCCGTTAACCGGGCCGCCGGTGGTGGGCGATTTTAACGGCGACGGTTTCAAGGACCTGGCCGTGGCTTCCACGGAGAACCTGGTGTACATCGGCTTTTCAGGATTAAAAAATTCACACTGGATTCAAATTCCAGTGGAAGCGCAAATTCGCTCCATCCTGACAGCCAGCGATATCACCGGCGATGGATTCCGGAACTTGGTGCTTGGAACGGAGTCCGGCAAAATTTTGGTCATCGACGGTGTCAAGCAAACGGTTTCTGAGGAAATCAATATCAACGAAGAGCTGAATAAAGCCAGTGGCAGCTACTTTCAGGACAACCAGATCCGCTATCCCATAGCTACCGGTGATTTGAACGGCGATACGGTGAACGACCTGCTCATTTGCACACTGCAAGGCAACCTCATTGCTATCGACGGCCTGACCCTGGAAAGGATGTGGTACGACCTCGCCAGCGACAAAGTGAAATTTGAGCATCCCACTTTTCCCAGCATCGTCATGGGAGATTTGGACGGGGACCATTTACCGGACGTGGTTTCCCTGACTCCGGATGGCAGATTACGTGCGATAAAAGGCGTGGGTGAGCGCAAAGACCGTAAAATGTTACTCTGGGAAATTCCGGCCATTGAAACCGAATATTTTGTGGGACAGCCCGTGCTGGCCGATTTCAACAAAAATGGCACCGTGGACGTGGTGGCGGTCAACAACCTGGGGGGATTGTTTATTTTCGAAGGCGTCACTGGCGATATTCTCTGGAAAAAAAAACAGAGCGAACATGCGATCATAGGCTCACCGCTCATCGGAGATTTGGATACGGATAGTCATCTGGATATCCTCACATTGCGAGCCAATGGCGATTTTGTAAAATATACCACAAACAGCTTAACCCTGGATGGCTCCGTATTCTGGGGCCAGATGTTCGGAAACGGTCGCCATAACAGCCGATCATTTTACAAGGTGTATCATACGTCACAGCACTATGTGATTATCTGTTTATCTTTGATGGTCGTCGCTACCGTAATGGGCTTACAAATTTTCTTTAGAAAAAAGAGAAAAAAGTTAAGTCAAATCCAGTAAACTTATTCAGCCATCAAATTACTTGTTTTTGTAAGCGGCTTCATTTTATGCAAGAGGGTAAAATACAAATTAACACATCTGCTTACAGCGATGTTGGCACAGTTCGTAAGACCAACGAAGACAGTTATTTCATTTCAAAAGATGAAAGCCTGATCATTGTTTGCGATGGTATGGGCGGCGCGGTGGCAGGCGGTTTGGCCAGTAAAATTGCGGTGGAAACCATCAAAGACATCTTTTACGGTTTGGAAGTGGAATATGTCGGAAAGTTATTTCACGACATCGACAAACGCTTTTCCAGCAAAAGCCGTCTGTTGATCGCGGCCGTGCGTCTGGCAAACAGAAGACTGTTCAACATGGCCATGAAATTTCCAAAACTGCGGGGCATGGGAACCACGGTCGTGGCGCTGACCATCGACCACAGCGTGGCGACGATGGTGCATGTGGGGGACAGCCGGATTCTCCGCTACAGCGGCGGTCAGGTTTTCCAGCTGACAGAAGATCATTCCTGGCTGAATGAGCTTATTGAAGACAACGAGATCAACGAGGAGCAGATCGAGACTTTTTCACAAAAAAACGTCATCACGCGCGCATTAGGCACCGCGCCCACCGTGAAAATCGACATTCACAGCGAAAAATACAAAAAAGATGACATTTACATTTTGTGCACCGACGGTCTGCACAACTCCGTGAAAAGTCAGGACATCAAAAAGTGTTTACAAAAAAATAGCGATTCGCTGCATACGGTGACGAAAAAACTCATCGAAAAAGCCAAAGTACGGGACGGCTCCGACAACATTACCACCGCGGTGGTACGGGTTAATCAGAACAGCAACAATTCGGATGCCGCATGTGTTTCAGCTACCATTCCCAATGAGGACGAAAAAATAGAAACCAGGGAAGATAAATTCATCCAGGAACGATATGGAGATTCTAAACAGAATGTGACCCACAAACCCCATTTGACCATGAATTTTCAACAAAAATTGAGAATGGCCGGTATCATACTGGTCATCGCCTTATTCAGTTTTTTACTGGGCGTCAAATTGAACGCGTCGAAACCCATTCCCGCATCGACACGGATGCCGGCCATTGAAAGCACCCTCAATAGCCAAAGCGGCCATAGCGGGAGCTCAAATATTCCGGCCACTGGCAAACAGCGCACGCAGCCCGGCGCGGTAATTAAACGCAGCGCCCTGACAAAAAATGCGGTGTTAGCCATCGTGTTTTTCAACAGCACACAGGATTTTGTCGATGCCCGCATGGATGAGCGCAGTCTGGTGCTGGATAAATTGTATCCGTACCAAGACGGGGGTAATTACAACAATTTCTCGATCTTTGTGATCGATTCAACCAACAACGTAATTTACAAAACCTCCGGCTTTCAACTGCCGGATTTATTTGCAATGTAAATGTTTCTATTTATTGCACCCATTGCGTTAATGGCCGTTTTTCTGGCCGTGGGCCTGGTCTGGTTTACGCCAGAATGGCGAGCGAATTATTTTTTGTGGAGAGGCAACACCCGCAAAGCGCGAAAAATTTATGAATACCTGCTGATCCAGAATCCGGAAAAAGTACATTTGTACCGCAAGCTCGGGCAAATTTATATTATGGAAAAGCGGCACGATCGCAAAGCCATCAGAGTATTTGAAGTGATCGTCAAACTTAAAATACCGTTTGAGTGGCTGGACGACATTTTACCTTTAGTGGCAAAATATTATATCATCGAAGGCCGGAAAGATTCCGAAGCCATCAAACTGATCGAAAGAGTGGTTGACCAGGAACTCGAAAAATTGACCAGATAACAGAACGATTCAACATGTTGACATTAGAAGCCAAACGACACAAAGAACTCATCATCATGATCATGGCTCTTGGAGAAGCCTATCTTGAAAAAGGGCTGTATGAGGACGCCGAAAAAAGATTTCAGCAGCTGATCGATTTCAAAGTGGCCAACAGACGCATTTATACCAGTTTGAGCAAAGCTTACATCGGACTGAAAAAATCCGACAGAAAGGCCATTGAAATTTACCAAAAAGCCATCCGCTACGACTCCAGCAACGCGGAAATTTACGATGTTCTGGCCGCGCAATTTCTGAAAGACGGACGCACAGATCCGGAAGCCGTCACGATTTTCGAAAGCACTCTGAATTTTAATTCGGCGCACTTCCATGCGATTGTGGAGCATCTGGCGAGCATTTATTTCAGACAGGCAGAATACGAAAAATGCAAATCCGTAACCGAAATGCTTTTGTCCAAATCGGGTTTTAGACCAAAGCCCTTTTCATTTTTTATAAACAGCTGCTGGAAAACCGGTAATTTGAACGACGCCATTCTCCAGCTCAAAAAGCTCATAGACGTATCTGAAAATAATACCATGTTGTTGAAAAACCTTTGCATCACTTATTTAGAAAAAATGTTCAACGCAGAAGTCACGCAGCAGGAGGTCCGTTTCAGCCACATCGATCGCCAGCTGGTAAACGACTATTTGGACAAAAATATTCATTTTGGAAAATTGCAGGATCTCAGTCTGTATCTGGATTTAAAGCGTTTTCTATCGGACACCGATTACTGGAGCCTGCCGCAACCGGCAGAAATGGAAGACGTCGAAAGCGATTACGTTTATCACGACAAAGAGCAAGAGTCGGCTTATGCTAAAGCCAAATCAGGCAAAAAAATCGCGTTCAATCTTAAACAGGAAATATTCGACAAGCTGAGCGCCTTTGAATCGCTCACGGGCCAAACCCTGGTGGAGCATTCCAATCTGACTTATGAAGATTTCAAAAAAGAAGGCGCCGCCATATTTACGGATGCCAAACGGGAAATAAATCCACTAAAAATTCCCGAACAGACCGAAATTCTCTTGACCATCGCCCTGGCCAACTACGAGCATTTGAGCACGCACTACGGAGAAGAAAACCTGCAGCAAATCCGTAAAAAATTCAACGTCATTTTAGCCGATATTCTGGAAGCGTTTAAAATATACCACATCTTTGGTGCGTCGAACGGATTTATCATTTTTACCGATGACGTAGTTTCCGCAGCTTCCATCGCCGTGAAAGTGCTGAACAAATTAAATCGTCACAATTTCATCAGCGAAGCCAAAGACGAAATTCATCTCACCATCGGGATTCACCATGCCCGAGAGGGGTTTGCGGATAACAACGTGTACACCATCAAAGATCTTTCCACCGGCCTGAAAATCGCCATCGTGAACGACCGCGACCTGACGGCGGAGGATCGGGATATTTACGGTAAAATCTTTCAAAGAACCGATCGCATTTTTTTGAGCGGCAAAGCTTACCGTGAAATTAAAAGCGCCAACCGTTTCAAAGTCAACACCGTGGGGCAGTTCAAGCTCAAATATTTAAAAGAGAATTTGATATTGCACGAAATCGCCTGGAGGAATCCCATCGATGATTTGCGATTTGGCTACATCAAAAAATTGGGTCGGTTTGACCTGCTGGCGGAGCTGGGCAGCAAGGGCGCCGTGAAGATTTTCAAGGCCAAAGATTCCACGCTGCAGCGGTTCGTCATTTTGAAAGTCATTCAGTCGGAAGTGTTCAATTCGCTGCCGCCGGACAACCCGCAAAAAATGCAGTTTTATCAGACCGCGCGCTCGTTGGGACAAATGAGCCACCCAAACATCGCCAACATTTACGAAGTCAATGAAGACCAGAGACTGACTTACATCGCCAGGGAGTTTGTGGAGGGAGTCCCCATCGATGAAATTTTTAAAAACGGCAATCCATTCAATCCGGAACGCCTGATAAAAATCATCTACCAGATTTGCAAAGGGCTGCAATATTGTCATCGCTCCGGCTTTTATCACCTGAACCTCAATCCGCACAATTTATTCATCGCGTTGAACGACGAAATCAAAATCATGGATTTTTTGATTCCGGCCACGCTGTTGTACGGATACGACAATTTGAAGGAGCACAATCCGCAAATCTATTACATGTCGCCGGAACAAATTCACGGCAACCGGGGGGATGCGCGCAGCGATATTTTCTCGCTGGGGGTAATTTTGTATCAGACGGTCACTCAGATGCATCCTTTTGCCGGTAAAAATATGCAGGATACCATTCACGCTATTTTGAATTCCAAACCCCAGGCGCCCATGGAATTAAATCCGCGTGTGCCGAAATTTTGTGAGGCGTTTATTCTCAAGTGCCTTGCCAAGAGTCCGGACCGAAGATTTCAATCGGTGGAACAAATGGTGGATTTGCTAAAAAAGACTTTTGAAGGTAGTTTATTTTCGAACTTCAGTTATCAAATTGCGCAATCGCGAGATTCATATTGATAAACGGTGATTATGATAAAAATTATTAACAAAACAAGATATCCGGCCACCACCGGACCGGCAAGGAGGTGATCGAGTAATTCCGGGGGCAATTAACCAACATCTCATGAATAACAGAAACCGAAAACGAAGGAGATTCAACTATGGGACAACAACAACTCTTACTAATCGTACTGAGCGCTATCATTGTGGGGATAGCCATCGTCGTTGGTATTAATTTGGTTACTACCAGCGCCGGGCAGGCCAACTTTGACGCGGTGATGCAAGACCTGATAACCCTTGGAGAAAGAGCCAGAGAATGGTACCGCAAACCAGCCTTATCCGGTGGCGGCGGCAACTCTTTCGCTGCTCTGACCAACGATGCGGCCATGAACAGCCTGTTAGGATGGCCGTCAAGCAATGAAAACGGCACCTATTCCGTGCAAACGGCCGGAAGTGCGACTTCCGTGACGTTCCAAGGAATAGGTGTGGAAGATTTGGACGCCAATGGCACTTTATTAAACATCAGCGTTACGGCCTATCGAGATAGCCTGGTAACCACTATCAACGACCGATAAGGATTCATTCAAGGCGGGTGCCATGCAAACCACCCGCCTTGAAAAATGAACTTTCTCAAGAAAAAGATTATGCCTGAATATCGATACACCGGCGTGAGCATCACCGGCAAACCCATCCAGGGGGTGGTGTTTAGCCCGGATAGCAACACCATCAAAAGCAAATTAAATGATCTGGTCAAGGCCAAAGGCGTTCGCATCAAGACCATCGAGAAAAAGTGTGTCTATATTTATAAAATTCAAAAGGGGGTTGAAAAGCCCATTTACGGCGAACAAAAAGCCTTCACTGGCGAAGAGCTGCGAAATGCCCTGATCAAAATGGGCTACAAAGTCCATTATGTTCGCAAAAAGTGGTTCGATGTCAAATTAAAAGTGCCCTACAAAGATCTGGTGCTGTTCATTCGGATTTGTGCGGATTTGCTGAAAGAGAAATTTCCTTACGACGAAATTTTAACGCTGGTCAGCAACGACACCGAAAACAGAAGACTGCGGGAAACCATCCGCGACATCCAAAAAGATTTGAAAGCCGGCAACGAGGGGCAGGTGGTTTACAGCAAACACGTGGATGTTTTGGGTAAATTCACTTCGCACATGCTGGCGGTGGCCTCCACCAGCGGGAATATGGCCGTTATCTATGAGAACACCGCCAAATTCCTGGAAAGAGAAGCGGAATTCAAAAACAAATTGCGGACGGTTCTGGTCATGCCGGTGGTGGTAACCATTGCCATGATACTGGCGATGGCTTTTTATGTCATGTATATTTTTCCCAAAATGACCGGCTTGCTGACGAAATATAAAATCGACATTCCACCCATGACCCGGATGACCATGGATCTCAGCAATTTTTTGTCGGATCACTATCTCCTACTCATACTGGCGACGGTAACGCCGGTTTTACTCGTTCTTTATTGGCTGCGTACGGATAAAGGACGGTATTGGTTCGACAGCACCATTATTCGCATGCCGGTCATCGGTTCGTTGCTGCACAAATCCAGCATCGAGATTTTTGCCAGAGTGTTCTCGGCTCTGTACAGTACTTCTGGTGAAAACATCACGGCCATTCGCATCGCGGCGGAATCGTGCAGAAATAAGTTCATCGAAAAACAGATTACCGGTCTGGTGATCCCGCGCATGTTGAAAGAGGGCAAGAGTTTTGTGGAGTGTTTAAGCCGGGCAAATTGCTTTACGCTCACGGCCATCAGTCGGTTTAAGTCGGGCGAGGAATCCGGCACCTTGCGCGAAAGCGCCATTCAATTAGCGAATTACTATGAAAATGAAACGTCACATAAAATGCAAAGACTGGTGGACTTGATAAATATCATTGTCTCGGTGTTAATTACCCTGATGATCATTGCCTTAACCCTGGTATCTTCAGAGATTGGATTCGTCAGTCCTCCTTCACCTTTAACAAGATAAAAAGACGACTATGGCAGACAAAGGATCGATAACAGCAGAAATCAACATCCAGGCCCCCATACGCGGCCTCGGGCGGTTGTCCGAAGCGCTCATAAACCGCGGCATCATAACCGAAGATATGATTCAACGAGCGGTAGATATTCAGAGCCGGGAACCGCGCTCAACCAAGCGTAAATTGCTGGATATTTTGATAGCGGATCTGAACGTGGAGCGCCATTCCGTCTATATCGAAATGGCGCGTCTGTACGGATTTCAGGTCATCGATTTGTCCGAGGGTAAAATCGATCGCGAACGCATTGAATTCATCAAGGAAATCATCTACGGCATGCCGGAAGAGATCTCCAATGAATTGCTGCACAACAAAATTTTGCCGTTTAAATGGCATGAATATAAACGCAATGTGCTGATCATGGTCACCGGCGACCCCACCAACCCGCGCATTCACGATCTGGCGAAAAAGTTAGACATCGCCGACATTGATATCGCTTACGGTAAAATTGAACGAATCGAAGAGCTCATTCACGAAATTTTTTATTCCAACAACGAGTTTCTGCAGAAAATTTTCGATGAAGCTCAGGAAATCGAGGTTTTCGAAGACGACTCCCGCCAGATCGATGAAGAGGCGCTGGACGCCGAAATCAACAAAAGCCGCCTGACCAACTTGATCGAGGGCATGCTGGTGGAAGCGGTCAGAAAGGGCGCCAGCGATATTCACATCATCCCCAAAGAGAGCAACGTTACCGAATTCTATTTCCGGGTGGATGGCAAGCTGCAGCCCTGGTTCGCGCAAACCGAGATCAAACCCGAAGCGGTGGTGGCGGTGATCAAAGACCGCGCCGTCAACATCGACCGCTTCGACCGTGCCATCGCACAGGACGGATTTATCCAGCGCAAAATCGACGGGTTTTACATTCGATTCCGGGTATCGGTCATCCCCATTGTCGGCGCGGAATTCGATCGCCGATTTGAGAGCGTGGTGATCCGAATTCTGGACGACCGCAAAGTGATCACCGACCTGGACAAAATCGGCTTACAACATCAAGCGCTGGCGGATTTTAAAAAAGCCATCGAGCAACCGCAAGGCATGGTGATTCTTACCGGCCCCACTGGCAGCGGCAAAAGCACCACCCTGGTAGCCGCGCTCAGCCATGTAATGGATGCCAGCAAAAATGTTTTAACGGTGGAAGAACCGGTGGAATATCTGATCAGCGGAGCGCGCCAAGTCAAGCTCAATCCCAAGCTAAACTTTGACAACGCCTTGCGCTCCATTTTGCGGCACGATCCCGACATCGTCATGGTGGGGGAAATCCGCGATCTGAAGTCGGCTGAAATCGCCATCTCCCTGGCCAACACCGGGCATTTGACTTTTTCGACCCTGCATACCAACGACGCGGTGAGCGCAGTGGCGCGACTATACATGTTAGGCGTGGAGCCGTTCCTCATTGCCAACGCCATCAACCTGGTGATGGCGCAGCGTCTGGTTCGTCGGTTGTGTGAAGAATGCAAACGTATCAATGAAAACCCCAACGCCGAAATGCTGCTGCGTTTGGGATTTACCAAAGCCGAAATCGCTGAAACCACCTTTTACGATGCCGTAGGCTGCAACAATTGCTTTGACGGTTACAAAGGCCGCATCGCCATCAGCGAAGCGTTGCTGTTCAACAAAGAAATTCGAGCCGAGATCCTGCGCGCCAAAGATGAAATCGATGACGAGATGCTTAGAAACATCGGTCAGGAAAACGGCATGGTACCGCTAAGAGATTCCGGCAAAGAACGCATCAAGAAAGGCGTCACCACTTTAAAGGAAATCATCGGTACCACCACGGAACAATAGTGCAATGAATTTCCAGCATAATTATTTTAGCAGATTTGAATGAAATGAATTTTCAATCTTCGAAACAAATCGTAGAAAAAGTTGCCAAAGCCATCAAGGCGCACCTGATTGGCGAACAGCGCTGGCAGTTTATCAGCAACCTGCTGGAGGATCAATCCGAAGAAATCAAAATCCTTTTAAAGCAGCACTTCGATACGTTTTTATCTCGCATGAAAGAATTGGACGCTTCGGACATCGATCTCGGTGGACCGGGCTGCACGCAAAAAATCTGGTTTCGTGTTCACGGAAATAAATCGCCGGACAGCGCGCTGGGTCAGTACACCATCGACGAAACCGATCTTTTGATTTTGAACATATTAACCGAAAGCGAGCGCAAGCAGCTTTTCAGTCAGCGCAATCTGGACTTCTCTTATCGGGTGCTGGATTCCGAAAAGAATTACTGGACGCGCTTTCGAGCCAACGTTTATTTTGATCTCACGCATCTGGCGGTGAACATGCGGCGCATCAACGACGAAGTCATCCCGTTTACCAAACTGGGTTTCCATGAAGATGTGGCCAAAACTCTGAGCTTAAAATATCAGAAATCGGGCCTGATTCTGGTTACCGGCATCACCGGCTCGGGCAAGAGCACCACTCTGGATTCCATCATTGACGCCAACAACCGCACCATGGAATCGCACATCGTCATCATAGCCGATCCCATCGAGTACGTGCATTCTCCCATCAAATCCATCGTCAAGCACCGGGAAATTGGCCGCGACGTGCATTCGTTTAAAGAAGGCACCATTCAGGCCTTGCGCCAGGATCCCGATATCATCATGATTGGGGAAATGCGGGATGCCGAGACCATCATGACGGTTTTGGAAGTGGTGGACAGTGGTCACAAGGTGTTTTCTACATTACACACCTCGTCTGCGGTGGAAAGCATCGATCGCATTTTGGGAGAAATCCCTTCAAATGAGCAGCACCGCATTCGAACACGCTTGGCCGATGTCATAAGCTGTGTGATATCTCAGAAACTCATTCCCAGCCAGGAAGGTGAACGGGTGCTGGCCAAAGAAGTCATGACCGCCACCCCCGCCATTAAAGCCGCTATTCGAAATGACAACACGGGCGAGATATATCAGATCATCCACCAATCCGGCGAAATTGGCATGAACACCATGGAACAGGACCTGGCCAGATTGTATTCGGAAAACGTGATTTCCTATTTTGAAGCTTATATAAATGCCAACAACAAGAAAAGATTAGAAGAACTGATTAAATTGAATTATTGAGTTACGGATTAGAATGAAACCTAAACATGCGATTGGAATTACCATCAATGGAAACGAAGTCAGAGCCGCTTTCTTATCCCTGGTCAAAGGCAAAGCCTGCATCGAAGCCCTGGAATCCACCAAATTAGATTCGCCCATAGAAAATGCCGAGGAATCGGAAAAAAAATCAGGCTCACTAAATGATCTGGAAAAAGCGTTTGATATCAACGACCCCGCTCTAAAACTGGATGACGACAACCATGAGGAATCGTCGGAAACCGTCATCAAAAACAACAACGTCAGTCTGGTTTATTCCCTGGTGGATCGGTTTCAACACCTCAAAACCAATGTGGCGGTAAACACTCCGGTCCTGACGGTCAAGTACGATCTACTGGATGCCGAAGCCTTGCCTAATAATAAAAACCGCAAAAAATCCTTCAAGCAAAAGATCGACCTCTGGCACGATGACGAGGACAGCACGCGCAAAATCAATTACATCAACGTCGCTGACAACAAAGTTCTGCAAATCGACTACGAGCATCATCCCCCAATCATCGATATTATCGAAGAGGTGAACCAATTCCGAGCCGACAACATGAATCTGGTGCTGATGGACACCAATGAATTGGCGCTGGTGGATCTGGTAAAGGAGATTTACAAATTTAAGAAAGATGAAATCACCGCCATCATCTACGTGGAGCAGGATTTTTCCAGAGTCATTTTTTTGAAAGGCCGGGAAGTTTCCTACATCACACCCATCATCCACAAAGGCAGCATGTCCAGAGATGTGCTGGAGGTGATTTATAGTCGCATCATTTTTGCGCAGGATCAGCACTTTATTCCGGAGCTCAACAAAATACTGGTGGCGGGTCACTCATCCCGCCTAAAGGCGAAATATTATTTTCGACAAAAATTCCCCAACGCCATTACGGGGTATCTGAATTCCAAGAAGATCAAATCCAACCTGAGATTTAAGGATCGCGGGCTGTTGTTTTCGCGCTACTCCATCCCCATTGCCCTGGCCTGGAAAGCTTTGCAGAAAAATGTTATTTCGTCGAAAGCACACAATCTTCTGCCAGAATACATTATAGAGCGCCAGCGCATGCCCAAACTGGCTGCACACGGTTATTTATTGCTGCTTTTGCTGGCGGTTACAGCGTTTTCTTTTTCCTATCTGCTGGTCAAGAAAAACATGCAGCTAACCAATATTCAACGCAAAATAACCCTGCAAAAAACCCAGGTAGAAAACAACAAAGCGCTGACCGACCGGGTTAAAACTTTCGACAGTAAAATCATCGATTTGGAAAAGAAGATCGTTTTGGTGGACAGCGTGAGTAAAGGATACGATGAAACCATCCGGTTCCTGCAAGCGCTCAACAAAAGCTTGCGGGAAACCGGCGATATTTGGGTGACCGAATTAAACAAAAAAAATAAATCGGTGCACATCAGCGGCTTTGCCCGGCGGCGGCAGAGAATACCCATTCTTGCAAATAAAATTGGCAACGCCAACCTGAACAAAGTAACACGAGCGGAGCTTTACGACAAAAAGGTCTTCAAATTTCAACTGGAAAAAACCCTTGACAGCAACGATCAGGCAAAAGACCTGAGTATTTTTTCAAAACTTGCCAGCAACATCGGTAAAGCCCCAAAAAGAGGGGAAAACAGTCAGAATGGCGCCAGCCACATCCCTACCAACAAGGAAAACCCGCAACGAAACTCAACATTCCAGAAAGAGGAGGGTCTGGTCATCGTCGATAAAGCCGCCCATTCGCAAGCGGAGGAAAAGGCTTCATCCCAAAACCAGATGGCCTGGAAAAACGCCACAAATGGCGTCGCCGGAAAGCAAGCTGAGAATACCCGGTATTTATTTGGACTACAGATAGGCGATTTCGATTCAAAACAACACGCCATCGACGAATCTCAGCGATATATTCAAAAAGGCTATCCCGTGGTGATTTCATCCCGACGAACAGGGAGCGGCAACACAGTCGCTTTCACCCTGATAATCGGTGCGTATGAAAGTCCTAAAGAAGCTAAAAAATTGTCCAACTTGTTCAACAGCCAATTGGGAATCGAAAATAAAATTGTGAAATACAAAAATTCGAAAACAAAAACTTAATACGACAACGACATTTCCTGCATGCAGGTCATTCTGAATCCGATTTAACGGGTGTAGAAGCTGATAATTGACTACAAATTCATTTTCATGGATTGAGATTCTTCATCGTCTCACTCCTCAGAATGACAAAGTGCCGGGTAGCGATAATTTCATCATCAAATAAACCAAAACAGGGATATCGGTGTTTGCAAAAAGAAACAGTGTTACGCTGGGCATTTTATGGGTGCTGCTTTTAATTATCGGGGGGTTCTGGTATTTCAAAGACGCCGGCAAACTGGTGAAAGCCATAGAAAAAGAGCGAAAATACGCCAAGCTGCTCAAAATGTCTCAGAATGAAATCAAACGGCTCACGGATGTGGAAAACATTCACCAAGAGCTCAACAGCAAATGGACGCAGGCGCCCAAAATCATCATTTCCGCAGACGAGCCGTCTTTTACTTTATCGTATATCAACTGGATCATGACCTCCAACAATCTGGTGATCGATTTTGATTTTGTGTTAAACGGCAAATCGGAAAGCGACAATTACACCAAATTCATTTATACTTTAAATGGGGAAGCCAGCTACAACAATATTTATAAATTGATCTGGTTTCTGACCTACGAACCCATTTTGTATAAAATCAACTCGCTGACTCTGAAACAAAGTGATTCCAGTGCCGAGCTGCTCAAATTCAGCATCCAACTGCAAGGCTACACGGTGGACAGCGAATCTGAGTTCGATGAAGAGTTAACCGATTTAAGCCCCAGGAATGCGTATAAATTTTTGGCGCAAAAAAACATCTTTAAACCGCTGGTGTCCAAACCGGCGCCCAAGAAAGTTGTGCAGAATAAACCGCAACTACCCAAAAAATTACCCGGCCAAATCGATGTGGAAAAAGCTTCCTTAAAAGTGGTTACCAACAATTCGATTTTTATCTCCGAGGGTAACAGCGAATTAAAACAGTTAAAAGTGGGCGATGCGGTTTATTTGGGCACACTCGTACGCATCGACCAGAATTCCAATACCGCTGAATTTCTCATCAGCAAGTTTGGCAAAAGTAAACGGATTGTTCTGACCATTGACGAACGCAAATAATTTTGGACGTACAAATGAATAAATTTCTCACTGCAATCGATATTCTTTTCATACTCTTGCTCATGATGGCGCTGACCGAGGATAAAAGTTGGGCACAAGAATCCGTGCCACGGCAAATCTCACCACAGGAATTTGTGACCTTCGATAAAAGTCTGCCCATGAAAACCGCTCTCAGCATTTTAAGCCAGTTCAGTTCGCGCTACGATGGCAAAATTATCATCGATCCCCTGGGCCACAACATGCCCATCGGGGTGATGGTCAACAACATGTACTGGAAACGCGCTTTAGAATATATTCTGCGTTCCAATTTATTAAAATACAACGAGAAAGAAAGATATTTTGAAGTGATGCCGTTGACGCAAACCGAGGAGACTGAAGAGGGCGATAAGATTACCACCAACACCAAAGAAATTGAAATTAACGCCCTGTTTTTTGAAGCGGATTATTCCGCCTTGCGTGAGGCTGGCATTGACTGGTCGGTGCTCCATAACGGCAAAGTAGCCGTCAGCGGTAATTTTGGCTCCGAGGTCACCAAAGATCTGTTCCGGGCGCAGTATCGCAACAGTTTTCGCCAGTGGGATGTGTTCACGCTGCTGCGCACCTTTGAAACCATGGACAAAGGCGAAGTCATCGCCAATCCTCAGATCAAGGTGATGGACCGGCAGGAGGGCAAAATCAAAGTAGGTACCAACTTCTTTCTAACCACGCGGGATTTTGCCGGCAACACGCGTTTTACCGAATACGAATCCGGTATTATTTTGACGGTCACGCCCACCGTCATGGGCACCCGAGATTCGACCTATATCCACCTGGAGTTGAAAACCGAGCGCAGCGCGGTGGCACCCGATCCCGTGGCCGTGACCAAAGCCATCACCGAAAGCAACACCCAGGTATTGCTGGTGAATGGCGAAGAAACGGTGATCGCGGGGCTTTTTTCCAATGAGGTGAAAAATACCCGCAGAGGCATCCCGATTTTGAAAGATCTGCCTCCCTGGTTTTTTGGATTGCGCTATCTCTTCGGATACACTTCCAAAGAAGTCAAGAAAAAGGAACTGATCATCATTTTACAAGCCACGGTGCTGCCCACTGTGGAAGAACGGTTGAGTATGCGTCTGGGCCAAAAAAATTACATCGAACAAAAAAGACTGGAATTCAAAAGGCGTTTGCAAAAATTGAAAAGCAGCAAAAGCTCCAACGGCGCATACTATCGAAGAAAAAAATAAAAACGATACGAAATCAAAATGGGACAACGAGAACTTTTACTGACCATCGGCGCCATCGTGATTTTCGCCTTGACGACTTTGTCGGTGAATCGCCGAAACCTCAGCAATACCGACGCCATTTTACAACGGCAGGCGGAGTTTCTCGCCGTCGGCGTGGCGCAGCGCTTTATCGAAGAAGCCAAAGTCAAAGCCTTTGATGAGAATACCATAAACGGGAATCCCATCAGTATGCCCAGCGGCTTCACAGGCAGTCCCTTGGGACCAGGCGAAGGGGAAAGTTATCCTAACTTTGATGACGTGGATGATTTCAACGGACTCACGACTACGGTACCTACGAATATGGGACCCATGTCTGTAAATGTTGAGGTGCAATACGTGCATGAAACCAAGCTGGATTCCGTGGTTTCAACCAAAACTTTTAATAAGAAAATGACCGTAACAGTAGATTGCAGCTATTTAAACAAGCCGGTTGCGTTAACCTATATTTTTGCGTTTCTGAAAAATCCTTAGTGCAGGTTGATAAATATGGATTCCACACTGACATTACTCGGCAGCATCGTCATCGGCGGACTTTTTATGTTGGGCCTGATGACGTTTTATGGCGGCGTTATCGACAATTCCTATGTTAAAACCCTGGAATTGTTGACACAGGAAACCAGTGCATCGTTTTTGGAGATCATCGAACACGATTTTAGAAGAATCGGCAGCGCAGTGCAAATACCTGCCAATGCCATCCTCGACACCTCCGAAATTACGTTTTTGGGAGATATCGACGAAAATGGTTCAGCCGACACCGTGCGCTACTACACCAGCACTACCTCGCTGGTTGGCTCCACGCCCAATAGTAATGACGTTATCTTATATCGGGTTGTCAACGGCGTAAATACCCTTGACGCGGTGGCCGGCGTTACCGAATTTGACGTAGCCTTTTTAGATGAAACCGGACACCGAACCACCGACCTGGCTATGGTGCGGACTCTCGAAGTTTCGCTAATGGTTGAGAGCATTATGGATTATAACGGTAAATATTCACGAGCATTCTGGAAAAAACGTTTTACTCCGCGCAGTCTCAATCGCATTACCAGAACGGATTATTAAATCGATAAAAAGAAAATGGGCAAAGCATTACTCATCATTGTCACGGGTTTTACCACCATCGTTAGCGGAGTGCTGTTTCACATTACATCCAATCAACAGCTTTCCGCTGCTAAGTTATCCTCGCTCTACAATCAGTGGCTTATTCAAAACAGCAAGGAAAGCGCCAGCAACGCCGCCACTTCGCGACTGTATCAAAATCTCAATTATCGAGTGGATTCGCTCTATTATAATGTAGGCGGCGTGGATTGTGTTGTAAAAATTACCGACATTGCGGTGGACTCGGTCAGAGAAGCCAAAAAAATCCTGGTGCGAACGGTGGTCAACTATGCCGACCAGTCCGATACGACCTTCGCCATCTACCAACAGCCGGCCTATTCTTATTATTATTTCTTTTCAAAGGACTGGCCGCTGCACATCGTTTATGCCACCGGCGACACCATCATGAATCGTATTCATTCCAATGAACGATTCCAGATCACCGGCACGCCGGTATTCATGGACAAAGTCACCTGTAAGATGGGAAATTACAGCGACCTGGGCGGCGCCGATCCGAAATTTTTAAACAGCGCTGAATTTGGCGCGACAGCTATCGCACTGCCAAATTTAACGGCGTTAAAAGATACCGCCCTCGCCGGCGGCGTGACCTATCCCGATGAATTGTGGCTGACTTTCAATGCCGATGGCAGTTACAAATGCTCCACCAACGTCATCACCGAAATACGAAATTTAGCCGACGTGGGATTTAACGGCACCATCATGACCACCAACAAAAAAAATCTCCATGTTAAGGGAGTGGTGAACGGACAGGTCACCATTATCAGCGACGAGCATCTCTATATCGAGGATGACCTGGTTTACAACAGCGATCCCAGGATCGTGGCCAATTCCACCGACTTTGTGGGTCTGATTTGTGATAAAAATATTATCGTCGCGGATAATGCTGAAACCAGCGCGGGCGTGGAAATACACGCGGCCATTTTAGCAAAAGAATTGGTGACGGTTGAGAATTACAACATAGGCGCTCCCCGTGGAACGCTGACCATTTTAGGATCCATCGTGCAGAAAAGCAGTTTGCCGTTCGGCACGTATGACGGCTTTGGGACGCTTTTGACCGGTTATAACCTGGTTCACGTTTACGACCGCCGTCTTTTCGATCGCACTCCCCCCTATTTTCCGCGCTACGACCGGATTGAGCTGGTTTACCGTATGGATTAGAGAGAAACGTGCGTGCATGACACCATTTCATAAATCCTGAATTTTAATGGAAGCTATTCAAGTTATTTGAATCGAATTTAATCAAGCAATAATATGGAATCCTTGAAAGTATTAAACAATCGATACCAGCTCCTTTCTGTAATAAAGAAAGGCGGCTTTGGCATCATTTACAAAGGGTACGACAGCGTCCTGGGCAAGGATATCGTGGTAAAAGAGATCAAGCCCGAGCTGTTAGAGGATTCAAAATATGTCGAACAGTTTCAGAATGAAGCCCGGCATGTGGCGAAAATGAATCATCAAAACATCGTGCACATTTTCGATTTGGTGGAAACCGGCGACAAACAATTCTACATCGTGATGGAATTCATCAAAGGGCTGGATTTGCACGCTTTGCTGAAAGAATGCCACTTACAGGGCAAGCGCCTTCCCCAGCATTTGGCGGTGCACATCGTAGCCGAAGTGTGCAAGGCGCTGGATTATGCGCACAACTGCATCATCACCGAAAACAACGAACCGTGCAAGCTGGTGCATCAGGACATCTCTCCCAGCAACATCATGATTTCTGTAACCGGCGTGATCAAATTGATCGACTTTGGCATTGCTGGCGTGCAGAAAAAATCTCTGCGAGAAAAAAATTACGTGGCTTTGCAGGGCAAGCTGCCCTACATGTCGCCGGAACACGTGAGCGAGCACGCGGTTCTGGACGCCCGCTCAGACATTTTTTCGCTGGGATTGATTCTGTATGAGATTCTGGAAGGCAAACGGTTTTTTGGTAAAGAAGAAGACCAGAAAATTATCGAGCTCCTTCGCAATGGCAAGCTTAAACTCAAAGCCTTGAAACACACGCCCAAACCCCTGGAAAAAGTCCTGAACAAAGCCCTGGAAAAATCCCTGGAGCATCGCTATCAAAACGCCAATCAGTTTTACATCGACCTGGTCACCTACCAGGTGCTGAATAACGACAGCGCCAACATCGACAAAGAAGTGGGCGATTTTGTTTCGAGCCTTACCAATCAACCGGCCTTGGACACAGATGATTTGCTGACGCTGCCGGAAACCGATATTTTGTTCAAAGATATTCTCAACGAGGTGGGAGAAAAGACGACTTTGCCGGGCCTGCAGCCGCGTTCCGAAGAGAGGCGCCCGACTCCGGACCAGCATGCCGGAGACGAATCCAATTCCCCCACTTCACCAACGGCCCCGCTGGAGTTTTCAGGGATGCAGGAAGATGAATATTTCACCCAGCTCGAAGACGAGGTGAAAACCATCATCGATGTGGTGCGCCTGTCCACCCGCGGTTACAAAAAACAAATCCAACAGGGTTCGCTCGCTTTTGCCAGCCTGCTGATTTTGTTTTTTCTGCTGGACCTGGTTTTTCGGTGGACGGCCGTGGGCGCTATCGTTTATGATTATTTCTTCCCCCCCGCCATCAAAATCGCTTCGGTGCCGGCGGGTGCAACCGCCTACCTGAACAACGAAAAACTGCCCAATTTAACGCCGCTGGCCATCGATGAAATCGAACCGAACAACTACGAGCTGCGCCTTTCAGTGGAAGGGTATCGGCCCATTTTAAAATCCATTTATGTGCCCAGCAAAGGGGAAATTCAGATACCCGGCGAAGTCAGCCGCGGCGGCAATCAGCCGTTCGTTTTCCGATTCCAGACCACGCTGAAAATCGACTCGGAGCCGCCGGACGCCGAAGTGTACATCAACGGCATCCAATACGGTCAAAACACCCCCTGCTCCGTAACCTGGGAAGTAGGCGAACCGTGCCAGATCGAGCTCCGAAAAGCCGGCTTCAACACCCTGACGGGTTTCCGGTTGGATACGGAAAACATGGTTGAAGAAATCGACGATCACCGATTATGGCGCTTCGAAATTTTAGACCAACCGTTTATCGGTTACAAAATCAAAGGGCTGTTTGGTAAATTTTTTACTTTCACTTCGGACCCAACTGGAGCGGATATCTATTTAAATACAAATCCCAATCCCGTTGGAAACACCCAGAGTCATAATCAGATTTTTTTAACAGCGGCGGCACATAAAATTACCTTCAAAAAAAAGGGCTACAATTCCAAATCGCTGACGCTCGACGTCAAGGAGGCGCAAACCCAGGAATTCATCGTCAGTTTGACGCGCCCGGTGCGGTTTCAAGCTTACGATGCCACCAACGGTAAAAATCAGGATCTGCAGGCGATGCTGACCAAATTAGTCCGAAACGGCAAAACCGTGTTGAGAAATAAACGCACGCCGGCGAAATTCAACCTGCGGAATGAATCCTACCACGCTTATTTCAGCAAAAAGGGCTACAAAGACGTGCAGGTTAAAATATCACCGAAAGATAAATTGGTAGTGGCTAAAATGGAGCCACAGGCCGGACAAATTTCCGTGGTGGTGATCGACGCCCTCTCCGGCGAACCATTGAGTAACGTCGAAATTCATTACAAATCGCTGGACGAGCCGGGTGCGGAAGAAAAATTGCTGAACATCACCGATCACGAAGGCGCCTGTACCAGCATCCTGGCGCCGGGGCTGTACTTGTTTACTACCAGTAAAAACCGCTACGCCTATCAGGAAAAATCGGTGATGATTCAATCGAGTGCAATGAATTTAGTGGAATTTAATTTAAACAAACATTAATCAGAGGAAAAGGCCATGCCAAAACTTATCCTCAAAAGTGGATCGGCGGTGTTAAAAGAATTTGAATTGGACACCGCAAAAACAGACTTTACGCTGGGCGCGGATAAAGAGAACGATTTTATCATTTCCAATCAAAAGATTTCGACCCGGCATTTTCGAATTGAAAAAGTCAACCACAACTACTACATAGAAGATTTGCAAAGCACCCATGGCACCGTGTTGAACGGGCGGCCGCTATTGAACCGCGAACAAATCGTGCACGGCGACGAAATCGCTATCGGACAGCTCAATCTCTATTTTGAAAACATCACCAACACCCTGCAGATCGAACCGTTTGAGGACGAAGACATCGAAGTTATCGACGACGATTTTTTTGAAAAAAATCTAAACCTGGATCGCTCCAGCGAAACCGCTGAGAACAACGTCCACGAATCCGTCAAAGCAGAAACCGAGCATTCATCGGGCACGCCCACTGCCACGGAATACTACCAGATAAAAGAGCCCGCTACCGAAACGACCACGCTGCCAGTGGCCACCGAAACTCTGGTGGACGAGCAAAAACAAAATGGCGCATCCTTTTATCTGATGGCCATCTACGGGCCGTACATGGGTAAAAAGTATCCGTTAAAATTTGGGGACACCAAAATCGGACGGGACGAAACCTTGAACGACATCGTCATCCGCCTGAACGAGCACGGCACGCTGGACCCCAGCATTTCTCGGCGGCATGCTACGGTGTCTTTCAACCACGGGCGGTTTTTCATCACAGACAAGAGAAGCAAAACCCGCACCTACGTAAACCAGATTAAACTCGACGCCACGGATGAGGTGCCGGTTGACGAAGGCGATGAGATCGAAATCGTCAGCGATCAGAAAAGCACGATATTAAGGTTAGTTTCCGAAGACAATCTGGACAGTTCCCCGCCGAAAAAAGCCGGGGTCTGGTGGATCCGCAACCGTTTTCGCATGGCCACGATCCTCGCGATTTTCTTTGGCATCATTGCATTCGGCGCATTTGGAATTTCCTGCGCCAAGCGCATGGCTCTCAACCAGAAACCCAACAAACTCAAATTTATTGAGGAACGCTGGTTTTCCAGCAATTCAGCGGATCGCGAAAACGACCACCCACAGACCGCAGCCACCCGGCAGGCCAAAATCGCCGTGTCCGATTTGAATGGCGACCAAAAAGTCGATGTGGTCTTTGCCGACGCGGCCGGTCGATTGCAGGCCCTGGACGGCGTCACCAAAAAATCGCTCTGGCTGATGGAAAATTTTCAGGTGCACCCGAACATTCCCATTGTGCTGGCCGACTTTAACGCCAACGGCCTGGCCGATGTGCTGGCGGTTGGCGTGGACTCCCGGATGCGGTCTTTGGACGGCAAAAGCGGCGCCGAAATCTGGCTGAGTCCCTTGCTAGGCGAAAGCATCACCGGCGCGCCGCTGGTGGACGACTTCGACGGCGACGGTTTGAACGACGTGCTGATTTGCACACACGCAGGCCAGATTCACATCGGCCACGGATTCATCAACCAGATTAGATGGCAAACCATCCATTCCGGTTACGCGCTAAAGGCTGCCCCTTCCAGCGTGGATTTAAACGACGACGGCATGGCGGATATTTTCATCGGCACGCAAGACGGTCACATCCTGCAAGTTCAAGGGCGCAGCGGCAAAATCATCCACACCGTCGATCTCAACGAAGAAATCAGTAAAATCACCGGCGAGCCCGAAAGCGGACACGGCATTGCGCATCCCATTGCCATCATGGATATAAACCACAATCAGGTAAAAGATCTGGTCATCCCTTCAACCAGGGGGCGTTATTTGATTCTGGAAAGCCAATCCCAGCGCAAAATCTGGTATGAATCGCTGCAAGCCGGCCAAACCGCGCCCGCCGCAAATTTAGCAGCGGCTTTTGGGAAATGCGATGAAGACGATCGAGAGGACGCCGTACTCATCTCGCCTCAGAAAATCAAAGTATTGAAAGGCTTCAGCGATTCAAAAAATGAGAAAAAAGTCCTGTGGGAATTTGCATTGCAAGATGACCGATTTATCACGCCGATCACTCTGGCAGATTTCAACAAAGACCAAGCCTGCGATATTGTGGTGGGCGGTGGCAATGGCGCGGTGTACGTTTTGAGCGGCATCAACGGCGAATTGTTGGCGAATATTTCCAACGAAGGCAATCCGGTGGTCTCTCCCATTCTAGCCGCAGATCTGGGCAGTGACGGTTCACTGGACATGCTCCTGATTCGGCAGGACTACAGTATCTATAAAATTCAAACCAATTCCAAAATAAAGAAAAACGGCGTGGTCTGGTCGCAATCGTTTGCCAACGCCCGGCATACTGGCCAGTACGGCTACGTTCAAAGCCGGGCAAAAGGATACGATATCGTCACTTCCACCACCGGATTGTTATTTCTGGGACTTGTGGTGGTCAATCTCGTGGCCCGGAAAAAACGACAAAAAATTATGCAAAAAAATCAGCAGAGGTGAAACCGTAAATTTTATTACCGCACATTGAATTGTCTAAACTCGAATATCGAAAAAAATTTGAGGATTGATTTTGGAGGATTGAGGATTGCGGAATGTGGGTTGCTTACTATTTTGTGCCTGAGCGGAAAGAGTCATTCTGAGGGATTCCGCTAAGCGGGAGACTGAAGAATCTCTTCCTACGGAGTCTATTTGTTCAGAGAACAAACCCTGTGCACAAATTCACCCCTTTTACAATTTAGTAAACTGGGTTGCATGAGATTCTTCGTCGCGGAATTTATCCCTTCGGTGGCTCAGGACAGGC
>JBHHXN010000004.1:0-92701 GCA_046757025.1 bacterium
GATAAATCTTATGCAACTCTAACGAGGCTGGATATTCCGAATTATTGATGCAGACAGCAAATTGCGGCGCCGCATTTTCATGTTTGTTCATGGTACTAATCCAAATAGCGTTTACGTTTAAATTCTTTCTTACCTATGCCGTGTGCCTCATACCAATGTAGTTCGGCTATGCGTATCCTTCCAGTACGAAGGCGAATTTTAGCAACTCCTTTCATCTTACGCCAACGCCCTGAGCCGTATTGTTTCCGTAGGCGTTTAATGTCACGGATTGAGGTACCAACGGCGATTGTTTCAATGGAGTTGATTGTTCCGATTATTTCAAAATGCATTGACAGGTATGCTTCCAGACTTATCTGTAAGAAACATGCTCCTTTTTTGCTGCCATCGGCAAATGCTGGCGGTGCGATAATAATGAAAATCTTTAGGCCATTCCCTTCTCTCGGAATAAAAGTGAAAAAAATAGGTTGTTGACTGATTACTTGCATGTTGAGCTACCTCAAGCCAAACCCGCTTTTTCCAATAATCTAATATAGCACAAATCTTACTTTGATGCAATTCAAAGATGGCTGTGCTAACCTTATTTTTTTACATATACGACAACAAAGTATCACGCAACCTACTGGCTAACGGATTTCTATTGAATTCCGATCAAATACTCCGGCCCGAAAAATTGCACCGGATCATCCAAACGCATGGGCTCGCGCACCAAAAACGGCTCGGCATATTTCACCCCGATGTAAGAACCGTACTGCTTGGCGCGAGTGATGATGGCTTCCAGAAATTCCGGACGGCTGATGTTGGTTTCGTCGTCGCCAAATTTATCTTTATCGGGATTATGAAACTGCGATCGGTACGCCTGAATGGCTTGCAGTTTGCGCTGGTGAGTTTCAGAAACGTCCACGATGAAAGACGGCTGAAATTCAAAACGGCAGGCGTAATAAATCACTTTGTAGGGCCGGTGCGCTTCCTGGCCGGTATCGATCTTTTTGAGCCCAGCAAAAAACGCCGCTTCTCGAATTAAATGCGAGGCATGGCCGTGATCCGGGTGCCGCACTTCCCAGTTGGGCGCCACCACGATTCTGGGCTTGTACGTGCGAATCTCTTTGATCACTTTCAGCTTATTTTCCTGGTTGACCGCCACCTGGCCGTCGGGAATATCCAGCATTTTGTGCACCGACAGACCCATAATTTTGCCGGCGGCTTCAAATTCTTTCTGGCGGATTTCAGCCGCACCGCGGGTGCCGAGCTCGCCGCGGGTTAATGCAATGACGCCGGTTTTGTAGCCCAGGTCGCCCAGTTTTATGATGGTGCCAGCGCACGCCAATTCGATATCGTCCGGATGGGCGCCAAAGGCTAAAACATCGAGCTGCATGTCTCAACTCTCCACTTCAAGCTAATTTACAACCGAATTATTTGATGATCAAAATGCGAGATATCCATGGCTTCATACAACTGGTCGATAAAATCAAATCCGAATTTAAACAGATAGGGCAAAATGTTCAGCTCGCGCTCCTGCACAAGATTGTTGGGGTAAAGACTGTTTTTGGCTTTGTAAATTTGTTGGGTGATGACGTCGTTGCGTTTTTTGTAAGCCTGCAGAATCTTTTTTTCCAGCCCTTCTATCTGATTCAGAATTCGACCCCGAGTTTGATCCACAGTGTTTTCCAGTGTGGGTTCGAATTTAAGCACCTGCTCTGTTAGTGCCTGCAATTTTTCATCCACAGAAGCCGAAGTCTCCGCGATACTTTGTTCCAACGATTCTGGCAATTGCGCCTTGACAATTTCGGTGATCAGCGAGTCCACTTTGCCCCAAAAGTCGGACACCTGCAACTGGTAATTATCCAGCACTTTCTCAATTTTGCTCTCCAGCAGCGTGATGCTTTTGCGGGGATAAATGATGGGCATGGTCAGGCCAAACGCTTCGTAGATGCCTTTCATTTGCGCGTAGTAGGCGCTCTCGGCCGGGCCGGCCACGTACGCTACCGTGGGCAGCAGCATGTCCTGTAGAATCGGCCGCAGCAACACATTGGGACTAAAATGCTGTGGCTTCTCCTGAACCAGCTCCAGAAGCTGCGCCTTGTCAAAGGCCAGATCGCCGCCTTTTACTATGAATTTGTTGTTTTGCAGCTCGAGAGCGTGCCGTTCTTTTTCTGCAAAAAACAGATTCAGGATGCCCTCGTGCAGTTGTACCTGAATGTGATAATCTTTGACCTGCAAGCGTGCGTTTGCTTTCAACCCCTGTTCGGTGGAAGGCGACCGTTCGGCGATTTCTTTGTGGAACACCGGCTGCCCCAGTTTTTTAATGCGGGCATCGCTGGCGTCCATGAAAATCAACCCGAACGATTTGAACAAATGGGTCAACCAGACGCCAAATGCCTGCGAAAAGGCAGCTCCCGCGCGATATGCCTGTGACAGGTGCTGCAAAACATTTTCCTTGAATTCGGAAGGGTGAGTTGCCTGGTCGATTTGCTCGATGATTTCAGCGATCTCCGGCGCGATTTGAATGCGCGACACCGGCAGCTTCGAATCCACCGGGTGACCGTCGTAGCTCAGTCTGATGGGCTGATTGTTTTTGTCGATGAAATGGATGTGGTTGACTTCCCGAAAATCGTGATCATCGGAAGCCAGCCAGAAAATCGGCACGAAACAGCCGTCGCAATTTCGGCTCAGGCGTTCCGCCAGTTTGATGGCGGTAAGCGCTTTGTAAACGGTAAACAACGGTCCGCCAAACAGCCCGGTCTGCTGGCCGGTCACCACCGCACAAGCTCGACCTTCCAACAGCAAATCGATCTTTTCCAGCGTGAGGGTACCGCAGCCAAAGCACTGGTTTTGCTCCTTTAAAATAGGAACGAGCTGACCCAGCGGCCGCTGCTTCGATTTGATGCCATCGGTTCTCTCTAGAAAAGTGCTTAAATTGCGATAATTGCCGTTGTAAAATTCCGACACTTTTTCAAAATTATCGAAAAAATCTTTCACCAGCGCGGAAACCCCCGGCATTTGACTCATGGAAAATTTCATATTACGGCTCCCGTTGTCCGATTAAAATCAGGCGGGGGCTTTGAGACGAAAATGCGCTGCCGTCGAAATCGCCGAAGATTTTTTGCAACTGCAGGTTGGTTTTCGCAAGCAACGATTTCATTTCATCCAGCGTGTAAAGCCGCACGGATTCATAGTATTCCCGCTCGTTGCCGTTTTCTTTTAAAGTGATTTTCTTCTCGATGCGTTCCTCTGAGCGGTTGTAGTGTCGTTCCTGAGTGACTTCAAAACCGTTATCCCGCCGTGAATCAAACGGCACCAGGTTTTCAATGACGTGCGATTTATTCAAGTAGTCCAGAAGAAATTGACCGCCCGGTTTCAGCACTTCTTCGATGCTCTTTAAGGTCTGCAGATTTTCTTCATCTTTTTTAAAATAGCCAAACGTGGTAAAAAAGCTCACCACCACGTCGAACGCCTGGCGAAACGGGATGTACCGCATATCTGCCCGTACAAATCGGCTGCAGCACGCGGCGCCGGTATTTTTTTCCTTGGCT
Source organism: bacterium (assembly GCA_046757025.1). Lineage (GTDB taxonomy): Bacteria > Zhuqueibacterota > Zhuqueibacteria > Oceanimicrobiales > Oceanimicrobiaceae > JBHHXN01. Next base: position 3,531 of record JBHHXN010000004.1, read on the forward strand.
AATTTTAACAGCACGGTAGATAGATCGAGGCAGGTGACTTGCAATCCGCGTCGGGACATTTCCTGGGCATGGCGGCCGCTGCCGCATCCCAGATCGAGTATCATTTTGCGGCCACTCAAATCGATATTTCTTTCTATGAAATCGATCTGACGCCGCGCCTCCTTTTCGTCACGATGCGGATAGACCTTGAGATAGTCCTGTCCAAACCACTCTTTATACCAGGCCATGCCTTCCGTTGTTCAGAGTTAGTTTTAATGTCATACGGTAAATTTAATCATTTCAATGAATAAATCCAATGGTTTTTTGGAGAGAGTTTGGATTTGCCGGGAAATTTCAAACCAATTTGTCAGCTTCAATAGTGAAATTAGTACAGCGCATTTAAAATCTTTTTGACTTCCAAAAAATAATTGCTTAATTTTCGTTTTTCCACCATCAATCTATCAAAACACGGAGGGTAAGATGAAAAAACGTATTGGTATCAGAACCCAGATCATACTTTCATTAGCGGCTTTTCTGCTGCTGCCGAATGTAATCTTCACACAAACCACGCCGTTCTTATCGGATGATGAAATCCGAATGCTGGCCAATGAAATCTCCGGCGATCGCGCCTTTGAACATATCCGCTGGCTCAGCCACTGGCATCGCAACTCCGGCTCGGACGACTATTTCAAAGCGGTAGATTATGTGCTGCAGGCCGCCAAAGAGGCGGGCCTGGAAGACGTGCAGTTTATCGAGCAGCCCGGACGTTCCGCGCCGTACAATCCCAAATCCGCCGAGCTGTGGATCGTGGAGCCGGTGCTGGTGAAACTGGCCGACCGCGGCGACCACGCTCTCTACCTTGCCGACGGCAGCCACGATGCGGATGTGACCGCCGAGCTCGTCTGGGTAGATGATTTTTCAGAAGAAGGTTTAAAAAACGTGGATGTCACCGGCAAAATCATCCTCACCAGCTCCAGCCCGTTTCAGGCTGTGCGTGTAGGCGTCTGGGAGAAAGGCGCCGTGGGCGTGGTGAGCTATCCCAATTCGGAAGGCAAGTCCATGATGGATTACCCGGATCAAATCGCCTGGAGCCGCATTCCCATGACGCCCCCAGAAGGCAAATCCGGCACATTTGCCTTTACTCTGCCGCCGCGCAAAGGCGACATGCTGCGCCGCCTGCTGCAAACCGACGATATGCAGGACATTTTTGCCACGGGTAAACGCACCAAAGGTGGCCGGGTGGTATTAAAAGCCAAGGTGGACACCGAAATCGGCGAGGCGCCCGGGCGCACGGGTTTTGTGGAAGGTTGGATCCGCGGCAGCAAGTACCACAACCAGCAGATCATCATCACCGCGCATTTGCAGGAAGAGCAGGGCTCGGCCAACGACGATGGCAGCGGCTGTGGCAACATTCTGGAGCTGGCGCGTACACTAAACAAACTCATCCGCGAAGGCAAAATACCCCGGCCCCTGCGGGATATCCGTTTTTGGTGGACCGATGAGATCTATTCGGAATATCGCTATTTTCAGGACCACCCCGAAGAACCGAAAAAATTTTTAGCCAACCTGCATCAGGACATGACCGGCGCTTACCAGGCTCTGGGCAGCCGAGTGCAGCATCTCATTTTCGCGCCGCACTCCCGCACCTCGTTTCTGGACGCGCTGTTCGAAAGCGTCGGCACCTATCTCATCCGCACCAACAACTCGTTTCTGGCGGCCAACCGCCAGGGCGGACTGCCACGGCCGCACTCCAGACCCATTTACGCCACCCGGGGAACGCGAGATGGCTACAACGCGACCTTCGTACCCTATTTCGATTCTTCCGACCACTTATGCTTTGTGGAAGGCATCATCGGTGTGCCGGCCGTGGCCCTCATCAACTGGGACGACGCCTACATCCACTCCTCCGACGACGATCTGGATAAAATCGACCAGACGCAGTTACAGCGCAACAGCTTTCTCATCGGTGCCATGGCCTACTATCTGGCCTTTGCCGAAGTCGAAGACGTGCCACTGCTGACCAGCGAAACTTTCAGTCAGGGCAGCAAAAGGCTGGCCCAGGATCAGGCAGCGGCGTTTCGGCTGCTAAAAAGCTCCACCGACGGCGCCAGCAGCAACTGGAAAGACGCAGCCATGCTCATCGAACAGGGCATCCAGCGCGAAGAACGTGCACTGAATTCCGTGAGTGTTTTCGCACGAGGTAATCGCTCGGCCATTCAAACCATCGGTAAATTTATCGACCGAATAAAATCCAGAAAATCCAATTTGATCAACGATCTGAAAACTTACTACCGGCAGGTAAACGGCAGCAATCCTCCCGGAATCAAGCTCACCGCCGCCGAGCTGGTCGCCAGCAAAAAAATCCCACGCAACGTCGCCAGTTTGAAGGACTATTTTACAAACCGCCGAAAAGTAGGTGTACAGAACAATCTGCACGGTTTGATGGAAGACGAAGTGTACAACTTTGTGGATGGCCAGCGCAGCTATTACGACATTTACAAAGCGGTCAAAGCGGAAGCCCTGACCGTCGGCGCCTGGTACTACGGCGAAGTCTCTTTAGAGGACGTGGTGAAATTGCTGGACGCTGCCGTAGAGGCGCAGGCGTTGACGCTTAAATGACTCCTATATTGTGCCCGGCTGTAAACACCTGATTATACTACATTAGGCGTCTTCGTCTGACGGGAAAAAGTTAATCAGGGATGTAAGATTTAGGAGATGTGTGGAAATCAAACGCAGAGTCTTTGTCATTCTGCAACGGTTCAGCCCGGGTTGTCATGCTGGAAGAATCTTTTTAATAATCAGAACTTTATCTTATGAAAACAAGATTCTTTCAGCCTGTCCCGTAAAGCGAGGACTGACAAAGGGGAGATTTCTGTTCTTCAAATAGAATGGAAAAACCATTCCTTTTTAAGCTCGCAATGACGGCTCCCATTATTGGACAACCACAACAAACCTCACCTACGAAAGATAAATTTTCTGCTCAGCATTTTGTTCAGCACAAATAAAACCAGCAGCACCGCAAAGTAGAGCAAAACCAGCGTCAGCAACAATATCAAATCAAACGTATTTGAAAGATAACTGACCACCAAAAAACCCGCAAACACACTGGGCAGGAAATCCAGAACGTCGAAAAAATTCTGACTGCCGTCAGGTCGCAATGACGTGCCCTGTCCGGTTTCCAGAAAGCCCGAAATCAACATGGTGGTAAACGCCAATTGAAAGTCGCGATAACCCAGTTGCCAGAGCAAATAGGCAAACAAAAAATCTCTAAGAAAATGAATGATGGGCGTGGTATTGATATCCAGACCCATATAAGGCACCACTTTGTCAGAATACCTGCCGAGTATGCGGCTCATGAATCCTCCTCCCGAATTAAATTACCGGACAACCTTTCTTCGATTTCCAAACTAACAAATTTCTTCGACTTTAATCAAGTATATTTTCGCAAATGGAAGTTAACCGCGGTACAAGTGCGAAACAAACTCCGCGTAGCCATTGAACGGCAAGGTAGGGATGCGTTCATCGGTGCCGATAACGCGTTCGGTGGCTTGCGACCAGCGCGGGTGCGGCACCTGTGGATTCACGTTGGAGGTGAAATCGTATTCGTGCGGCGCCAGATCATTCCAGAAGGTCCGCGGCTGTTGGCTCACAAATTCGATCTTCACGATGGATTTGATGCTTTTGTAACCGTATTTCCAGGGCGTGATCAAGCGAATGGGGGCGCCGTGCTGATTTGGCAGGGCATGGCCGTAAATACCGGTCACCAGCATAGTCAGCTCATTTGCGGCTTCTTGCATGGTCAAGCCTTCGTAATAAGGCCAATTGTACCAGCTCTGCGTTTTTTGGCCCACCGCCTGTTGGGGGCGAAGAAAAGTGAGCATTCTCACATAGCGCGCCTTCGAAGTGGGCTGCACTTCCTCGATGAGTTTTTTAAAAGGAAATCCCGTCCAGGGTACCACCATGGACCAGGCTTCCACACAACGAAAGCGATAAACGCGTTCCTCCAGTGGAAAGCGTTTGAGGAAGTCATCGATATCATAGGTGTGCTTTTTGTGAACATGTCCGGTCACTTCGATTTCCCAGGGACGGGTTTCGAATTTTTCTGCCAGCTTCCACACGCGTCCTTTGTCCGTGGTGAACTCGTAGAAATTGTTGTAAGCGGCGGCGACCTCCTCTGAAGTCAACGAACGGGCAACGGCAAAATCAGTATTCCGGGCAACCGGATAGGGCGGCGCTGGTTTCGGGATGCTGCGCCGCACGGACTGGCTGGCCGCTTCCCGGGCGCCGGCCTCGCCGGACTTTTCGAGACAACCCGCAAGTAAGCCGTATACTCCCAGGCCTGAAAATCCCATAGCTTTGAGGAACTGGCGGCGATTTGCATAAACCGATTCCGGGGTGACCAGCTTTTCAGGTATCTCCCACCCCGTATCTATTTTATGAAAGAACATTAGATTCTCCTTTTTAGTTACTTTTCGACTTTTGTGCAATTGATGTCTGAACGAAAACTCAGTTTTTTGCTGTCATTGTCCCGCATGCGCTCAGCGATTTGTTACGCTATATTTATTTTACCATTGACGTTGTTTCACTTAGAACACGGAGGGAACGGATTCGACGGAATTTAATGGATTATTAAGGAGTTACGATAACCAATACTGCGGAGCTGATAAGCATTCATTGTAAAATAGAATTTGGCGTTTGGTTTTTCTTCAATCACCGAGGTTAACAGGATGAAACCAATTTAATTTTAAAGGCTTAGATGAGTTTTGTCATCAAGGTACTCACAGAAAAATGCTTAAACCGGGTTCACCAGAACCGCCAAAATTAATTTTACACTTTTCGTAAATAATTTTGGATATATCCGTAAAAATCCGTTCAATCTGTCAAATCCGTGTTTTAAAGAGTGACTAAATTGGTCAATAAAATACAGTTAAAAAATCGCTGAAGTAAATTTGAGAAAGCATGATAGAATTCCAAGTTATTTTTGCGCAAGTACTAAGATATCATTGTTGGCTGTTCAAATTCCAGTCGTATTCCAAATATTTAATCGTGACCGGGTTCTCCGCTAAAAAAACCTGTTTCTCCTGCTCGAGATAGGGCCGGATGAAATTAAGAATCGAACGGTTTTCAGAAAGAAAATCCTTTTGGTACCAGTTAAATATTTGAGAAAGGTAGAATATTTTGTTCTCCCGGTCCAACCGATTCTTTTGTGGATTATTCAAAAATATTCGCGCCACTTCCTCAATTCTGTCGAATACATTTTCTGAAGAATAAGCCCGGTCCGGCAAATTCGGGCAGCTTCGGGCGGCACAGACCAGAACAAAATGCAGTTTGGGATTTTTAAATTTTCTAAAAATAACTCCCTTTTCGATTTGATCCAGCGTTAACTGCTGCCTGGCAACAGGGTGTTTTTTTTTATTAAAAAACCCCGGCGCCTTCAACACGCTTTCCAGTGGATACGAAGTGATTACGCCTTGGATGGCCAGAGCGTTGTAAGCGTTAATCCAGAAGGCCAGCTCCTCCGTTTTTGAATTGAAAGAAGCTGCATCCACGCTTTTGAGCCAGTTTACATATTTTTGAAAATTCTGCTCCCGAGCCATGGCTTGGTAGTCCACCAACCCATCCTGGACATGTTTTTGCAATGCCAAATCAAAAAGCCGATGCTCCGCTTCCAAGTTTGGAGCAGAGCGGTTCTGTGTCAATGATATGGCAGCCGGCCAAACGGTCATCACGCTGAGCCACAGCCAGAAATTTATCTTTCGTCGCATTTCATCTCCTGATACATGCTTTATTCAGGGCAAATCATTTTGGATTTCGAGAAACGGTTCAACCTCTCATCCCGCAAATGCGGGGTGACAAAACAGGCTGAACAGTTACGATTTTGAAAAACGCCTTTTTTCATTAAACCTTTGTGAAAACATGCGGCATTCCATCTTTTTTTTCTAAATCGAAAACAAGCATTGAACTGGGCATACCTAACCGAATTTAATTTTATCAATTTTAATGTTTTAAGATGTTTCAATTAATCAGTTCAAATCAGCCAAAAGTGTTTGACATTTGCAATTAATTTTATATATTGAAAGATTCATTTTTTAAGAAACCAAACGTGATGGAAAGGGGACTCAGGCAGGAAACCGTAGAATCCATGGTCATGTTCCCTCGCCTGGCCGATTTGGTTTTGGCACTTAATAATTTTTTGGAGTCGTGTAATCTTTATGAGCAACCTTTCAGAACAACAAATTTTTGACGCCCTGAAAAAAGTGGTGGACCCCATGAGCGGGCAAAGTATCGTTGCCAGCAATATGGTGAAAAACCTCAGAATAGACAACCAGCACGTGGCCTTTTCGCTGGAATTTAAGATTTCATCTCATCCAAATCAAGAAGAAATACGACAAAAAGCGGAAGCGGCGCTACGGGCGGTAACGGACGTAAAGGATGTGTCCATCAATATTTCCGTGCATAATCCGTTAAAGGTGATTTCATCTTCGCCGGCGCCTCAGCAGACTTCACCGCCGCCGTCCATGCCGCAGCAGCAGCCACCGCAGCCGCAAAATTTGCTGACACAGGTCAAGCACACCATTGCGGTAGCCAGCGGTAAAGGCGGCGTGGGTAAGACCACGGTTTCAGTAAACCTGGCGGTGGCCCTGGCACAGACAGGCGCCCGCGTCGGCCTGCTGGACGCCGATGTTTACGGACCCAACATTCCCATCATGATGGGTGTAGAAGACAAACTCAAGAGCCGCAACAACAAAATCGCGCCGCTGGAGCGCTACGGTGTGCAGATGGTCTCCGTGGGATTTATTTCGCAGGGCGACAACGCGATTATATGGCGCGGTCCGCTGGTGGGCCGAATGATCCAGCAATTCATTCAGGACGTGGACTGGGGTGAATTAGACTATTTGATAATCGACCTGCCGCCTGGAACCGGCGACGCACAGCTCACTTTAACCCAGACCATTCCTCTAACCGGCGCCATCGTCGTCAGCACACCGCAGGATGTGGCGCTGGCCGACGCCCGCAAAGGCATCAACATGTTCCGAAAGGTAGAAGTGCCGGTGCTCGGGGTGGTTGAAAACATGAGCTACTTTGTCTGCCCGCATTGCAGCGAACGCACCGAAATTTTCGATCATGGCGGCGGCAAAAAAGCCAGTGAACAATTCAACACCGCCTTTCTCGGTGAAATCCCGCTAGACACCAAAATACGCATCGGCGGCGACACCGGCAAGCCCATCGTGGTCGCCGAAGCGGATTCGCCTGTCACCGCGGCATTTAAAAAGCTGGCCGAGAGCATCATAGCACAAGTTAGTAAAAGCAAAGACCAGGACGCTGGAATTTTCAAACGCGTATTTAAACTAAGTTAAAAAGAATCATTCAAACAGCTTTACATCAACCTCAGGATCGCAAAATTTTCCTCAGTATCTTTATTCACCTTTCATCCTGATTGTAAATCTGGCAATCCTTTTTCTCAATTTAACTCTGCAGTGATTTCATAATCCAGCAAGAATGAAAAGGACTGAACAATTCACAAAACACAATTGTATTTTCAATCTTCCGACTGCAGCGATTTTAACACGGGTATTTGGTAGTGTCAATGGGTCATAATTCTGTGAAACGTTAATTTTACTATTTGGAGGCTGTTATGAGACTTCAAAATAATAAACATAAAAATATTCCATACGCTGGGATAGCCACCACCACCGATGGCGCCGGCATGGTCGTGTGGGTGGACACCCACATCACTCAGGGAGGTTGCGCCTACCCCATCACTTCATCCACCACCATGGGGCAGGGTTATCAAGCTGCGGTGGCCAACGGCAAAACCAACCTCTGGGATGAACCGCTGACTTTTCTCGAGCTGGAATCCGAGCACAGCTCCGCCACTTCCTGCGAGGGTTTTGCTCTGGCCGGCGGTAGAGTGAGTAATTTCACTTCCGGCCAGGGTCTGGTGCTGATGAAAGAGGTGCTGTTCACCATCTCCGGTAAACGCCTGCCGGCGGTGTTTCACATCGGCGCGCGGGCGCTGACTTCGCATTCGTTAAACGTGCACGCCGGGCATGACGACGTGATGGCAGTGAGCGACTGCGGTTGGGGCATGCTCTTTGGCATGAATGCCCAGAACGCCGGCGATTTAGCGCTGATCGCCCGGCGTGCAGCCGAAGATTCTTCCACTCCGTTTTTAAACGTGATGGACGGATTCTTAACCACCCACACCATCGAAAACGTGCAGCTGCCGGAACCGGAAATGATGCGCGTTTATATCGGCAATCCGCAGGACAAGCTACACAACTTCATGGATCCCGAGCACCCGCTCATGACCGGTGTGGTGCAAAATCAGGACAGTTACATGAAAGGTAAAATTGCTCAGCGCTTTTTTTACGATAAAGTGCCCACTGCCCTGCAATCGGCCATGGATGAATTCTACAAATTGACCGGACGCAGATACGATTTGGTGCAGGGTTACCGCCTCGAAGACGCAGAATACGCCGTCGTCGGCATGGGCTCTTTTATGGAAACCGCTATGGCCACCGTGGATTACTTGCGGGCGCAAGGCGAAAAGGTCGGTGTGTTGAATGTGGTGGCCTTTCGGCCCTTTCCCTCCAAACAGATTGTCGAAGCTTTGCAGCACCTGCAAGCGTTTTCGGTTTTGGAGCGGATGGACAATCCCCTGGCGCAATCCAACCCCCTCACTGTGGAGATCAAAGCGGCGTTTGCGGACGCGCTGAACAACCGTGCGCGGGGGCCGCAAATTACCAGTGTACCGCAAATCTATTCCGGCTCCGGCGGGCTGGGCAGCCGCGATGTCCGACCCGGCGATTTCATTGCCATTTTCAACAACATGAAAAACCAAGGCAACCACCGCTATTTCACCGTAGGCATCAAACACGAAACCGCCCTGCAAAACGGTTTTGACCCGGACGTGCGACCCGAGGGGGCGTTTTCCATGCGCGGGCATTCGGTGGGCGGTTACGGCTCGGTCACCACTAACAAGGTGATTGCCACCATCGTCAGCGATCTGTACGGACTACAGGTGCAGGCGTATCCCAAGTACGGCTCCGAGAAAAAAGGCCTGCCTACTACCTATTACCTGACCATTGCCCGGGAGCCCATTCGCACGCACTGCGAATTGGAGCACGTGGAGTTTATTCCACTGAACGACGTCAACGCGTTCAATCTCGGCAATCCGCTGGCTGGCATTTCAGAAAACGGCATGATTTTTCTGCAAACCTTCCTGACGAATCCTGATGAAATCTGGAAATCGATCCCTGATTATGCCAGACAAATCATTCGAGAGAAAGGCATTCGCGTGTTTGCGCTGGACACGGTTAAAATTGCCAAAGAAGTCGCAACCGATCTTTCCTTACAGCAAAGGATGCAGGGCATCGTGCTTCTGGGTATTTTTTTGAAAATCACCCCTTTTCGAAAAGAGTTCAAATTGACGGATGCGGAGCTGTTAAAGGGCATCGAAAAATCCATTCGAAAATATTTTGGCAGCAAAGGCGAAACCGTGGTGCAGGACAATTTACAGGCCGTAAAAAAGGGGTACAACGAAGTATTCGAAATTCCGCGTGAAATCATCGAAAGTGAAAAGCAAGCGCTGATTTCTGAAATTGCCGCCAATTAAAAAAAGAGGTGCAAAATGAAGAGTCAAAAATACGTAAGTAAAACATCCGGGAATTCAGGAGAACGGGACACCGCCACCCTGGAAGCCCAGATTTTTGATATAAACGAGCTGGAAACCGATCAGTTTGTAGAACAATTCAACGCCCAGGTGTTGACCTGTTACAACCAGGGCGTCGCGGAAAAGCGACTGCCCGCCGATGTGGGCACCGCGCGCAGTATCATCCCAGCAGCCACCGGCGCTCTGCGGGACTTCAGCTACATCGCTCCGGACATTCCGCTGTTTGCCAACGACAACTGCGTGGGCTGCATGGATTGTGTCACCGAATGTCCAGACACGGCCATTTTGGGTAAAGTCGTTCCCAAATCACAGCTCGAAAAAGAGCTGGCGCAAATTTCGGATCCGGCCGAGCGGACGTTTATAGCAGCTCAGTGGACCAAAACCAACAAATACTGGAAGGTTCCGGAACGCAAAGGCGAGGAACCCGGCTACTTTGGCATTTTTATCGATCCCACTAAATGCAAAGGCTGCGCAGAATGCGTGGATGCCTGCGGCGATCACCTGGCGCTGGAAATGATCAAAAAAGATGGCGACAATTTACCCAAATTTCAACAAGCATTCAATTTTTACACACGCATGCCGGAAACACCGGCATCCTACATCCAGGAAAAGGTGCTGGCGGACATGATGTTGGCCGACAGCTCACTGCTGTATGTGGGCGGTGCCGGCTCCTGTATGGGATGCGGCGAAGCCACCGCCCTGCGCATGCTGCTGGCCGCCACCGGCTTTGTGTACGGGCCAGAGAGCGTGGGCATCGTGGCGGCCACCGGTTGCAACACGGTGTACGGTTCCACTTACCCTTACAATCCTTACAAAATACCGTGGACAAACTCGCTGTTTGAAAACGCCTCCGCAGACGCCATGGGCGTGCGTGCGCGTTGGAATCAAATGGGCTGGCACGATAAAAAATTGTGGGTGCTCGGCGGCGACGGTGCCATGCTCGATATCGGCTTCCAATCCCTCTCGAGGATGTTAGCCTCAGGAATGAACATAAATGCCTTTGTGCTGGACACGCAGGTCTATTCCAATACCGGCGGACAGGCTTCCACCGCCACATTCATGGGTCAGGAAACCAAGATGTCGGCGCACGGAAAAGCCATTCAGGGTAAAACTGAACGGCGCAAGGAAATCGGGCAGATCGCCATGATGCATCCGGAGGTATTTGTGGCGCAAACCACTGCAGCGCACGTCAATCATTTTTATCGCGCAGTCATGGCCGCTAACGAATTTGACGGACCAGCCGTGATCAACGTTTACACAACCTGCCAGCCCGAGCACGGCGTGGCGGATAACATGGCCATGCACCAGGCTAAATTAGCGGTGGATTCCCGTACCTTCCCGATATTCATTTACGACCCACGCAAAGGAGAAAAATTCAGAGAACGCCTGGATCTGAAGGGCAATCCCGCGGTGAAAGACGATTGGTACCGTCAACCCAAAACCGACGAACAGATCGATTTCATCCATTTTGCCCGTTCGGAAGGACGGTTCTCCAAGCACTTCGACAAAAATGGCAATCCAACTGAGCTTATCATCCAGGCTCAGGAAGACCGCCTGAAAAACTGGCGCCTTTTGCAGGAGCTAGCCGGCGTCATTTGATGGCGTGCATTGTATAAAAGTTACAAAAAAACATTTGAAAACAAAATTATCTAAATAGTGTCTGAACGAAAACTCGAGAAATACGCTATTCATAAACCTCTACGCGAAGGCATCCTTTCAACAAGGCTCAGGACAGGCCCCGCTGGGCCAAGCGGGAATTCACCCTCGACCCGGAGGCCTTCGGGAAGAAAAGGTCCTTTTCGGTCAATCACTAAATAGGTATTTGAATCTTTGAAAGTGCGGAAGCAAGCGTCCACGCGTGGGTAAACTTCAATCGAAGACGCTTGACAAAACATTTTTAAATAAAAAAATAATAAAATAAATTTGACTTATTGCATGAAAAGAATGTAAATTACAGGGAAGTCAATTCGAGGCAGTGCATTCATCTATATGACCGATTAAATCAATATTTGGATATTTTTTGCAAACGTCCTTAACAAGACTTTTAAGAGATACGAGCACCCATTCTTAGTCGTTTTTTTTCAGAAAATGAAGAAAGGAAATCAATGGCAGAGCATGATTTATTTGTGCGATTCTGGGGAGTACGGGGAAGCTACCCCGTGCCCGGGCAAAGCACGATTCGTTACGGAGGCAACACATCCTGCATCGAGATTAGGGCGAAAAATCATCTCATCATTTTGGACGCCGGCACCGGCATCGTCGAGCTGGGAAATGAACTGCTGCAAAAGTTTCACCAGCAAAAAGCGTCGTCCTCTTTCATCATAAACCTATTGATGTCGCACACACATCACGATCACCTGCAAGGGCTGGCGTTTTTTGCACCAGCCTATCATCCGGATTGTGTGCTGAATATTTTTGGACCGCGCTCCTTTTCGCAGGATTTATCGCAGATTTTAAAAGCGACTATGGCGCCGCAGTACAGTCCCATAGAGTTAGATGAATTGAACTCCAAAATGAACATACAAAATCTTACGGAAAATCACATTTTAATACTTAACGATAAATCTGAAAATCCTCAGATTTATGCACAAAATCATTTACCGGGCTTCTCAAAAAATGATGTGGCAGTGAAATTGATGCGCAGTTATGCTCATCCCAAAATTGGTGTGTTTGTGATCAAAATCGAAGTGAACAACAAACGACTGGTGTATGCCACGGATACCGAAGGTTATGTGGGCAACGACGCCCGTTTGATCGAATTTGCCAGAGATGCCGACTTGCTGATTCACGACGCCCAGTATGCGCCAGAAGAATACATGGACGCCAATCTACCGAAGCAGGGGTTTGGTCACAGCACTTATGAAATGGCCGCCCGGGTAGCCAGAACCGCCAACGTAAAAAATCTGGTGCTCTTTCATCACGATCCGTCTCACGACGATGAAAAAATTGCCGACATGGAAAACAAAACCCGCGAGTTTTTTCCGAACACCACCGCCGGCCGCGAAGGTCTGGAATACACTTTTTGACTTCACATGCTTGTATTGTTCACATACGCTGCCTTTGAGTTGAAAAAGAACCTCAAGGATCATAGTCGCAAAAATTCATCGAACCAATAAATCAACCGCTTAACCAATTTGAGTGATCTTTATGCCTGCCACAACCAACCATTCTCATGAACCGGACCAAGGTCGGGGGAAACCGGTATCGGCCACGGCAGTGGAAATGACCGAGATGGTTTTACCCAACGACGCCAACACCCTCGGAAATATTTTGGGCGGGAAAGTCATGCACCTCATCGATATCGCCTGCGCCGTGGCTGCTCACCGGCACTGCCGGCGGCCGGTGGTGACGGTTTCCATGGACTCGCTGGACTTCCGGCATCCCATTAAAGTCGGCGAGCTCATCATCATCAAAGCCTCGGTAAACCGGGTGTTCAAAACTTCCATGGAGTGCGGAGCCAAAGTCTTTTCAGAGGATCTGAATACCGGCGAGCGCAAGCATACCAGCACCGCTTATTTGACCTTTGTGGCGCTGGATGAGAACAAAAGACCGACGCGAGTGGAGCCCATCATTCCTGAGACCGAAGACGAAAAACGCCGCTGGCGGGCCGCCGCCATTCGCCGGGAGTTTCGCATGCAAGAAAAAGCCCGCTTAAAAATCAACTACACCCCATGAAGATGCCAAGCATGGAAGAAAAAATTCAAACTGTACGTGAAATCACCACGCTGACCGGCGGATTTATGCCGGCGCAGATCGTGTTGACCGCAAACCGCCTGGAGGTATTCACGCACTTATCTGGTACAAAGCTCACCGGTCAACAACTGGCTGAGCGGTTAAACACCGACGCGCGCGCCACCGAATTGTTGTGCAACGCACTCACCGCGCTCGGTTTCCTGCAGAAAAAGGGTGGGCTTTTCTGGAATTCGGCAAAAGCCGACGAACATTTAGTTCAAGGACAACCGTTTTATTGCGGCGACAATCTACGGCATCAGGCCAATTACTGGCACAGGTGGTCGCAGTTGGAAGAGGTCATCAAAACCGGCGAACCGCTACCCAAAAAAGTGGATTCGCCGGAAGAAGAAAAACAGCAGGCGGCCGAGTTTACCCTGGCCATGGCCAACATCGGTCGTCTCAGCGCCGCACAAACTGCAGCCGGTCTGGATTTACGGAACGTGCGCAAAATGATCGACATCGGCGGCGGCCCCGGAACCTATGCTCTGGAGTTCGTAAAAAAAAATCCCGACCTGCAGGTCGTGGTTTTCGACCGTCCGCCGGTGGCAGCCGTGGCGGAGGAATCCATCCGCAAAAGTACTTTTCAAAAAAACATCACTTATCGCGCCGGCGATTGCTTCGTGGACAATTTAGGCTCAGACTATGATCTGGCTTTTTTATCCAATTTTATCCACATTTACAGCCTGGAAGAAATCGTGGTTTTATTTCGACGAATCTGGCCGGCGCTCAAATCGTCTGGCAAACTCGTGGTGAAGGATTTCTTTGTGAACGACGAGCGTACGGGCCCGCCGTTCGCGGCGCAATTTGCGCTACACATGCTCATCAACACCGAAAGGGGCAGCGTTTACTCACTCTCCGAAATGCAAACCGCCTTGAAGGAAGCGCAATTTCAATGTATCAGCCATTTCGAAGTGGGCGAACATTCCACTGTGATCGTAGCAGAAAAAGCCGATTAACCACCGCTTGTTTAACCGACTCCTGCTTTCTTCTCAATCCTTTGTGACCGAAATCTCATCGAGGAATCATGAAAACCCTTTTTACCTTGCAAAGCAATTTAACCGGTTAAAACAGGCCGCAAAAATAACCTGCATCCATTTTAGTTTTCAGTCAAATTTAATCTTGAACTTTATTTTTCGAATAACTATATTAAGCCCTTGGAGAATTTAAAAATTGAGTAGCATTTTGGCTTGAAATATTCCGAGAGTAGAACAGAATTCATTACCGTGGCGCAGACAAGCGAGTTGTTTCCGGGCGAGTGTAAAATCGTCACCGCCAAAAACCGAACCCTGGCGCTGTACAACGTGGCGGGCATTTTTTACGCCACAGACAACAAATGCTGCCATCGCAACGGTCCCCTGGGAGACGGCGTTTTAAACGGCTACGTGGTTACCTGTCCCTGGCACGGTTGGCGATTCAACGTCGCCAACGGGGAATGCCTCCTGGCAAACCAGGTTCGCATCGCGACGTACCCGGTGCAGGTGGTTGGCAAAGAAATTCAAGTGAAAATTTAATGCATGTCGTTAACCGAAAATATAAAAAACCAGGCGCTGGCCATGGGATTTGATCTGTTCGGGGTAGCGCCGGTGCAGCTCGTACCGGAGCTGGCGTTTTATGCCGACTGGTTGGCTGCCGGCTACGCTGGCAAAATGGCTTATTTGGAAAACAACGTTCCTAAGCGCACAGATGTGACGCAAGTGGCGCCCGAAGCCAAATCCATAATCGTATGTGCCGTGATTTACAACACCGAGCACCCCCGTTCGATGGAGCAGACCGCACCGGACCGCGGCTGGATTTCCAGATATAGCTGGGGCGATGATTATCACGACCTCCTGCAGGCTCGTTTGAAAAAGTTGACCGAGTACATCCAATCCTCCTGCAGCCAGGAAGTGCAATACCGTGTGTATGTGGACACCGGTCCGCTGGTGGAGCGGGTGCACGCAAAATACGCCGGCATCGGCTGGTTCGGTAAAAACACCTGCCTCATCAATCAGCAAAAAGGCTCGTGGTTTTTTCTGGGCGAAATCATCACCAATTTGGAGCTGGAATATGACACACCCGTGGCCGACCGCTGCGGCACCTGCAACCGCTGCATCGAAGCCTGCCCAACGGACGCCATCCTCGAACCGTATGTACTGGATTCCCGGCGCTGTATTTCTTATCTGACCATCGAGCTGCGCGATGACATACCCGTGACGCTGCGACCTCAAATGGGCAACCACATTTTCGGCTGCGATATCTGTCAGGACGTGTGCCCGTGGAACCGCAAAGCGCCGGTTACCCGCGAAGTGGGGTTTCAACCGCGGGAGGGCATTTTCAATCCTGAGCTGGCAGCCCTGGCTGGCATGCAGCCGCAACAATTTAGCGCCAAGTTTAAAAACAGTCCGGTAAAACGCAGTAAGTACCGCGGTTTTCTTCGCAATGTGGCCGTGGCCATGGGGAACTCAGGTGATGAACGATTTTTGCCTGCATTGAATGAGCTAAAAGAACACACAGATCCTTTGATAGCTGAGCACGCAGAATGGGCTATGGAGCAAATTCAAAACCATCATCAAACCGAATCATAAAAAATTGAACGCTGACAAGATACAAGACGCCATCCCAATCTTTCCGTTACCGAATGTAGTGTTTTTTCCGAAAACGTTACTTCCCATGCACATTTTTGAAGAGCGCTACCGCGAACTGGTGACGGATGCCTTGCGTGGCTCAAATCAAATAGGCATGGTGCTTTTAAAATACGGCTGGGAAAAAGACTATTTTGGGGCGCCCCAAACCCACGAAATCGGCTGTGTCGGCGATATTCAATTTTCAGAAAAATTGGAAAACGGAAAGTACAACATTCTGCTGTATGGTCTCTGCCGAATTAAAATTTTGCAATTTGTTCAGGAAAGCCCGTACCGGATTGCCCGAGTGCAGTTTTTGAAGGATCGGCATGTTGACCATGACGATTTTAATGAGCATCTGGAAACGGAGTCTTTTCTGAGATTGGTTCACAAATATCTCCATTTAAGCGGTGTGAAAAATGTGAAAGATCTTTTCAAAATACACGCCCATTCATTCGAGTCCATACTTAATCAAGCGGCATCGATTTTGGACTTCAGCACTCAGGAGAAACAAGCTTTGCTGGAGCTGAACTCTTTGGAAATGCGACACGCACATTTAAAAAGTCTGATAAAAGAAAAACTTACGGTGCTAAAAATAGCCCGAACGCCTAAATTTGTACCAGAGGATCCAAGTTGGAATTAAAAATGACCGTTGAATTCGTTTGTGTAAATTGTAATAAAGATGTTTTGTTGGATATCACTGCGGAGGATAAACCCACCCATTGTCCGCACTGTTCGCAAAAACGGTATTACACTCTGAGCGCGAGCCTGCAAAAAGGCGATAAAATAGACCGCTGTGCGCTTTGCGGCAAGATCAAATTTTATGTTCAAAAGGATTTCAATCCACGCCTGGGTCTGCTGATATTCGGTATCGGAGTCCTCTTCAGTTACCACACTTACGGCCTGACTCTGCTCATCGCCACCATAATCGATTTTTTTTTGTACAAGGTGCTGAAAACAGTCACCATTTGTTATCATTGTCGGGCCATTTATCGCGGTTTCCAGGAAGATCCCGCGCATCGCGGATTCGATCATAATCTGGCTGTCACCTTGATGGAACAGAATAACCCCGACGATGAAAAAGTCTTCCAGGAAACCGCAGGGGTCAAATGAGCATGAAAATCAAACTCAAATTTTTTGCCCAATTGCGCGACCTCACCGGCGTCGATGAAACCGAAATGGAAGTCGCCGAAAACACCACCGTCGCCGAGCTGGCGCACCTGGTAAGCGAACGCTTTCCGGAGGTGCGTGAGCATTTGAAAGTCGTGAGCTTTGCCGTGGACAACGAATACGCTTCCAGAAAAACGCTTCTAAATGCGAGCTGCGAAGTCGGGTTGCTGCCGCCCATAAGCGGAGGATAAAATGGTCAAACTGGTGACGGAAAAAATCAGCGTGGACAAACTCTTGGAAGAAATGGAAGAACACGGCACAGGCGCGGTGACGATCTTTCTGGGCCGGGTGCGTGACTATGCCCAAGGCCGGCAAGTAACCAAAATGGCTTATCAGGCCTATCCAGACATGGCTTTGAAAAAAATGCAAGAAATCGAATCCGAAATACAAACTCGCTGGCCGGTCGCAAAAGCTGTCCTGGTTCATCGTACCGGCGAGCTGCAGTTGGGGGAGGTTAGCGTCGCCATTGCCGTGGCCACACCGCACCGTCGAGAGGCTTTCGAAGCCTGCCGTTTTGCCATCAACACGCTGAAAGAAACCGTCCCCATCTGGAAAAAAGAAATTTTCGCGGACGGCGAATCGTGGGTGGAAGGGGTGGTACCTAAAAAGCAGCTCAAAGATTAAATTTTTCAGGGAAGCTTTGAAATAAATGTAGTAAAACAACACGGGGCTCTGTCCAAAAAGTCGTGTTTCTTCACCTTGAGTCCTTCGACGCGCTCAGGATAGACTTCGTCGAAGGGTTTTGTAAGTTGATTAAAAACACACATGCTTTCCCGAATTTACTTCGGGACTCAGCATGAAGTTGTGTGTGTTTTGGGACTTTTCGGACTGCCCCCGGTCCCAAACGAACGTGATATCTGTCATTCCCGAGCAAACGGGAATCAATAACTTGTTGATTTTTCTGGATCCTGCTGCCGCAGAAATGACCTTCGTTGCTAAATTGAAGCTTTTTGGAATCCCCGAAAAGTGAACAATGTGAAAAAAAATGAAAACACCTGCGCACCGAATCCAGATGAGGAGAAATTCAAAATGATGGTTCAATTCAGCATTCTGCCGGTGAGTGAAAATTTGCACATTAGCGAACCGGTGTCCAAGGCGTTGAAAATCATTCACGAAAGCGGATTACAGTACAAACTGACTCCCATGGGTACGCTCATCAAAGGCGAATGGGATGAAGTGATGGATTTGATTCAGAAATGTCACGAAGCGGTGCGCGAAGATTTCGACCGCGTGATGACGCACATTAAAATCGACGACGCCCAGGATCACGACTACGACTTTGATGATAAAATCAAATCGGTTGAGGAAAAAGCGGGGATTGCATTTAACAAATAAACTTAATAATATTGTATTAATTTGATTTGCGCGTGTTAAATATCTCCTTGGGAGAAAGGGTGTTCACGCTTTAGCGTGTTCCAGACATCCCAAGCAAAGGAAAGTTGATACGCCAATAATCATGTAAAATAAATCGTTTTAAGCCGAACTGACCACAAATAAGAAAATTTATGACGCCGTTTCGCCAGCATTATTTTGTTTGTACCCATGCTCGACCACCCTTTGCTAAACCTTCCTGCGGGCCGCAAACTAGCCATCAAATTTTGATGAAATTGCAGGAAGAGGCGGAGAAGCAAAATCTACTGCATGAAATTAAAATCACCGCCTGCGCTTGCCTAGGTCCTTGTGAAGCCGGCCCCAGCATGGTGGTCTATCCGGATGGCATCTGGTATGCCAAAGTCACACTGGAAGACGTACCCGAGATCGTGTCAAGTCACATGCTGCAAAATAAACCCATTGAGCGACTAATTTATCATTGGCCTGAAAATATTTGAATTCGAGGAGGGCACATGGCAAAAGAAAACAGCAAATCCGTTTTGATGATTGTAGCTCACAATAATTTTCGAGATGAGGAATACACCGCTGCCCGGGAAAAATTAGAAAAGAACGGCACTAAAATAACCGTGGCATCCACCACCACCAACGGCGCCAGGAGCACGCAGGGCATGCAGATAAATCCCGATGTGCTCCTCGATGCGGTGAATGCCGACGATTACGATGCCGTGGTATTCGTCGGCGGTTCCGGCGCCAGCCAGTACTGGCACGATGCCAAAGCCCATGAAATCGCCTGTCATGCTGCCAGCCACGGTAAAGTAGTGGCCGCTAGCTCGCATGCTGCCGTCACCCTGGCGGTAGCCGGGCTTCTGAAAGACAAAACAGTCACGGGGCACGTGGCGGTTTATGAAAAATTAACCGTACAGGGCGCAAACTATTCAGGCAAAAAACTCGAAATAGATGGTAATATCATTACCAGCTCCGGCGCCAACGCAGCCCGCGAATTTGCCGAGGCGCTGGTCAATTCGTTAAATTAAACCATGCAAAGTGCAAATACTCGATATCATTCTTACAGCGCCTTTCTGAAAAACAAATTCGGGGGCAGGGTGCACAAAGTACCGGTGCACGCCGGTTTGACCTGTCCCAACCGGGATGGCGCCGTGGCCACCGGCGGCTGCACCTACTGCAACATCGACAGCTTCACCCCCGCTGCCGCCCGGGCGAAAATCCCTATCCAAACGCAGGTGCAGAACGGCATCGACTATTTGACCCGGCGTTTCAATGTAGAAAATTTCATCGTCTATTTTCAACCGTACTCCAACACGTATGCGCCGCTAAGCCATCTCAAAACTTTGTACGAACAGGCGCTGGCTCATCATCAGGTCGTCGGGATATCGGTGGGTACCCGACCCGATTGCATCGATGCAGAGAAACTCGACTATCTGGAAGAGCTCAGCCAAAAATATTTTGTCACCGTGGAATACGGCATTGAATCGGTGCACGACCAGACTCTGCGCCTGATCAACCGCGGACACAATTTTGCTTGCACCGTGGAAGCCGTACACAAAACCGCCGAGCGCGGCCTGTACGTCTGCGGTCACCTCATTTTAGGCTTCCCC
This sequence comes from bacterium, assembly GCA_046757025.1. Taxonomy (GTDB): domain Bacteria; phylum Zhuqueibacterota; class Zhuqueibacteria; order Oceanimicrobiales; family Oceanimicrobiaceae; genus JBHHXN01. Next base: position 23,636 of record JBHHXN010000004.1, read on the forward strand.
AATGAAACCGAAGAGCAGATGTTCGAAACCGCGGAGCGGGTGGCCCGGCTGCCGCTCAATTTCATCAAGCTGCACAATTTGCACGTGGTGCGGCACACCGAAATGGCCCGTGCGTACGCAGAAAAGCCGTTTCATCTCTTCACGTTCTCTGAGTGGGTGGATTTCGTCTGCAAATTTCTGGAGCGCCTTCATCCGGACCTTGTCATCGAGCGCCTGCACGGCGATGCGCCTGCGGAGATGCTCATTGCCCCGCAGTGGTGTCGGGACGGCGCCCGGATTATTCACGCCATCCAGCGTGAGCTCGAAAACCGAGAAACGTATCAGGGGAAATATTTCAATCAAAAAATCGACCATCAAAATGTGCCCGTTTAAGTGTCATTTTGAAACGATAAAGCTATTGGCATTTAACCGTTTGCTGTTGGGCAGGGTTAATAAATTGCTTGCACAAAATGAAAAAATTCAGGACTCTCTATATTGGGAACAGATGCCACTTGAATCAAGTTTCCTAATTGGCAGAACGCCTGTGTGTTGAAAAAAGTTAAGTGATCAGATTTATTGTTACCTGGATTCGAATCCATCGAATAAAGAGCAAAATGATCACGAACCTGATCTGCAAACACCAAGCTAAAGGCAAATAGCTAACCGCCAAAAGCCGATAATCAACACCTGATTAACGAAGAAATATTGCCTGATTCTAATCATACACCGCAATCCAATAATGGAAGAAAAACAGCAAAAAACAGCGAAAAAACACTTAATCTTATTAACCATTGGAATCCTCGGCTTGCTGATATTGTTGTCGTTGCTTTCAATGTGGACTCCAGGAAATTAACAACACCAACCTGAATTGAATTCCTAAAGGATTAGCAACTTATGCAAGAATTGATCAAAGAATTACTCCAAAAACTGGGTGAAAATCCGCAAAGAGAGGGTTTGCTCCAAACACCGCTGCGGGTGGAAAAATCGCTGAAATTTTTAACCAGCGGCTATCGAGAAGATGTTTGCAAGATCATAAACGACGCTCTGTTTCATGAAAAATACGATGAAATGGTCATCGTCAAAGATATCGAGCTTTACAGTTTATGTGAGCACCATTTGCTACCGTTTTACGGCAAGTGCCACGTGGCTTACATGCCAAACGGCAAGGTAGTAGGCCTGAGCAAAATTCCAAGAATAGTCGATGCGTTCGCAAAAAGGCTGCAAGTACAGGAAAGACTCACCAACGAGATTGCCGACATTTTGATGGATTGTCTGGATCCGCAAGGGGCAGCGGTGGTTATCGAAGCCCGCCATTTATGCATGATGATGCGCGGGGTGGGCAAACAAAATACGGTGGTCACCACCAGCGCCCTGCAGGGAGTGTTTCGCGACAATCAGGCCACGCGCGATGAATTTATGCATTTAATCAAAGCACAACGATTTGTATAAACTTTTCAGAGGAGGATAATATGGCAAAGTTAACCTATTTGAGCCATTCGGCATTTTTACTGGAAACCAACGGACACGGTATCTTGATCGATCCCTTTTTTACGGGCAACCCGCTGGCCACGGTCAAACCGGACGAGGTCAAGTGTGATTTCATTCTGCTGACTCATGGCCACGGTGACCACGTGGGCGATACCGTCGCCATTGCCAAACGCAACAACGCCACCGTCATTTCCAACTACGAGATCGTCACCTGGTGCGGTGAGCAGGGATTGAACGGCCATCCACTGCATATCGGCGGCGGCCACGATTTTGACTTTGGCCGGGTCAAGCTCACCATCGCGCATCACGGTTCCGCGTTTCAAACGGACAAAGGATTTGTTTACATGGGCAATCCTGCAGGTGCGCTAATCACCGTGGAAGGCAAAACTGTGTACCATGCCGGCGACACCGGTTTGTTCTACGACATGAAATTGATCGGTGAAATGCATGCCATCGAGGTGGCGCTGCTGCCCATCGGCGACAATTTCACAATGGGCATCGACGACGCCGTGAAAGCCACCGAGTTTCTTAATCCAAAACAGGTTGTTCCCATGCACTACAAAACCTTCGAGGTCATCGAGGTGGACCCCAATGAATTTGCCAGCAAAGTTGCTGCCAAAGGATTTACCGCCACCGTTCTGGATATCGGCGGCAGTCTGGAGTTTTAGCGGTTTTACATGATTAAATATTCGAAAGCAATCGGCCTGGTGACGGTGAGGGACTGACCGAGCCTCCGTCATCAAGCCGGATTGGGAGGGAGACAAAACCATGCCTAAAAAAAAGGGGAAATCTAAAAAGAAAAAAAACAGCTCCGCCGCGTTATCGCCCAAAACCTATCTCAAAACCCGGGCCCGTAATTTACCCATTTATGAGTGTTTTATCTCCGATAACTGGAAAACGTTGCGTATTCCAGACATTGTTGTAGCCAGAAAGCACAAAAACGGTAATATCACCTGCGGCCTCTTCCTTGTGGACCTGTTTTGCCTGGGCGTTGTGGACACGTTTTTTGGATTTAATATGACCGAGGCGGAATACCAGGATTTTCTGGATACTTACATTCAGTATTCAATTTTGGAAGAATGCGACTACGCTTTAGTGCATAACATCGTTTACGGCGCTTTGGACTTTGCGTGTAAATATGGATTTCAGCCTCACAGAGAATTCGCCACCACTCAATACCTCTTGGAAGAGGCGTCCGCAGAAATTGACCATATCGAAATCGAGTTTGGAGATGAAGGCATGCCGTGCGTGCTTACCGAATCCCTGGAAGAATCCAAGGACATTATCAAACAACTTGATAAAACCGCCGGCCGGGGCAATTACAAAGTGGTTTATCTGGAAGCGAACGGATCTGACGATGAATATGCTGTTGCAGACGACTATTATTATGATGATGACTTTGATGACACAATAGAAGACCGCCTGAACGCTATCGAAAAACTCGATCAGCTATATGAAGAGAAGTTTGGCAAAACGCATAGGCCAGAAATTAAACCTGAATTTCTTGAATACCGCGAATATAAGATCACATTCGAACCGCTGAAAAATCCGAATTACTTCAGTCCAGAAGAAGACCAGCTTAAAGCCGAAGAGCTTTATAATCTGTCGCGTTCTGGAAGCGCCAGCAAAGCACGTAAAGCGATTCCGCAATTGCTCGCGTTGATGGAGCAATTCCCCAATAATCCCATCTATTACAATTATTTGGCAATTGCTTATTCAACTGCAGGTGAAAAAAAAGCCGCCACGGAAGTTTGTAAAAACTGTTATAAAAAATTTCCTGAATATCTGTTCGCTAAATGTAATTATGCCCAGTACTTGCTCGATGAACAGAAATTCGAAGAATTATCGGCCGTTTTTGACAACAAGTTTGATCTGCAAATGATTTATCCGGATCGAGACGAGTTTCACATCAGCGAGGTGCTGACTTTTTTTGCGACCATGTGCCGATATTTCATTGCCATCGATGATTTGGCCACGGCGGATGTTTACGGAAATTTGTTAAAAGAATTTAAAGACATGGATAACCCCTTGAAAAATCGGGCCCTGTTCGAATTAACCGCTAAGAAGTATGAAAAGGTTTTCGGTATGCCTCTTTTTAATAAGGAAGCGTGAATTGGTTCGACACGCCGGTAGTCAGGAAGTTGACTTGGGTGAAGTTAAGGCCTCACCGTTTTTCTTCAGAAGATTAATCTTCAACACAGTCATTGTTTATGAATAGAAAGCTAAATGTTTGCCAGCGCTAAAATTGACGCCGCAACGGTAATAAATTCTTCCGGGCAATCAGACGCTGTGGTCTCTGAAACTTTCGATATCAAGTTAAGCCGCCCGCAGCAGCAAAAATCAAGCTCAAAAAAATACCGTAAACCGCGGGTTCTATTTCTGATGCCAACCCGAACTTACCGCGCAAACATGTTTTTAGAAGCCGCCGAACGCCTGGATGTGGATGCGGTGATCGGCACAGACCAGCCGCAGACACTGCCGTCCTTCACCGCTGGCAAAATCCTCACCCTCAACTTCAACAATGAGGAGCGGGCGAAACAAGCCATCGTCGAGTTTGCGGCCGCGCATCCCCTGGCCGCGATCATCGCCACGGATGACGACACGGTGGTGGTGGCCGCGCTGGCATGCGAAGCGCTTTCCCTGCCATCTAACCCGCCCGATGCAGTGCGGGCCACTCGTCAAAAGCACTTAATGCGGGAAATCCTGCAAAAGGCCGGTCAGCCTACCCCGAATTTCACCGTGTGCACCACCGATAAAGATCCGGAAGCTCTCTCCCGGTCGGTACGCTATCCTTGTGTCATCAAACCAGTATTTTTATCCGCCAGTCAGGGTGTCATTCGGGTAAATAATCCGCCGAAGCTGCAGCAAGCGTTTGCCCGAATCGTCGATCTCCTCAAAAACAGCGAGCTGAGAGAACGCGGCGGCCCGGCCGCCGATCTCATTCTGATTGAGGACTATATCCCCGGACGGGAATTCGCTCTGGAAGGTTTGTATTCCAACGGCATACTAAAGGTGCTGGCCCTCTTCGATAAACCCGATCTGCTGGAAGGACCCTATTTCGCCGAAACCATCTACGTCACTCCTTCGCGCCTGTCGGAAGATCAACAGGCCCAAATTGTGCAATGTGTGGACGGCGCGGCCAAAGCGCTTGGGCTGACTCACGGACCTATTCACGCGGAAATTCGTCTTCACGATGCGCAGCTCTTTATTCTGGAGATTGCAGCGCGTTCCATCGGCGGTCTCTGCTCTCGCAGCCTGCGATTCGAAAAAAACATGTCGTTGGAAGAGCTGCTTTTACGACATGCCCTGGGTTCGCACATCGCCGCAGTTGAGAGAGAAAGCCAGGCCGCCGGTGTCATGATGATCCCGGTACCCCAGGAAGGCATTCTAACAGAGATTCGCGGTCTGGAATGGGCCAAAGGAGTGGCAAACGTAGAAGAAATCAAAATCACCATACCCGTGGGACAAAAGTTGATCCCGCTGCCCGAAGGCAATCAGTATCTCGGGTTCATTTTTGCCCGGCACCCCAACCCGCAAAACGTCGAAATAGCTTTGCGAGAAGCTTTTGGTTGTTTGGAATTTGTGATTGATTGATGAATCTCGCAAGTTTGGGGGCCATGGAAAGGTATGATGGCTTTCTTTCTTACTTGCATTATTCACGAGAGACGGTTTATCTGGATTGTCCAAAAGCTTTTTGGGGCGTCATTCCCGCGAAAACGGGAATCCATAACGCAATGGAGTTTATTGGAAAGCCGCTAAAAGCATACAGGCATGACACAGGAAAAATCAATGTTTTTAGACATCCCTGGAACGCCTCCGCCAGAAAACCCGGTTTTGCCTTTTCGTGCCTAAGGCGGGCACCCGGGGTTTTGGTGTACAACGCCTTCGGCGTAATAGACTAGCGTCATCAAAGACTTTTGCTGGACGTTACCTACTCAAATCAACATACCACCTCTATAAATCATTTTTTGACAGCCTTTATTGACCGCCTTCAAGGCAACCGATGGCTACTTCGAAGGCTGATAATACGGATTTTTGCCGTCCGCGTGATCGGTGACATCCATCACTTCTTTGATTTCGGGGATGGCTTCTTTGATCATCACTTCCACGCCCTGCTTCAGGGTCACGTTGACCATGCCGCAGCCCTGGCAGCCTCCGCCAAATCTCAGGTAAGCGATATGGTCTTTCACATCCACCAGCGAAATAAAGCCGCCGTGGGAAGCGATGGCCGGATTGATGCGCGAAGCGATCACCTGCTGCACTTTATCGGCCAGCGGGCCGGATGGCACCGGCGGTCCCATGGCTTTCGGATTGGTGATTTTAAAGCCGGTTTCATTGAGACCCTGCACAAAGTCCACATTGGCGCCCTCCACCAGCGGCGCGCTCTGCGGATCCACGTAAAATTTGATACCGGAAAATTCCGTAACCTTATCGGCTTCATGCGTCTGCCCTGGCTCCACGAACGCCAGTCCGTAATCCACAGAAAACGGCGAAGCTCCGCGTTGGGCCGTAATCCGGATGCCCTGGCCTTTATGGTCTTCCTCCTCTAAAATCGATTGAAATTTTTTTAACGCATTATCACTGAGGTTGAACATCGAGCTCTCCTGCTTTAAATTTGTCAGATCGGCTAAAGTTGTCGTGACTGGTCTTTTTATTTTTAAATCCCGTTTAATTTTCAATTTTTCAAAATAATCGTTTGTGATTAAAAATGCAAGTTAAATTAAACTGAGCTGCAAAACAAATGCAAAATTCATCTTCTATTTAAAGTCATTCCATCAATTAACCCCTGATTAGTGTTTGACCGAAAATGAGCGTCTTCATACTGAATCGCGAAGTAAATTCAAGAGAACATGACGTAAAAACAAAAGCTAATCCCCCTTCGACGCCGTCTATCCTGAGCTTATCGAAGGATTCAGGTTGAAGAAATATGGACTTTTCGGTCAGACACGAATTTATCATTTTCAAATCACATGGAACCAAACTGATCCCGGTTGGGCTCCGCTCAGCAGAACCAATCTTCTGTCAGGCGCGGTGTAAACATTCGCTGTTGAGCCAAATGAGTCGGACGAATTTGCCGTTTCCTGCCAGCCAGCTCGAATACACCATTTCTTATTTCAAAGTAAGTATCTATTAAATCCTGATGGCGGCCGGCGGCTTTTTCCACCATTTCTGCGATGGCAATTTGAAGTTCATCCATGTCCGAATGGGGATGCCGCCAGGCGTACAGCCATTTTTCCTTATCCAACCCAAGAACAAACGGTTTGATGTCCCCTAAATTCAAAATGCTCGAGCCCGGCGGAATGAGCAATCGAATGCTGTACTGGATGGGGTCGATTTGATCATAGAGATGAAATTCTTCCACCAGATTGAAAATGTCCAGCAAATCGGAGATTTTCGTCCAGGGGGTGAAGGGCATCAACGAGGGACGCAGGGGAATACCCGCTGCGTGCGTCAGGTGCAAAGCTTCCTGCACATCCGATTTCGTGTGGTTTTTTGCCAGAAATTTCAAAATCGCATCGTTCAAAAGCTCCACTGCCGACACGATGAACACACAGCCAGTTGCTTTAAATTCCGGCAAAAGATGCTGGTATTCCAGCAGGTGTTCTATCTTGGCTGTGAAATCAAATGTCAGCTCAGGAAATCGCTGGTGAAACTCGCGGACGATGTCCAGCGAATGTTTGACGCCGTTTAAAAAATCGGGATCCCCGAACGTGATGTGTTCGGCTCCCAGCTCTACGAGCTGTTCTACATCCGCCAGTACGATTTCTTTCGGGATGATCCGCATGCGTCCGGCATAAACCGGGGTAATGGGACAGTGCCGGCAGCGATGCGCACAACCCCTGCTGGCCAGAGTGTATCCGGTGAGTCGCAGCTCCTCACCCATTTTTAATCGGGTATAGCGGTCGAGCGGCGGCATCAAGCTGCGCTCGGGCACGATGAATTTTTGCCTTGAAACAGACGTTATGGATTGCGGCAAACTTGAGCGGTTTTCGAAACGGGGGTCATTGAGGTTATTTACGACGGCCCGGGCAATCTGTACCAGAGTCTGCTCAAATTCTCCGCCGGCGATTGAATCGGCCAAGCCCGTGTTTCCGTTTTGAGCCAGCAAAAATTCCGAGTGCATGCCGGCGTAGAGTCCAAAAAAACAGATGTGACAGCCGGGATTCAATTTGCGGACGCGTTTGGCGACCTTTTCGGACAAACGCAGGGCGGTGTGCATGGGAGTGGACAGCGCAACCAGTTGGGCCTCTTTTATCAAATCTTCAGCAAACGGCTCAACCGACAAATCCAAACAGTTAACTTGAAAACCAGCAGCCAGCAAATGGGCCGTGGGCGAAGCTAAATTAAACGGCTGGTGTCCCAGCTCGTAAAGGGAAATTAAAACGATGTTCATACCGCTGCTTATCCGCCGATCTGATACATTTCGATCTTTTGGTGGGCGCCGATATCGGTATGAGAAGTTCTTTCCTCGGAATAACGATCCGTTCGTTTTTGCCAGATGCTTTTGATTTTTTGCAGCAGTTTTTCATCGGAAATACCCGAGCGCAGGGTTTTCTTCAAATCCACACCCTGACAGGCAAACAGGCAGGTGTACATTTTACCCTCGGCAGAAAGCCGGACGCGGGTGCAGCCGCTGCAAAATGGCTGCGTTACCGACGCGACCACGCCAATTTCGCCCCTGCCATCGAGGTAGCGGTAGCGATTGGCTACTTCGCTGTGAAAGTTTTTTTTCACCGGCGCGAGCGGTATCTCTGCATGAATGATCGCCACGATTTCTTTTGCTGAAATCACGTCATCCATTTTCCAACCGTTCAAATTTCCCACATCCATAAATTCGATAAAACGTATGATGAACCCGTTGTCCCGGGCAAACCTGGCGAGGTCGAGAATCTCACCATCGTTGACGCCTTTTTGAATCACCGCGTTGATTTTAACGGGCGCTAATCCTGCTTTGACCGCGGCTTCGATACCATCCAGCACGTTTCGCAGATCCAGATGATTACCGGCTAATTCTTTCAGCAAAGCGGGTTTCAGGGTATCCAGACTCACCGTGACTCTTTTCAAGCCGGCTTGTTTTAATCCCTGTGCTTTCTGTTTCAAGAGATAACCGTTACTGGTGAGCGCCAAATCTTTCAGCCCGTGGATATTGGCCAGCTTTTCAATGAGTACTTCCAGTTCGTGTCGCAGCAGAGGCTCGCCGCCAGTCAGCCGGATTTTAGCGACGCCGCATTGCACATACGCCTTTGCAAGGCGATGAATTTCTTCAAAGGAGAGAATTTCATTCCTGGCTAAAAAAACATAATTATGGCCGAAAATATCCGCCGGCATGCAGTAATTACAACGAAAATTGCAGCGGTCGGTTACGGAGATGCGTAAATCCTGCAGCGGTCGGGAGAGTCTATCTAACATTTACACACTTTTTTAAAAAGTTAAAACAACCCGTGCTAATTTCTTCGGTTATCCCCCACCGCTCCCTGCTTACGACAATCAGGGAGAAATTCATTGTGAATTTCGTGCTGAAAATTCAATCGGCTGTCCGCTCAATGAATGCGGACATGACCATCCTATCTAAAAATTACCGTAGTCTCGAAAAACGATAATTTTTCTTGACCAGGCCAAACTCAGCACCGCGCGGCTGAAAATGTTGTTTTGAAAACCGTTTAAATCACCCTATCCGCGCTAAATTACGATAAATTTACGCCAATGTCAACATTTGATACGGGCTGCCCCAAACGGTAAATCCGATTAAATTTCACGATCACGGGTTGGAAGGCCGAATATCGATTTCGCTCACCATGGCGCGCTGCGGCAGTTTGACGGCTTCCACGATGGTTTGCGCCACGTCTTCTGGCTTCAAAATACGTTCGCGTTTTGGTTTTGCGGTGATGGATTCGTGATTGAAAAACGGCGTATCCACCGAGCCCGGGCATATAGCCAGAACACGTACGCCAGCCTGGCGTTCCTCCAGCATCAAACATTTTGAGAAAGCCAGCACCCCCCATTTGGTGGCGGCATACCCCGAGCCCCCAGCAAAGGCATTTTTACCAGCCAGGGACGCCACATTGACGATGAAACTTTCTTCCTTCTTTTTCAAATACGGTAACGCCTCGCGTGTGCAGAGAAACAGACCGCGCAAATTGACCTCAAACATTTCATCCCAATCCATGGTGGAGAATTCCACAATGCGCCCGAAACGTCCGGTGCCGGCGTTATTCACCAGAATGTCGATGCCGCCAAATTTGCCCGCGGCTTCGGTGATTAAATTTTTGATTTCACTTTCCCGGGTGACGTCCGTTTGCACGATGAGCGCTTTTCTACCCAGATTCCCGATTTCTTTTGCCAATGTTTGTAAATCGGTGACGGTGCGGGAGGCAATCACCACATTGGCGCCAGCCCGGGCCAATGCCAGCGCCGTGGCCCGCCCGATGCCTTTGCCGGCGCCGGTCACCACAGCAATTTTGTTCTTTATGTCCATTCTGACCCTACCTGTTCTTTTATATTGATTTTCTTAGTAAAATATTTTCTTTCTAAATGCTTGCACAATCCGACCCATGGTTTCGTTGGTTCTGAAGTGATGAATCCCTGAACGGCCATTTTGTTTGAAAAATAAAATTCGGCGTTCCAAATTTCCGCGGCAATAGACATCAAAACGTTTTAGCGCTGGAGCTCAGGTAATTGATCAAGTAAACAGCTACGAAAAAAACCACCAGCAAAACCAACGAGGCGATTCCCACAACGATGGCGATCATGGTAATTAAATCTTTTCGTGGGTTGGATTCCCTTTCATGCTGCCGTGGGAAAAACACCACGTCGTACAAAAGTTTCCCGGCAAAGATGACAAACAAACCGATGCCGGCTGCCACCCGCGCAAAATCAACGCTTCCCTGCAGGGCGCCTTTTAACGGCAGCAGTAAATAGATGAGGAGTCCCCATTTTCCTATTTCCACCGCGTACACATAAATTTTCTGTCTCGAACTGGAAGCCATCTTTGCTTGAAATTTTTACTTTAATTTTAAACAATTGCGGGTTGAATGAAGCGCTGCAAATGAATTTAGATTCCTTCACTAAATGGCCTAACTTTTTACACACACATTCAAACATGCCGCCTGGGCTAAAGCCAAAAGGCATTCTCAATATGGCGAATAGTCCATTGATTCCCCTGCGCTTTTACCGCCACCACATCAAAACGGCAGTCCATATCTGATATGGCTTGCTCCTGCAGATATCTTTCCGCAACGCGAGCGATTTGTCGCTGCTTGCGCTCATCCACCCAGGTCTCGGGTTCCCCAAACGCGTCGCTGCGCGCGGTTTTGACTTCCACGAACACCAGCAGTTCGTCCTTTTGGGCCACGATGTCAATTTCACCGCGCGCCCAGCGGAAATTGCGCTCGCGAATCCGGTACCGTTTTTTTTGCAAATATTCCGCCGCCAGCTGCTCCCCTCTCTCTCCGAGCGATTTAGGATCCTTTTTCGGCATTTTTCTCTTTATCGAAGGCGTTTTCTAGAAAACGTTTGGGATGGAAAGACTGGCGATGGATTTTACAGAAACCGTATTTCTCTATGGCGTCCAGATGTGCCCGCGTGGGATAACCTTTGTGCCGCGCAAATCCGTAGTACGGAAATTTCGTATCGTACTCATACATGATTTTGTCGCGGGTGACTTTGGCTATGATGGAAGCCGAAGCGATGGAAAAGCACTGGCTGTCGCCTTTCACAATGGCCGTGAAAGGAATCGAGTCATGCGGAAAAGCGCGCCCGTCCACCAGTAAAAATTCCGGTTCGATTTTCAAAGTATCCAGCGCCCGCTTCATGGCCAGAAAAGAAGCCTGATAGATGTTGATTTCATCTATTTCGCTCACCTCAGCCATGCCGATGCCAAAGTCCAGGGCTTCCTGCAAAATGACGTCGTATAGAAATTCTCTGACCTCTGCCGACAACCTTTTTGAATCATCGATCATCGGGATGTAGGCGTTTTTGGAGAAAATAACCGCCGCCGCCACCACCGGCCCAGCCAGAGGCCCGCGTCCGGCCTCATCCAGTCCCGCGACATAGCGGATGTCTTTTTCCCAGAGTTCCCGCTCAAATGACAGCATATTTTGAATACGATCGTATTCGGCTATATTCATATTATTAATTGTCCATAATAAATGGTTACATCAAATTTAAGATTAATCTGATGAAATGCAACAAAAAGCCACCACAGAACAATTCTATGGTGGCGCGATAACTTAAACAAAAGTTATTTCGTAAAGTAAATTATTTTTCCTCTAACTTTTTCACCAATTTGTTATACATTTCCTCATAGGAATTTTTGGCGATCTGTTTGTAAAAAGACTCGCGATAATTGCGCGCGGTGCTCACGCCGTCGATTTCTATGTCATAAACCAGCCATTGCCCGTCCACTTTGTGCATTTTGTAAACGATTTCCACTTCCTTCCTTTTTTTAAAAGCGATGGTGGTCACCTTGGCTTTTGAACCGTTGATCTCCGCTTCTTCATACACCATTTTATCGGCTTTATAAATTTCTAATTTTTTCACAGAAGAATTTTTGATGAGTTGTGAAAAAGTTTTCACGAAGTCGTCTTGTTCCTTCGGGGTTCGCTGTTTCCAGTATTTGCCCAAAGACAATCTCGACAGCTCGCGAAAGTCCATGACGCCATTTATGACCTCTTTCAATTTTTCCCGAATTTCAGTGGTGATGTTATCATCCGCTTCATCGAGTATATTTTCGATGGCTTGATTGCGGGCTTTTACGATTTCCACCGGCGACACATCCGGTCGAGCAAAATTAGCGTTACTGAAAAGGGTCAGGGCTCCCAATAACAAAATCGTTGGAATTATCCATCTATTTTTTTTCATGGTCATTTCCTCTTTTTCTAAAATCTATCTATTACATTCTATTTCGCATACAAATCTCGGCCTGTAGCTTTACTTAATTTCGCCATTGCTATATTATACGTAAAAATGTTCTGTAAATGTTCCGCTTGCATGGCGCCATTGGCTTTAAAAGCGTCGATCAGCTCTTTGACTTCGCCCACGCCGATATCAAAAGTCATGGTAGCAGAGCGCAGCCAATTGTCGCTGGCTTTGAGTGCCCGACGGCTGGCCCGCATGTTGCGTTCGGCCTGCTGCAATTCTAAATACGACTTCTCCACTTCCAATTTCAGACCGTCTATCAGCAGCTTTTCTTTTTGTGCCAGTTGTCGAAACTCCATCTGCGCCACACGCACCTTATCCCGCGTTTGCAAAAAATTCAGATTCAAATTCATCCCCAGAGCGACGCCCGGACGAAAATAATTGGTGGGGTTGTAAATGAACGGTCCTTTCGGATCAAAGCGATCCTGTGCATAATTATATTTAATCTGTCCACCAAAAAAGAATTGCGGAAAATAATCGCTTTTGCTCACCGTAATCATGGCTCTTCGCGCGTTGATGCCCGCCCGCAGTTGCGACAGCTCCGCCCGATTTTGCAGCGCCATTTCGTAATAAACCGAGAGGCTGTCCAAATGAAAATCCAATGGATCCAGATATTCGGTAGCCGGCTCGATTTCCACGTCGTCTGCCAGTCCCAGCGTCACTTTCAGCACCGATTTCGTCAGCTTGATCTTATCCACGGTTTGCCTTTTTCTTTTGTCCACTTCGTAGCGGAAAATTTTCAGTTTAAACAGATCGGTTTGCGATATTTCATCGGAGCCCTCATCCAGCTTTTCCTGAATTTTGTCTTCCGCCTTTTTCAGCTCGTTGTCGGCATTTTCAACCACGCTTAAAAGCTCCTTTCCCAGCACCAGCGCCCAGTAGAGCTGACGCACTTGCAATCGCACGCTTTCGCGCTCTTTTTCGATTTTCGCTTGGTCTGCCTTCACCCCATAAGACGCAGCTTTTGCAATCCCGCTCAGTTTACCAAAGGTGTAAATCGGCTGAATCAAATCTAAATCTACCTGAGTGAAAAGTCTGAGATCGCCAGGAATACTGGTAATTGAATCCGGAGAAATGACAAAGCTGCCGGTTGGATCCATTTTACCGCGTGCTCTGGGAAGCGTTCCCCAGATATTTTTCACTTCAAATTTTGGGAGAAATTTAGCATGAGACGCCTGAGTTAATTTCGCCTCAGAGGTTTTTAAACTGAGCCGGGCATCTTGAATGGTCAAATTATTTTCAAAGGCTAATTTTTCGCAATCAGGCAGGCTTAATACTAACTTTTTATTTTCTTGACTAACGGCATAGGTCGTGCAGATTAGAAAAATGTAGAGAACAAAATTTTGTTTTACCATCCACCCTCTTCATTGTATTTAAATGGTTATTCGGCTTTTAATTTCTCTTTGACACCGGAATCGGCGTCCGCCTCTTTAAGCGCCCGGATATCATCGTAATCGGCGTAAGCTTTTGAGTTCGTCGAATTGGCGTCAGACAGGATGCCGATACCAACAGGCCGGGCGGGCGGTTTACCGCCGAAAGTTTTTTTATAGGCTTCATAAGCGTTGAATGTATAGGTTCGCCATTCTCCCAGATGTTCTTCGCCGCTATCCGCCACGATGTTCCAGGGCTTGCCAATACCGCTGCGCTGCATGGCGGCTCCCACCGGCAGCGTGGTGCTCCAAACATATTTCACCGACTCCGGAATCAAACCCAATTTCTTTTTGTAGATGATGTAGATGCCAGCCGCGCTGTCCACCGAGCGACTGTAGCGCTCATCCCCGCCGGCTGGCACATGATGCACCCTCCAACGAAATGAAATGTAAGGATATTTCTTCAAATTCCACACGATGTCTTTCCCCAAAATCACCGATTCTCCGTTGTCTTCGGCTGCTAAAAATTTGTTACCCTTTTCTTCTACGATTTTGTATGGTTTATTTTTTTTATTATCCGATTTCTTCCACAGCCAGCCTCTTGGCAGCTTGCCGACTTCACTCGATTCAAAATCCTCTAAGATGACATAGTCGGAACGGGTCATCTCAGCTATCAAGTAAGCCAGCGAGTATTTTTTAATGATCTTGCTGCAAAAACTGTAGTAATCGCGCAGTAAACTTCTTTTTCCGGCTTTCAAGTTAGATATACGCCAGCTACCGTCTGGATATTTCAACATGTAAAGCGTGATTTCTTTTTTCTCTTTTACGCCTTCCAGTGAATAATTTAGTGTCGCAACGTTGTCATTGGTTTTGCTCGACGTTAATTTTATCCCTGGCAAATTTCCATTGCTTTTATCATTAAGATAGGTCAGAATCTTTTGCCGTAAAGAGATCTTGATTGCTTCCATGAACGCCTTTTTTTGGTGATCGCTGGTACCCTTCCACTTTTTTTGCAACATCTGTGGAGCCAGCCTTTCTACAGCGAACAATTCATCCACCAACTGGTAGAGCTGCTGCTCTCGCGAATCCGGATCGTTTTTAGCGCCATTTTTAAATTGATCGTGGATTTGTTTGTAAAATCGATCGATGGTTTGCTTGGGCGTCAGGCTGTCGTTTTCCCCCATCCCAAAATATGATGTGCCAGCACCAACGACGGAAAACGACAAAATCAAGGAAACAAGCACAAAACGGGGCTTTAGATTTTTGTATTTAAACATAAATGATAGTCGCTGAATAAAATGATAAATTTGCAATCGCTTGGTTATTCTTTTAATAATCAACACTTTTGAGGATAGTATTGTTCCAGCAATCAATTTAATTTAGTTTAATCAAAATACAAATCAATACTTATTTCGTTGAACAAAATAATCCATTCAACGCGATTTTGAGACAAAGGTTGCAAATTTGCTCATACCTGTGAAGCGTTAACCGGTATTATGAAAAACGGCTATCCAGTTATATTATTCACCAAATTGCAATTTTTTTTTGAATATGTCAGAATTTTTTTCTCCCCAAAACAAGCGATTGGTTTTCAACTTTTGGCCATTGGTATTTAATTTTTTAGTACTTACGTTGGGATTATCAATTCACCCTGTCGCTTAGTTAGTGATTGACCGAAAACGAACATCTTCATGCTGAGCGGAGTCAAAGCATGACTAAAAAACAACAGCTTATCACCCTTCGACGCAGTTTATCCTGAGCTTGTCGAAGGGCTCTGGGTGAAGAAATATGGACTTTTCGGTCAATCACTAGTTACAATAACCATTTTAACTGATTGTGTTTTATTAGCTAACAACCAACGGCTAATTGCGAATCGCGCAATTTAGGTTCTCTTTTAATTGCTGATGATGCTCTAAGCAGTTTGCAGTTCCTTCACGGGCTGCTTTTTCGAGGTTTTCTTCTCTAAAAATTGCAGCAAAGCTGGCAAAACCAACATGGCCGTGACAAACGCAGCACTGATACCGATGATGGCCAGATCGCCGATGGAATTCAAGCCTGGATGTCGCGCCAGAATTAATCCAGAATAGCCCACGATGGTGGTTAAGGTGGTCATAGCAATGGCCATTCCGGTGTTTCTTAAGACGTGGTAAAGAGAGCCGGGGCCTTCTTCCAGATAGCGGTGGTACAAATGCACGCCGTTGTCCACTCCGATGCCGATGATACTGGGAAGCACCACAATGTTAAAGAAATTGAGTTTCATCCCGGTGAGATACATGACCACGCCCATCCACACTACACCGACTACCAAAGGAGTTAGCACAAACAAGGTGGCTTTGAAGCTATTGAAATCGATGAACACGATTATAAACACCACAAAAAAAGTCAGAATCACTGCCAACCTCCCCTCGCGAATTAAGATCGTCAGCATCTCAGCCAGAATAATGTTTGAGCTGGAAGCATAATACGTTTTGCCGGACGCGGTAGTCATCTTGCCGATATCCCGGCGAAATTCAATGGCGTTACGGCCGTCTTTCAAGGCGACGCTGGGATAGATGAAAACAAAATTACCCACCTCGCCTTTTTTGTTGATGAATTGTCTTTTGTCTTTTTCAGGAAAATCCTCCCAGGTGAACGGCGCTTCCACCTGTAAGTAGCCGTACAATTTGTCCAGTCTTTCTTTATCTTCGCCCTTCACCACGTCTTCGGCTTCCTCGTCGATGAGCTGTCTTATTTGCTTGATTTTCGCGATTTTCTCAAACTGATCATCCGGCACCAGCGAAAACGCCGAGCGCACAGTTTTAACCGTTGGCGAAGTGGTGTCGCTTTTGATGATCGCTTTCACGGCTGTCACAATTTCTTCGGTCTCCGCTTTGGTGTCGGCCATTACCAGCGCCGGCGATTCGGACAGTTTGAACGCCCCCTCGGATTTTTTGCCGATCAACTCCCGCTCTTTGATATTGGCCCGCAGATTGGTAAAATCGTATTCAAAACTTACCTGACTGAAACTGTAAACAGCAAACAGCGTGATCAGACCCGAGATCAGCAAGATCGGTTTAGCATATTTGAATTCCCTGCGCTGAAAGCTCATGCTCTTAGCCGGCACCGGCTTGATTTTCAGCAAATGCCACTTTTCAAACAAGGTGATCATAGCGGGCAGCACCACCACCATGGCCACCAGCGCAAATAACATTCCCACGCCGGCGATGAAACCCAGATCGGAGAAGCCTTTGAAATCCATCAGCGTGAGCGACAAAAACGCCGCCGAAGTCGTGACCGCAGTGGTGGCCAGGGCCTTACCCGTTTGGTTGACCAGTTTCTCGATGGCGGCTTCAAAGCTCAAGCCGCTTCTTCGACTCTCCGAATATCGGGCGAAAGCGTGAATGCCGTAGTCGATTCCCAGTCCAAATAAAATCACAAACAAAAAGCCGGTGATGGTATTTAAATTCCCAATGACCCAGTAGGTCAAACCAAACGTCCAGGTCAGCGACATCAGCAGGGTTAAGGTAATCATGAATGCACCGGCAAAGCGACGAAAATAGAGAATGATCAACAAAAACACGCCGCCAAAGCCGTAATAAGCCGTACCGAGGATGTCCCTTTTCACCACCGCGTATTCATCTAATTTGGTTTTGAAATTGCCGCCGTAATAAATCGCCATTTCGGGATCGTACTTTTGTGGCTCTGCGGCTTCGACAATGGCCGTGACTTCGTCGTAAAAATCCTGTACAAAAGCCAGGTCGGTGTTGGTGCTGGTGGGCATCACTTTCATGATCAGCACAGTGCTGTCTTTGTTGATGTAATATTCATTGGGTTCTTTGTACTGGTATTCTTCTTCCCAGCTCGCCCAGCTCTCGTCTTCCGTTGATTCCTCATCGTCTGCAAAAAGGTCATCCACAAACAGAGGATTGAGCTTTTGTTTCTCCGCATCGATTTTATCCTGAATGCCCTCGTAAAGCGCGTCGATCTCCTCCAGGTCCATCAGCAGCAAACCGTATTTTTTGTAAAAAGCCACGTCGTTTTTGTAATCCACATAATTGACAATGGGACTGGCAAGCAGTTTATTTTCCAGAGCGGCCGCAAACGCTTTGGCAGAATCGAGGTGGCTGGTTTCCAGGATTATTTTTAAATTGCCCACGCCGCCCACTTCTTCCTTGATGGCGTTCAGGGCTTTTACGCTTTCGAAATTATTGGGCAACAATTCAGCCAAATCAGTCTGCAAAGTCAACTTGGAAGAATAGTAGCCGCCAACAATACTGAGCAAAAGCGCTACGAGTAAAATGGGTACATAATACTTATAAACCACATAATATTTCTCAGAAAATCTGAACATGTGCTATCCTTTTGTTGTTTTGGAATTAAAACGAATAGTATGAATGACCAGTTGAAAATCTGTATTGATTGATCATTGAATAGTTATCATGGTTTCCCGAATTTACTTAGGGACTCACCATGAAAAAATCCCCTTCGGCTTGAGCGGAAGATACGCTTCAACCGGAGTCCCGAAACAAGTTCGGGAATGGCTATGTTTTCAACGGGTCATTCCTATTAATAAATTAGAATCTAACATTTCTCACTTTAAGTTATGCATCTATGTTCATATTAAATAATTAGATATGACAGGTTCACTTCATGCTGAGCGGAGTCGAAGCATGAATTACAGCCAGAACTAGTCACCCTTCGACTCCGCTCAGGGTGAAAGTAGAACAATCAGTAACCTCTTAATTAACAGTTGGTTTATGAATCACGTCACGAAGTGAGAAATGTTAATTAGAATGTAAAATTATTTCAAAAATCATTTTCAAACTTGAAATTTATCATATAAACCATAAAAAGCAATAAATTGTTTCCAACAATTGCTCCGCTGTTCACCGACAACACCAGACCGGTAGCCGATTATTGAGTAAAGTAGGTATTGTTCGAAAAGGAACTTATCACTTTACTCGTTTAACCAGATAAATATCCAACTTAGTGCTTGCAATGCATGTTTGAATAAACTAAATTAGCGTCATTTCATTCCAACAAACATAACGGGATTACAAATCTGAGCTTGAAAAACTTACCAGAAACTGCACAAAACAGCACAGACGGGCAAATTCAAAAAAAGCGCTCAAACGTGGCCGGCAAAGCCGGTTTGATGGTAATGAGCCGGGCGGTGACCATCACTGTGCAGATGCTTTCGTTGATGGCGCTGACCCGTATTCTCACCAAAGAGGATTTCGGGCTGCTGACCTTTGTGCTGCTGGCATACGCTACCGTGACCACGCTTTCGCAGGTAGGCTTGCCGGACAGCATCTTTTATTATTTCGAGCGCGTCCCCCCCGAATCCCGAAAAACCCTGGCGTACCTCACCAGCAAAACTCTGCTCAAAATCGGTCTGGGCACTTCTATTTTGTTCGTGGTCTTGACATTCGTGGCTCCGCTCTGGGGGCACCCGGTAGACGGATTATTCATTCCCTTGATTTTCCTGGCGCTTTTGGAGCTGCCCACCATTCCCGTTCCCAATGTGTTGATCGCCATCGATCGCGCCAAAGACGCGGCCTGGTTTAACATCGTGGCCAGCGTTTTGCAGTTAGCCACTTTGATCGTGCCGGCACTGATGGGTCAACCGCTGCTCATCATTCTGCTGAGTTACCTGGGATATGGCGTTGTGCGCTTTCTGTTAAGCGTTTATTTGTTTTTTAAAAATTTCAAAGGTCAATCTGGTGAACTGCCGGCAGGCATGGCACGCGAGCAGTTGCTTTACTCGTTACCGCTGGGATTGGCGCAGATGCTCTGGGGGCTGAATCGGCAGATTGATAAATACATCATTGCGGCCTTTTTTCCCATCGCCATCTTTGCGGAGTACAGCATCGGCGCCTGGGAAATCCCTCTGATTCCCTCTATTGCCTACGCGGTGGCTTCGGTGATGATGCCGCAATTTGTGGCAAACCATATAAAAAATGATCGGGAAGGCTTGCTTTCGCTCTGGTTCACTTCCATCCAAAAGGTCTCTATCATCGTACTACCGCTGACCATTCTGTTTTTGATCAGCGCGGAAGAGTTCATTGCGGTTTGTTTTTCCGAAAAATATCTCGCAGCGGCGGTACCTTTTCGAATTTACACCCTGATCCTCCTGCAGCGGGTGGCCGCTTACAGCTCCATGCACCGGGCACTGGGTAACACTAAGGTCATATCTTACGCAGCCGCATATCTTTTGCTGATCAACGTGGGCTTGAGCCTGCCGCTGGTTATTTTGATGGGGGTAGCCGGACCGCCCACGGCGACGCTGCTGGCCAACATCTTCACCTGGGTTTACACTTTACAGAAAATGCGCCGCACGCTTGCCGTGTCTTTCAAAGAGGTCTTTCCGTTTCGTTTTTATGGCAAAACGCTGCTTACGGCGGTGATGGCCGGTATACCGGTTTTTATTCTAAAAATGAATGTGAACTATTCTTACGCGGTTGATTTGATCTGGATGGCGACGCTTTATTTGACCCTGTACGCCCTGCTCTCAAAAGTTGCCGGAGTGGTCAAAAAAGAAGATTGGCAGTTTCTGGCCAGAGGATTGAAACTGAAAGCGCAGTGATTCAACTAAAATGTTTTTCCACCCACCAGCTAAAAATTAAAATTGACCAGAGCTTTAGTCCCACATTTTTGCCCTTTAAATGCGACTGCATCAAAGCAGAAATAAAATCAACATCTACCCATTGGGTGATTTTTGAATTCTCCAGGACGGTATCTTCAAAAACGGCATGCAACGGCCCTTTGAGCCATTCTCCGACAGGCACGGTAAATCCATGTTTCGGCCGGCGGATAATTTCTATGGGAATATGTGGTTTGGCCACTTCCTTTAAAAGCCGTTTTTTCTCTTTTAATCCAGTTTTAAAATTTCCGGACAAGGTCAAAACGTATTCAGCAACCTTTTGATCCAGGTAGGGTACGCGCGTTTCCAGGGAAGCCAGCATGCCCATTTTGTCCACCTTCATGAGCAAATCATCCACCAACCAATTGCGTAGATCGGTATAGAGCATGCTGTTTAGATGCCCGGCATCCTGGAAAAACGCTTGATCAGTACGCATTTTTTGTTCTGCGTCCATTTGGTCATCTTGAATAAAGCATCCCGGTAAAAGCCTTTTGCGCTCTGGTTCATGGAACAGACACGGACCCGGCAGGTTTATTTTGGTAAACATCCCGCTCAGGAACGTTCTACTCAAGAGATCTTTCAGCGCGTATAAATGGTACCGTTTGTAACCACCAAAAAGTTCATCCGCACCCTCACCTGAAAGCACGACTTTTACTTTTTCAGCCGCAAATCGACTCATCAAATAGGTTGGTAAAATGGCGTAATCGGCTATCGGTTCATCCAACTGTTCGATGATGAATGGCAAGTGCTTCAGCGCTTCGGTGCCGGTTACGTTTATTTCATGATGATGGGTTTGGTATTTTTCAGCTAAAATACGTGCGTAATCAATTTCATTAAATTTAGAGCCCTGGCCAAATCCCACAGAAAAAGTGTTCAACGGTTCCTGGCTATTTTGCGCCGCGAAGGCCAACAGGCAGGAAGAATCCACCCCGCCGCTTAAAAACACGCCCACCGGTACATCGCTCACCAGGTGGCCCTTCACGGCCTCGTTGAAGAGACCATCCAGTTGGATTGCAGCCTGAGACATGGTGACGCCATTTTGCAACGCCGGTGCTGGCTGCCAATATCGGTACTCGCTTTTCGACTCCCGAACAATCTCCATCACGGAGGCCGGGGGAAGTTTCTCTATTCCGTTGAAAATGGTGCAATTGCCGCCGACGTATTGCCGAGTAAAATAAAAATTCACCGCGGCTGGATTCAACTCATTTAATTGTGGCAGGACACTGCGAATGGCTTTGATCTCGGAAGCAAAATATATTTTGCCTTCGAAATCGCAATGATAAAGCGGCTTGATGCCGATGCGGTCACGGGTTAAAATCAGTTTCCGTTTTGTGCGATCCCACAGAGCAAAAGCGAACATACCCGAAATGTAATCCAGAAACGACATGCCGTATTTTTCATACAGGGCCAGAATGACTTCGGTATCGCTTCTGGTTTTAAACGGATACCCTTCAGCTACAAGATTTTGTCGCAGCTGAGGAAAATTGTAAATTTCACCGTTGTAAGTGATGATGGACTGTCCGGTCGGAGAGGTCATGGGCTGTTGCCCGCTATCGATGTCGATGATGCTGAGCCGGCGATGCCCAAAAGCCACCGCATCTTCTTGAAAAAAACCACTGCCATCCGGACCGCGATGCGCCAGCACTTCGGTCATCTGTTCGATTTCTCGCTTTGCAGGCGGCGCCGAGTTGTAAGCGTAAATTCCAGCGATTCCACACATTTTAATTTCGATATTTTTTCATTATTTGATAAAGCGCCGACACATTTTTTTTGACATCGAATTTTTCGCACGCCGTGTTCCGGGCCGCCGTTCGCATGGCGGATAAATCCTTTGCTTCCAAAAAAGCCATCATAGCTTTGCTTAGAGCCTGCGAATCGCCTGCAGGAATGAGCATCCCGTTTACGCCGTTTGTAATCGCCTCCGGAATGCCGGAAATATTTGTACCGATGATGGGCAGGCCGTGTGCCAGAGCTTCCAGACAAACATTGGGCAGGCCATCGCGATCGCCGTGCTCATCGATAATGGAGGGCATGACCAAAGCGTGGCAAGAGTCATAAATTTGGCTCATAGTATGTGGTGGCACGTAACCAGGCAGGTCCACAGTGTCATGCAAACACCGTGCGCGAATTTGCTCTCTAAATGATTCCTCCAACGGGCCCTCGCCCACGATTTTGCACTTGAATCGATAGCCCGCCTCCTTTAAGCTCTGGCACGCTTCCAATAAATATTCGTAGCCTTTCTTAGGCACAAATCGACCCACGGCCAAAAAGGTAAAGGAATTGATTGGTTTTGCTTTCTGTTCGTGCTCTTTAGACAAAGCCAATCCGTGATGAATGGCAAACAATTTCGAGTTGACCCCCTTATCTACATTTTGCAAAAACTCTGCATTAAAATTTGTGCAAGTCACCACGTAATTGGCTTTTTGAATTTTAGTCAGCATTCCACTGTTATCTTTGTAGATATCCATGGCGTGAGCGGTGCAGCCAAAAGGAATTTTTGTTAAAATAGAAAGATACAACGCTGTTTCAGTAGGCGCCGTTAAAAAATGGGCATGTATCAAATCAACCTGCTGTATTTTGATTTTTTCTGCAATCGCCGCTGCGCGAAACAGACAAACCAAACTTCGGCCGAGCTTTGGACGACGGTGTCCGAAAGTAATAAATTGTTGCCACGCCTGAATGTAAACGACTGGATTTTTAACTTTGAAAATGGCATGTCGGAACAAACACCCGGGCGTAAACGGATTTTCGGGAATTTGGATAAAACGCGTCTTTAATGATTTTTCATCGTCGGTTAAATCTTCGCGTTCGATCACGGTGCGGGCGCCTACGAGCAATTCCACTCCCTGACTTTTCAGCTCCACCATTTCTCGCGTGATAAAATTCTGTGACCACTCAAACAGGCGATTTACAATGACGAAAACTCGCAAATTATCTGGCGCTGACTTTTTCATATTCCTGCAATCGCTGGCTTAAAAACTCGGCGATCCTTTTTGCGCGCTGCTGCCAGGTGAATTTTTCCGAATCCAATCTGGCTTGTCTTGCAATGGAATGGGCCCAGGCTCGGTCTGCAAAAAGTTTACGCAGCGCAACGCTTGCGGATTCGACGTCATCCGGTGGCACCAATGCCGCGTTCTTTTCATGGAGGACGCCTTGTGTGTCCGGCAAATCCGGCGCTAAAATCGGTACGCCAGCGGACAGGTAAAGAAAAGTCTTGATAGGTAGAATAGTACGGCCGTACTGCATCATGGGTTTGGCGCTGGGCGGGATGAGCAGCACATCGGAAGCAAACAGATATTTCGGCAGCTCCAAAACGGGCGCCCAGGGAAACTGTTTCACGTTTTTAAGCTGATCTCTACGGGCAGCGGTGGTAATCCAATCGGCGCGGTCGGAGACGGTTTTGCCGATAAAATAAAATTTCAGCGCCGGCAGTCTGGCCGCCATTTGCAAAACCATCTCCAGCCCTTTCATTTTATCCAGACGACCTGCATAACAGACGATCTGATCGTCTTCCGTCCAACCGAGCTGCTTGCGGGCTTCCTGCTGGCTCAAACGCGGCGCCAGCAGCGCTGGATTAAAACCATTGTGAATGACTGCAATCTTGTTTTCGTCCGCTCCAGCCTGCACCAGACTCTCCTTCGCTGGAATGGAATGGGTGATGATTCCCAGCAAATTTCGCCGGTGGCTTAGTTTGGCGATTTTTTTCGCGCAATTCAGCGGTGAGCGCGCGTAAATCCGATAGGTTTCGAAAACCACGGGCAGACCCAGCTGCAGCGCCAGCAGCAACGAAGCCCGGTGGCGGGTGTAGATGAGATCGTGATGTTTGAGCCGGGCATACGGCGAGGCCAGCAAGGCATGTGAATATTTTTCCAACCGCAACGGCATGCGCGGCAGATGCAGCAGCTCTTTCAATCCAAAACCGTTTGCCACGCGATAATAATTTCCGATGGCCTGTTTGCGCGATTCCGCGGCGACACCGAGATTTCGCCACATTCTGGGAATGACAAGCTCGATGTTCAAGCCTTCCGCCGCCAAGGTCGAAACCGTGTTGATCACCTGCTCAGATTCCGCGTCTGAACGATCCAGCATAAATTGATTATCGGAAATATAGGCGATTTTCTTTTTTTTAATGGAGTTTTCCAACAAATTGCGTTTCATCTTTGTTGATAAATAATGCTTATGACCCCAATGAACGAACGTAAAAAAATATAGATAAACCTGCCCTCAGATGCAACTGCTTTTTGTTGGACTGTTAATGAGTGTTTGAACGAAAACTCGAGAAATGCGCGATTGAAAACCTCTACGCGAAGGTCTCCTCAGAATGACATCAAACCCGAGAGGTGGGGTGTGCGCAATTTACTGATCAAAACAAATCTAATTCATCTCTGGAAAATAAGTAAATAGGAGGATGCGGTCAGTTACGGAAGAGAACTTTCTTCTGTGACTTTGCCGTGTAACAGGCGCGCGGTTTTGGCCTGCAGGCGTTCTTTCACTTCGCGCGCCACAAACTGCACGGGGTACTGGTTGGCCAGGGAGTCCGACACCACACAATAGACACCGCAGCCATCCTGGCAATCTTTCTTCTTATTGTAACTGCGCAGCATTTCGGGTGTTACATCCAGCAAATCGATATTGGGCCGGCGCTGCATGCTGCACAACCAGAATTTGCCGCGTGCGGAAACGAAAAAATATTTGTAGCCCGCCACGCAGGTCCAGTCGCGGCCGCCGCCGTTGAGCAGGGATTTCTGGTAGTCGAATAAAAAACCAGTGGTGTGAATTTTCTGGCCTTTTTTCTTGGCGTCGATTTGAAAATCGAGCAGCGATTTCAACGCGACTTTGTCGCCGTTGTTCACGCCGTATTTGCCGTTGGGACCGGCATGCACTAAACGCGCATGGGTGGGGATGTCATGGGCAATTCCATATTCCAAAACCTGCCTGGCTTCGTTCAGGGATTCTTTGAACAGCACCCCGGTAATATTAAATTTCAGGCTTGATTTTTTGAGCAGCTCAATTTTTGGGATAACGGTTTTCAGGGATTTTCGGGTTGAGGGTATGGGCGTCATGCGATCCACGGAAATTTGCAGGGAGTCTAAACCGGCGGCTTCCAGCCCGCTGATGAGCTCGGCCGTGAGTTTGAAACCGTTGGTGGACATGCTGGTGCGCAAATCCAGCTCTTTGCAATAGCGCACGATTTCCACGATATTCGGGTGCAGCAGCGGTTCCCCGCCCTGCAGCCCGATGCGAATGCAGCCCAATTCTTTGATTTTATCCAGCCATTTTTTTACGTCATCCAGAGACGGATGCGGCACGCTGTTGTCGTATTCCGTACAATAATGGCAGTCCAGATTGCATTGGTCCGTTACATAAAAATGACAGGCAATCGGTTTATCATCAAACTCACGTTTAGCCATTTTAAGCCAGAACGCCATCTTATTCCTCCATTAAAATAAGGGGGACCGGCAAAACCGCTGGTCCGCGTAAAATTCAATTCTTGCTATTGAACCGCATAATCCAGGATAGATTAGGCAACTTCCCCTGGAATTCAGGAAGCATCCTGCTGCACGGTGATTTCCGCCGCTTCCTCTAAAACCTGCCGGTCTTTTACTTCCTCGGAAGTCGGGTCGGGAATGGTCTGCTTTGAACGCCACTGATCCAGGTAGCTCATCTGATGCACACAACTCACGGTGCAATAGGTGCTGCAATTTTTATGGGTACGGTATTCCCGCTTGATGTCTTCCATCGTGTATTCATTAACAGGAATGGCAGGGTAACCGCGCTGCTGCGAACACCAATGCACCTGTCCGAATTCACAAATATAGAGATAGCGAGCCCCTGCCCGGCATTTCCACCGATTGATTTTGCCTTCGATGAGTTTTTTTTGAAAAACATGATAATTGACAAAATGCACAAACGATCTGGAAAGCTTGCCAATTTCATCATACACTTCACGCTGTGTTTTGCTCAGCGGCTTTAAGATGCCGTTTTCATCATGCAGCAAACCGACGGTGCTGGAAAAACCGTAACCCTTGGCGCGCTTGGCGATGATGACCGCGTCCTGAGTTCGGTCCTCGCTCACCCCCATCACGGAATTGATGTTGACTTTAAACCGGGCATGTCGCGCCAACAATTGCAGTTTTTTATCCAGCACTTTTAAGCTTTTATGGGAAACGTCGTCCGGTTCGATATTGTCGATGCTGATTTGCAGCTCCTGCAAACCAGCTTGGTTAAGCCGCTCAATGCGTTCTTTGGTGAGCAGATAACCGTTGGTGATCAAGGTCACAACCATGCCGTGCTTCCGAACATGCTCAATGATGATCTCCAGGTCGGGGTGCAATAACGGCTCTCCTCCCGTGCAGGTGACCACCGAAGTTTTTAGCCGGGCTAATGCTTCGATGCGCCGCTTCATCATGTCAAGTGGAATGGGCTCCGACACTTTATCATACTCGTTGCAATAAGTACAACTTAAGTTACAGCGACGCGTTACCACAAGGTGAGCTAAAAGAGGGTGAGACGTTGAAACCGTAGCACGACAGAGGAATTTTAGGAAGATCAGTAGCTCACGAATTTTCATGAATTTCTCTATGAAGTGAATTTCTGTTTTTTCACATATATTGAACCTTCTAATGCAGCGCCGTTATTCCGAGAAGTCAATAAACTTTTTATCGGGTTAAAAACAGAAATTTTGTTTTCTTGTGAAAGCATGGTCAGGGCTGATACAAAAATACACACGCTGATAAAAAAAACCACGCTCATCAACAGCCAATAAAAAAAGGTGATATTTCCCGACAACATGAGCAAAGCAGCGATGAATGAAAACAAATCTCTTCGACCGAAACCGTGCACCAGTCCAAAGAGCTTTAAATACCAAACTTTGTTTTTAGAATTTTTAAAAGCCGAAATTTCTTTATCAAAGGTTCTCATACTGCGTGAACCTTTTCTGCGCACGTAGAGCATGCCGTATTTTAACGCGACGATCAAAAAGGCAATATTTATCACTGCCGCCACAAATACGATAAAATTTTGACTGGCGTTATAAGCACCAACCGTAACCCCGATGATAAATGCGATGTAAGACATTTGATCGGTGATGGTATCCACCAGCGCGCCGGAGTTGGAATTCTTCAATTTGATCTTGGCCACTTCGCCATCGCAGCCGTCTAAAATCGACACCAGTTGAAACAGGATGCCGGCCACAATGGTGGTGACGACTTCCCCAAACGAAACCAGATACGCGATGAAAATCGTAAACAACAAGTTAAAAATAGAAATTTGATTCGGAGTAATCGGAGTTCGGATCAACCATTTGGTTATGTGATTCGAGATTTTGCGGTTGATGGATTTCGCAATGATTCCATCACTTTTGGAGCGGGTGGAATGCAGCAATATTTTTTCCGCGTGCCGGACATCCGGAATCGTGTCCACATCCTGCCAGTAGGAGTTTTCGATGTTGAACGTCCTCATGCGGTTGATCTGAGACAGCACGCGAATGCCTCCCGAAAGCGTGTAATCGCCGTTGGCCTGACTCTGGCGCAAGGCGTCAAATAAATGCGGGGTACAGACGAAGATTCCCACATCGATGGCGTTGAAATCCGTGAGGCTTTTACCCAAATTGATGAGACGATTGTTCTCCGTCCGAACTTTGGTGGCGTCATCGAGATTGGGTACTCTATTCAACGCATAGTCCACACATAAAAGCCCCTGATCGTTGCCCAGGTCGATGTCCACCAGTTTGCTCAAAATGTTGGGATCGAAGACGTGATCAGACATAAACAGAAAAAATTTACCTTCGACGTATCGTTCTGCTTTTAACACGGAAATGCCATTAGGATTGCGCCAATCGAGATTGCGCACCCAGGTTATCTTAACCCCCAGTTTGTCAGCTTTGATGGTTTGGCGAATCCGCGCAGCCTGATACCCCAAAACGATGACAAATTCTTTCACCCCAGCCTTTTTTGCAGACAGAATCACCCGTTGCAGCAAAGGCATGCCCCCGACTTTGACTAATGGTTTGGGGCAGTTATTTTGATAACCGTGTAACCGGCTGCCGTTACCCGCTGCGATGATCACAGCTTTGGTGATGGATTCTTGTTTTTCTAAAAGTTCTGCGTTGGTGGAAGAGGAATTTACATCAGGTAGATAAGTAGAACAAGACGTATCATTTCGTAAATTGAATTGCATTTTTCCTCCGCTCCGGTAATTGACAAAAATTTAAAAAGTTCAATCATTTAAGCCGAAAACTCAAATGATTTTTTTCCCTCTAATGCTCCAGGTACTTGGGATAAAATCTATATTTCCAAATACAAGGCGTAAATATACAAAAACTTTTACAGTATGTCAAGAAATCTTTAAAATATACATCAAAAAGTAAACGACCGCAAATACAAGAAGTTTCACCGATTTTTAAGTTAACATCGGCCTTCATTTTCAGGCTGATTTTCAATCAAAATGTTCAATTGGTGAGCCATTTAAAGCGCCCGATTCCCGTGAAAATGATCGGATTGAGCCGTAGTCAATTGAAACCAGAATTAACATCTTACTGTCGATTGACCTTCCACCAATCACCGCTTCGAATCAACAAAGCACGGGCGTACTCCACGTGCGACCACATCAAAGGCGTGGCGAATTGAATGTAGCCGCCTTCGGGACTGGCTGCGTTCACAAACATGCACTTCTCACCGGTTTCACCGTAGGCACGAGCCATGTTGTTGGTTTCCTCTAATATTTTATCAAATTGCACATTTTCCAGCAAAATTGGCTCATGGAATTCTTTCTGGAAATCGACGCCCGTTTGCCATTCATTTTTCCTGAATTCCTCAAATCGCTTGCAGGTGGAGAGATGCTCAGGAATTTCACCCTGATCATTTTTATGAACGTCGATCAGTTGCAGCAGCTCATCCCCGCGTTTGAGGTTTCCCGACCAGTAGTGGTACTGAGCCAGGATGGCCGTATATTGCAGCCAGGGACCGTTGCCGGCATGCACGTGGGTAGCAAAATCCTTGCTGAAGGGAAGATAGCGCATGATCATGCCCAGCTCGGGATCCCACAACTGTTTTTCTAAGAAACTGACGCTCTTATTTAAAGCAGATCCATAATGACAAAAGCCAAAATAAAAGGGACTCAGGAGGGTGAAATCCGGCCTCATGTCGATATTTCCCTGCGGATCGATGCGGCGAACATATCTTTCACCGTACAGGAACAATTCACTCACAGAGTAGAGAAAATGCTTTCGAAAACGCAGGTGTGAATCAGAGATGAGGTTCTTTTCGTCCAACAGATTCGCCACTTCCTCTGCTAAGGAAAAGGCATACAAAAAAGCAAAATTGACCCAGCAGGTAAAGCCCTCTTCCAGCGCCGATTCATGGATGGAGGTGGTGGAATGAAACAGATTCAGCTCTTTCTGGTAAAAACGCTCGATAGCATACACCAGCGCCTGGTCGATTTTATAGAGCAGTTCTTCCAGCTCCGGAATAGCCTTCTTCAGGCGATGGCAAGCCAACAAATAATTGCAAATGATGGCAATGCCGTGCGCCAGGTTATCCTCCTGTTTGTAAATGCTTTTATCGCAACCGTCCAGGCCATAACGCTGACCCCAGTAACCGGAATCGGACAGGACATCTTTAATAAAATACGCCATGGAGCGCATGAGATCAAAGGCTTGCCCGGCCACATCATATCCGACCACTGAACCAGCTAATCGACGAAAAAGCTGCACAGCACAGTTACAGTCACGCGGATAAACATAAGGGTAGCGGGACTCCGGCGGGGAAGCCAATAGCAATCGCCCGTATTTTTCCGAAGAAATGGTACATTTTAGGATGATGTCCATTTGCTGAGTGAGCTGTTCGTTCAGCTTGATGGATTCTTTTTCTTTTACAGACATAGCAAAGGGTTTCCGTATTTTATCTTCATGAGTTAATACAGCAGCCCATAAGTTCATTCTTCATGCATGGCCGGTCTCGCGCTTCGCCCCCCCCGTTACAGGACATCTCAGGGAAATAAAAATGGCGCCTTTAAAGATAGTCGTTTCGAAACACCGCCTTAACAACCGCCGGCAGGCTGCGGAGACGTTTCCACAAGCCATGGCCGTGCAGAAAATCCGTGAACACTTTAAATCGATTCACCGCGTTTTCACTATAGTTAAACCACCAGATATCGTTGTTGACAAGTCTGCGGGCAAACAACGACAGAAATCTCCGCAGCAGGGGGCGGTCGGTGTTGATAAATTTCGGCTGCATCACTTCCATGACTCCCCAGGGACCGTGAGTGACGCCGAGGCCGCTGTTTTTGTGGCCGTTGTAGGGCGCTTCCATCTGTGCGATGTGAATGAGCAGATCGTTAATCATGACGCTGCCGGCCTGGAGCTTTTCAGCCAACGCCAGACCGCGTTTACGGTTTTGTGTCCAGATGCTGGCAGCGAGACCGTACTCCGTACCGTTAGCCAGGGTCACCGCTTCTTCTTCCGTCGAAAAAGGCGTGACGGTGAGCAA
This sequence comes from bacterium, assembly GCA_046757025.1. Lineage (GTDB taxonomy): Bacteria > Zhuqueibacterota > Zhuqueibacteria > Oceanimicrobiales > Oceanimicrobiaceae > JBHHXN01. Next base: position 54,499 of record JBHHXN010000004.1, read on the forward strand.
AGGTCCGAAAATTTCCTCCTGCATCACGTCCATAGAGCGGTCCACGTTGGTTAAAATTGTCGGTTCAAAAAACCACGCTCCGAGCTCCTGGCGCGGCTTGCCGCCGGCGACAACCGAGGCGCCCTTTTGCCGGGCATTCTCCGCCAAACGCCGCACCTTTTCAAACTGGGCTTCGTTGATCAAACAAGAAATATCGCCAGTACCGTTCTTCGAATTGAGACGGATTTTGCCGGCTTTTTCTACCAACATCCGCACAAAAGTCTCATAAATCGCTTCCTGCACGTAGAGCCGTTCCACAGAAAGACAGGCCTGTCCGGCGTTACAAAAGGCGCCCCATAAGGCACCGTTCACCGCTCGTTCGACCGGGGCATCCTCCAAAACGATCATGCAATCGTTGCCGCCCAGCTCCATGCTGACCGGCACCAGATTTTTGGCGGCCGATTGGTAGATCTTTTTCCCTACGGCGGTACTGCCCGTAAAAATGATCTTGTCCACTTTGGAATTGACCAGAGCTTGTCCCACATCGCCCAGGCCGGTGACGATTTCCAGCACCCCCTTGGGCAGGTAGGCACGATCGAATATTTCTCGAATATTCAAACCGGTTAAAGTCGTCTGCTCCGACGGCTTGTGGATAACCACGTTGCCGGCCAGAATCGCCGGCACGATATGCTGCATGGCCAGAAGAAACGGATAATTCCAGGGTGAAATCACCAGAATCACACCCAGAGGCTCGTAGCGCACAAAGCCTTTTCGAAGTTTAAATATGGGGTTGCCCGATCGAATCGGTTGATCCCGAATTATTTTTGGAGTATTTTTTAAATAATATTTGAAGCAATCCAGCACCGGTAGTATTTCACTGGAATAGGCCTCTGCCAACGGTTTGCCGGTCTCTGCAGAGATAATTTGGGCGACCTCATCCTGATAAAAATAAAATTGCCGATAGGCCTTTTTCCCCAGCTCGAGCCGGGTTTTCAAACTCAAATTGCTCCAGTTTTCTGAAGCGGTCTGCACTTTTTGAATGATGGCTGGTATTTCATCAATCGGAGTACTGGCGAATTCCCCGATGGCTTCTCCATTGCGGGGATTGATGGACTGCAGCGCGTCCGATTTGATTTTTAAGGTCATTGGAATCTTTCCTGTGCTTATTTTTTTAAAACTTAGCAGAGCGATTTAGCGTAACATTGGTTCAGGTGTTTAGAATCGAGGGTGTGCACGCTTCCCAGTCTGTGTGAAAAGTCGATACTGACTAAAAACTCATTCGCAAAATAGGCCGCCTTCAGCTCAAATTCAAAAAGGTGTGCATTTCTTTGTCCAGGAATTTACTGTGTTCATCGTTCAAAGGGTCGAGCCGATATTCATTCATCAACATTAATTGTTGACTCATCCAGGCGCTCCAGCAGTCTTGACAGGTGGCGGCCAGAACCTTTTGTCCCAGCTCATTTTTGTAAGGAGCTTCTTCCAAAGCCAGGCTATCGTTCCCGCAACGGGCACATTTTACTACGGCCATTTTTACCTCCTGAATTGGATTAGTTGGAATTAATCATTACAAACACCACAGCAGCGCGTTTTAATCCAGCATTTCAGAAACGCGCACAAGCTGATACCCGTGCTCTCGCAGGCCATCGATGATTTTGGGCAGCATTTTGTGGGGAAAGTCGTGCTTACGCATGCTGCCTAAATGCATGATGACGATGGCCCCGTTGGCGCCGCTGCTTTTTCCGTTGCCGAAATTCAACACCTTCTCATAAATCTCTTCGGCGCTGCGGTACGCTGTGGAAGTCGTGTCCGAAACCCAATCCAGAGTATCCATGTTATTTTCCCAGTCGTGCCCGATGGTCCAGCCGATGTGACGGTACCCCAATTCCGCAGCCCACTCGCGAATCTCCCGATTGTGCTCCCCGTACGGCGCCCGCCACAGTCGATGAATGGTGGTACCGGTACAAGCCTGAAACGCCAGCGCAGTCTCATTGAGTTGCTTTTGCACAAATTCCCGAGTAACATCGGAGCGGGTCACATGTACTTTTTTATCGACAAATTCCGTGAGATGTGGATGGTTCCAGGTGTGGTTGCCGATGTCATGTCCTTCTGCCACCATTCTGCGCACCAGATCAGCATGCTTGCGAATGTAGGTGCCGGACAGAAACATGGTGCACTTAACCTGTTTATCTTTTAAAATATCTAAAATTTCTTCACTGACATTGGCGAGATAGCCTCCGTCAAAAGTCAACGCGATTTTTGACTCCTCCCGATTCCCTCGCGTGAAATTTTTAGCCAGATAACTTACAGTTGGATTGCGATATTTAATGTGAATGGTTTGCAACGAAACCACTTTCCCATCTTCGGTCATGGCTTTCACAGTAAACACATTTTCGCCGCGTTTGGCTGTAATATCAGCAAATTCAAATTGGCCATTGTGCGGCAATGTCACCGCTTTAATTTGTTCATCCACCACCAGACAGATCATCTGGTTTTCCGGTGCTTCGCCCACAATATCTATGCGATTGGACAACACCAGGGCGCCATCCTCTGGTTGGGCAATGGCAAGGGACGGCAAGGATTCAGCTAAAGGACGGGCGCTTTCAGAAGACACTTTTAATTCCTGCAATTTGAGCTCCATAACCCCGAGCTTTTGTCGAATATCCAGAACCAGCCAGATCGCAACAGCGAGTACCACTAATGGTAGAAGATTGAACAGATATTTCAAAAAAGAGGATTTCCAAATATTTTTAAGATCACGATAAATATACAAAGGCAATTGCAAAGGATTTTTTAGCCATTTTAAAAATCCGGTTACCAGGCTGATGTTTCGATATCTTTTATAACATTTGATGCTGCAAAAATAGTGGTGATCGGCTAAAATCTGACAATCGGTGCAAATAAACTTCAGGCAGTGAAAACATTTGCGTTTGGTGGTAACATGTGGGTGATTCGAACAAAAGTCTGCCATAAGAAATCAACATTAGACCTGATTTGAGTTGAGATGATTTTAAAATAATTTCTGTTAAAAGTCAAGCAAAATTTAGAACCGGCGGAAGGGAAGTTTGTTTGGTGTTTTAAGGATAATTCTGGGTGGAAAAGGCAGTCTAACTTTAAAAAAATATGGATGTTTCAGTATGAAACAGTGTAGTATCGTATAACGCCGGTTTTTGCGAATTTAATTAATTTCTTTTTAAGGGAAAAATTATGAGAATGGGCTTAATTACAATTATTTTATATTAGTTATGCCAAATACAAAAAACGATATTTTTCTTAATTTTAATGTGGCACAATAGTTGTTAAACAAAGCATTACTTAATTAAAAATATGACATTTAATTTTCAATGATATAATAAATAGAATTTCTCCATCCACCCCTCCTTTCCCTAAACGGCGGAGCATTAGTTCCGCCGTTTTTGGTTTGTTACCGCTCCAAAATTTTAATGCTGCCATTGGTCGTGTGCAGACTGAGATGTCCTCCGCCGCGATTTATGGAACCGCGCAATCTTCTTCTGCTGATTTCACCTCGCACCTTTATGGGAAAATCGGTGCGGATGCTGCCATTGGTGGTGCGGGCATCCACGAACGCGCTAAAAGCAGCGGGTAAGTAAACGCGGATGCTGCCGTTGGTGGTTTTGAACGTCATGTCTTCGCCCTGATCGAAATTCAGCAGCTCCACTTCGATGCCGCCATTGGTGGTTTTAGCCTGCACCGAACCTCTGGCTTTTGCGATTTCAATTCGGCCGTTGGTGGAATGCACTTCGATTTCACCAGTGACCTCGGCGATGCTTACCCGCCCATTCACCGTGCCAATTTCCAGATCCACTTTTTCTGGAACCAGCAAACGATACTCGACGCGGACCTGGGCGTTTTCTCCAAAAATGGCGCCCCAGAAGCCGTTCTGCCGTCTTGGAATATAGGTGTCGATTCGGAGAAAGTCCATTTTTGAGTCGATCTCAATTTCAATCTCATCCATAATTTTTTCAGCGGTGCGGCGATCGTTGGCTCTAACAATTTTCTCTGCCCGGATGCGTACCTCGTCTCTATTCCACGATTCGATGATCACGTTGCCATTGGTATTGGAAAGTACAACTTTACTACCGCGCTGCAATTTAAACGTCTCATCTAAATGCTCGCGAATGGTGCCGGCGAAAAGCAGCGTCGCCAATCCCACAAGGATGAAAATGCTGTAGATAAAAATTCTCTTACGCATGGATTATCTCCCAAATTCGATCAGATTACCATTTTCTAAGAAAAATATTACCCTCTTCAGTGAAGGCGATAATTCGCACCCGCCCTTCACCCAACCGATCATCTAAACGCTCGCCGTCTTCCCCGCGTCGGTTTATCTCCACAGGAAAGTCAGTGCGAATGCGGCCTTCCGTGGTTTCCACTCGAAAATCGGCTTCGATATCGGCAGGCAGATAAATCTCGATATCTCCTTCATCCGTGCGAAATTTGCAGCGTCCTTTTTTGTAAATCTCCACCTCGGCTTCGATATCACCCTCATCGGTTTCCACGTCCAGCAGTTTGGCTTTCAAGCCTTTTAAAATAAAATCGCCCTCATCGCTGCTGAGTCCGCATTCTTCCAGCTCGCAATTGTACAAACGCACCGCTCCTTCATCGATATTTGCATAAAAGGTGGTGTTTTTCCCGCCAAGGTCTTCCGCCTTCAAATGGCCCTCATCGAGTTCGATGTTCAAACGGATGGCGGTTAACTTTTTTAAATCGATGTTGCCTTCATCCACTTTAATACGCGCGCTTCCGGAGAGGCCTTTAACCTCCACATCCCCTTCGTCGTTTTCAATTTTCAGATTCACTTGCCGGGGCAGAGTGAGTTTGTAGTCGATCTGATACTCTCCCCTGCGCCGCCGGCGGTGGTCATCAAAAATATCCCAGAAACTGCCGCCGTGATCGTGGTAATAATCGATTTCTCGAATATAGAGACGTGTGTCTGAATGCTCGATTTCGATTTCCAGTTCGTTCATCAGCTCTTCTGCGAGCTCTTCATTGCGGTGCCAGACCTTTTTGGTGATTTTTAAAAAGGCCTCGTTTTTATCCCAGGAATCAACCACAATCGTACCTTCGTCGCCGATGATGGTCACGGAGCTGTTTAATTTCAGTTTAAAAGTCTTTTCTTCAACTTTTTTAATTTCTTTGCTGACCCCCGACTCAAACCCTAGTAGAGTACAAACCGCCATCAGAATGAATATTTTAGATTTCATTTTTTGCACCCTCTTTTTAACTGAGTAGTTTTCCCATTAAAATTTTTATCTGTCTAATAAATCAATTCACGTTATTTCTGCAAGGTTTGCTTTACAAAACACAGCAAGCAGAAATCAAATGCCAGTTTATGGCAGGCCTCGGTGATTCACCATTTAGTAGCCGATTTTTAGCTCACCCAGGCCAGGGCTAATGTGCAGCTCCAGTTCATGGTTGGTATGGTCATAATTTTGGCTGAAATAATATCGTCCGGATTTTGTGAATCGCTTCGGAACCCGAAAATCAGACAAAAATAGAAATTTGGACACGGCCATTTTAATACCCACCTCTCGGGGCAAAACTATATCGGTTTCACCGATGTCCAGATCTACTTTTGCCACAGCTTCATACAAAAGTTGTCCGCGAAAATCGACCTGCAGCTCGCCGATGCCGCCGTTGATTTCCGCCCTTTTAAAACGGGCATTTCCCAATTTATCGATATGGGTTTCGCCGATCTTGGTATTGATTCTCAAATAGTCCATTCGGGTTTTATTGGGCTCCGAGAAGTCCACAGACACTTCTCCAGCCCAAGTGGTCAAATCCAGCCCGGCAAGCGCCAGACCCCCAAAATCGATATCGACTTCACCGGCTTTCACATTGGCTTCCAGGTCGATTTCCACGCCCGCCGGCAGCTCGATTATGGCCTCGGCTTTCACATCGTCGTCATCCGAGTGCACCCACTTTTTACGCTCGAATTCGATGTCCAGACGCGAATGCCGTTCATCGAAATCAGATGATACTCGGACGTTGAACATGTCTACCACGTAATAAATGGTCACCCTCGCTTCCCGACGCCGGGGCGAAGCTTCCATTCTCACTTCAGCCGCGTCGATATCAATATTAACCTCCAGGAGCTGGTTGGCGGGAACGTCGAAGCGTTTTTTAAATCGTTTAACTTGATAGTATTGGGCCAATCCGGATTCAAATGCCAGACACATCAGGCAAATGAAAACGGAGGCTGCTAACGGTTTGTGATTCATGTTAGATTCTCCTATCTGGTCGTTTTGGGGATTATTTAGTCCATCCGTAATCGTTGCCGTTATCGGGAATCTCGTGCCTAATTGACCAATGGATTCCTTCTTAACAATTGCAGGAATGACAAGTAAAGGCCGTTTTCGGTCAATCACTATTTATTTGGCATTTACTTAATATCACATCGAAACTTGTGGTATTTGTTTTGGATAAATGTCTGTCATTATTCAAAATCGTGGGTGAGGAAAAAAGATTGTGCAACAATTCAGTCTAAGAATTGCATCTCAAAGTTATGCCACTTCTTTACGCAGTCGTTCAAGCAAATGTTTCATGTCGGCAGGCAATTCCGAATCGAACTGCATAAGCTGGTTTTTGATGGGATGGGTGAAAGCCAAAGTTTTCGCATGCAGCGCTTGGCGATCCAGACAGTCCAACAACTCGATGGCATATAGTCGGTCTTGATTCGAAAGTGCGCCCAGTTGTCTGTTTCTCCCGCCGTAAGTGTGATCGCCAAATACCGGGTGACCTAAAAAGGTAAGGTGCACTCGGATCTGGTGCGTACGGCCGGTTTCGAGTTTGAGCTGAACCGCGGATAAAAGTCGAAAAGTCTGCATCACTTCATAATTGGTGACTGCCACTTTGCCCTGGGGCTGCACCGTCATGCGCATGCGGTCTTTGGGGCTTCTGGCGATGAAGGTAGATATTTTATCTTTTCGCTTTTTAAATCTGCCCCAGGCAAGGGCGAAATATTCTCGGGTGGCGCGTTTTTCGGCAAACTGCCACGACAGGTGGCGATGAGTGATATCATCCTTCGCTACCACCATGAGCCCCGAGGTGTCTTTGTCCAGCCGATGTACAATCCCCGGACGCTGTTTGCCGCCGATGTTGGAGAGGTTGCCACAATGGTGCAGCAGCGCATTGACCAGGGTGCCGGTGTAATTGGCAAAAGCCGGATGCACTACCATACCGGCTTCTTTGTTCAGCACGATGAGATGGTTATCTTCGTAGAGAATGTTCAGCGGGATGTTTTCAGGAAGGATATCGATTTTTTGCGGTTTGGGGACGCAAACCACGATTTTTTCATCCGGCGCTACCTGATGACTGGCCCGGGCCGGCACGCCGTTCACCAGAACTTTGCCTTCTTCGATCACTTTCTGCAGTCGTGCCCGCGAAACCGACCCGATCAGGCGGGTTAAGTATTTATCAAGACGCTCTTTGTCCTTGTTGGGAGGAATAACGAATTCGAAAAATTCATCCTCTTGCATAAATCAAATTTGAGATGAGATGGTATTTGGGAAAAACAGTAAATTTTATGGGAATGCTTCTTTTTCAGCGGGCTGCTCTTCCTGCTGTTTCTGGCTTTTATCAAACAGGACGAGGGTGACCAATATGATCATACCGATGGTGACCGAACTGTCCGCCAGGTTAAAAATGGGCCAGCGCGTATCGTCGAGGCCGATATCCACGAAATCCACAACTTTGCCGTACAAAAAACGGTCGATCAAATTCCCGATCGCTCCGCCCAATATCAGGGCTAGCGAAAAACGCAGGGGGCCCTTTTCCTCCCGGGCTTTTACGATATAAATAAAAATGATGACCGTCGCTACCGCAGCAAAGATGGTGAAAAATTTTTGCCCGCCAAATTGAATTCCAAAAGCCATGCCGGGATTTTCAATGTAGGTCAATCGGACGACATCGCCGAATATATCATGTGACGTTCCAAGTTTAAAATAGAACTTTACGGCGAATTTGGAAATTTGGTCTAAAACGACAACGATTAATGATACGATTAATATCCGCAAAACATACCTTTAAAGTTTACGGCCCTTAAATAAAAATTCATTTCTCAAGCATCGGCAATAATTGCATCCGGTTATTATTTAACCGATTTTTTATTCTTTTCTTCGTTGGACTTGCAGGTGATGCACAGTCGTGCATGTGGCACGGCTTCTAATCGTTCTTTACCGATGGGATTGCCACATTCATGACACACGCCAAACGTTTTTTCTTCAATACGCTCCAGCGCTTGCTCAATATGATAGAGGAATCGACCTTCTTTTGTTGCAAAAAAGAACTTTTTTTCCCTCTCCATATTATCGGTGCCGACATCTGCCATGTGGAAAGAGTATGCGGAATTTTCACCGGATGCATCTTTCAAAGTTGCTGACATTTCGCCGTCCTTGAGTTGGCCTAATTCCTTGAGTATTTCTTTTCTCTTATCCAAAAGGATATTCTTGAAATAGGCCAGTTCCTCTTTAGTCATAGAAACCTCCCATATTATTTATGTATTGCTCAGACATTAGCTATTGATTAAAATACTTCATTATTATTTAATTTTCACGATTTTTTTTCAATCGCAATAAGGGTTTTATTACCATCGATGATCCATTCCTCGGAGTAGGCGCCTTGTCCGGAATTGGCGGTCAGCTTATCTGCCAGAGTTTCGTTGCAAATGTAAGAAGCACGCGATTCGATAGCCGCATGCAAAATATCCGAAGTTTTGTAGTATATATTTATACGATCTACCACATCGAATCCCGCATTTTTGCGCATGTTTTGAATCCGGTTGACAAATTCGCGCGCCAATCCTTCGTTCAGCAGGTCCGGTGTAATCTGCACATCCAGAGCGATGGTCAAGTCGTCTTCTTTCTGCACCACCAACCCTTCTACGTTTTCGGTAGTGATGGCCACGTCTTCAAGCGCCACGGTAAATTTGCGTCCTTTAATTTCGAACTCTAATTGGCCGTTGGCTTCCAAACGCTCAATTTCTGAACTGCTTAAATCACGAATAGCCTCTGAAACTTCTTTGACTTCCTTGCCAAATTTCGGTCCTAACTGATTGAATAGCGGCGCGGCTTTTTTTGAAAGCAATGCTTTTTCATCGGACACAAACGCAATCTCCTTAACATTCAACTCCTCCAAAACCAGTTTCGTCATGCTGTCAATTTGTTTTTCGACGTTTTTGTCTTTGGCCGCCACAATGATTTTCATCAGCGGTTGTCGCACCTTGATGCCCGATTCATTTCGCAGGGCACGGCCGAGGAAAACCACTTTGCGCAGCAAATTCATGCGCTGTTCCAGTGCTTCGTCGCGATAGGCATGTTCTCTGGAAGCGGCCTGCGGAAAATCGGTTAAATGCACACTCTGCGCTTCGCCATTTTTGCCGGCGGTTAAATTCAAATAGATTTCTTCTGAAATAAAAGGCGTGAACGGCGCCATCAATTTCGTCAGACAAAACAACACTTCATACAGCGTCTGGTACGCGGCCAATTTGTCTTCCCCCAGATCCGATTTCCAGAATCGCCGGCGGCAGCGCCGGACATACCAGTTAGAAACATCGTCGATGACGAATTCCGAGATCAGACGGGCGGATTTCGTGAGGTCGTAACGCTGTAATAGCGCATTCACCTGCTCCACCAGACCGTTCAACCTACTCAAGAGCCAGCGGTCGATCTCTGAGCGCTTTTCAACCGCAATGATTTCGCGCTCGTAGGCAAATTTGTCGATGTTGGCGTACATGGCAAAGAATGAATACACATTCACCAGCGTACCCAGAAATTTTCTGAGCACTTCGCGGACTCCTTCGGTGTCAAAGCGGGTGGGCACCCAGGGCGGGCTGACTGTCAGCAAGTACCAGCGCAATGCATCGGCGCCAAATTCATCCAAAATGAGCTTGGGATCCACGGTGTTGCCCTTGCTCTTCGACATTTTTTGCCCATTTTTGTCTAAAATCAAATCGTGCGAAATGCACATCTTGTAACAGGGCTGGTCAAACAACATGGCGGCAATGGCCAGCAAAGAATAAAACCAACCGCGGGTTTGATCCACGCCTTCAGAAATAAAATCCGCTGGAAAGCTGTTTTTGAATATTTCCTGATTTTCAAAGGGATAGTGCCATTGTGCTACCGGCATACTGCCGGAATCGAACCAGACGTCGATGACTTCCGGTGTGCGTTCCATGGCTGCCTGACATTTCGGACAGGTGATTTCCACGCTATCGATATGCGGCTTGTGGAGATCGATATCTTCCCGCAAGCCCGATAGTTTTTTCAGCTCCGCCACACTGCCGATACAGAGCGCATGTTCGCATTCCGTACACAGCCAGATGGGCAGGGGTGTGCCCCAGTAGCGATCCCGGGAGAGCGACCAATCGACATTGTTCTGCAGCCATTCACCAAAACGGCCTTTCCCCACTTCTTTCGGATACCAGCTAATTTTCTGATTGTTTTTGAGCAACCGGTCTTTCATGGAAGTCGTGCGCAGAAACCAAGATTTTTTAGCATAGTACAGCAGCGGTGAATGGCAACGCCAGCAATGTGGATAACTGTGCGAATAAACTTCTTCGAGAAACAACAGCCCGCGGTCTTTTAAATCGGCGATGATTTCGGGATCTGCTGATTTCACAAATTTTTGGGCAAATTGCGTGACTTCCGCGGTAAACTTTCCGCTTTTGTCTACCGGCTGCAGCACCGGCAGGTCGTGCTTTAAGCCCACCTGGTAATCGTCCTCGCCAAAAGCCGGCGCGATGTGCACGATGCCGGTACCTTCTTCGGTGGAAACGAAGTCACCGGCGACGGTGTAGTGCAGTTTTCTGTCGGTGGCGCAAAAATGATACAGGGGCTGATAATTTATTCCGAGCAATTCCTTCCCCGAATAATGTTGCACGATTTCATAAGAATCCTTTAAGAATTCCAGCCTTGCTTCTGCCAGAATCAAAAACTCATCACCGAATTTGACTTTCACATATTTAATCTCAGGATGAAACGCCAAAGCCACATTGGAAATCAGCGTCCAGGGGGTGGTGGTCCACACCAGAAAGGAGGTGTTTGCTTCATCCCGCAACCGCATGCGCACATACACCGATGGGTCCTCTGCCATCTGATAGCCCTGCGAAACTTCGTGGCTAGAAAGAGGGGTTTCACAGCGGGGACAGTAAGGCAAAATTTTGTGGCCCTGGTAAATGAGCTGCTTTTTCCAGAATTCACTTAAAATCCACCAGACGGATTCGATGTAATTGTTTTCGTAGGTAATATACGGGTGCTCCAGATCCACCCAGAAACCGATCCGACGCGTGTGCTCATCCCAATCGGCTTTGTATCGCCAGACACTCTGCTTGCATTTCTCGTTGAACTTCTCTATTCCGTAAGCGTCGATTTCTTCTTTGCTGGTAAATCCGAGCTCTTTTTCCACTTCGATCTCCACCGGCAGTCCGTGGGTGTCCCAGCCGGCCTTGCGCTCAACTCGGTAACCTTGCATGGTTTTGAGCCGGCAGACAAAATCCTTGATGGTGCGCGAAATAACGTGGTGAATTCCGGGCCGGCCGTTTGCGGTGGGCGGGCCTTCGTAAAATACGAAAGGCTTGCGCGGATCGCGATTTTCAACGCTTTTCTTGAAAATCTGATTTTCTTCCCAGTAGTTGAGAATTTCTTTCTCGAGATCCGGAAATTGCAGTTGTGTTGGCAATTCTTTGAACATGCGTTCGATTACCTATTCAGACTATCTGTTCCTGCATAATTGAATTGCGACATCTGTTTAAATTTGTTCGACCACCCGCTTCATGAGCAAAGTTAATTTGGGCTCGGCCGCGGCCGCGGTTTTCAAAATTTCCTGAATGTTCACCGGCTTTAAAGCGTCCGGAAAACAGGCATCCGTGACCACCGACAAGCCCAGAACGCGCATGGAGCTGTGCACCGCTACGATCACTTCGGGAATGGTGGACATGCCCACCACATCCGCGCCTATGGACCGCAAAAAGCGATACTCCGCACGGGTCTCCAAATTCGGACCGCTCACTGCAACGTAAACGCCCTTTTGCACTTTGATACGCTCCGCAAGAGCTATGTTTTCTGCCAACTGAATCAACTCCAGGCTGTACGGTTCCGACATATCCGGAAATCTCGGCCCCAGTGAATCGTCATTCACTCCGATGAGAGGATTGTCCCCAAACAGGTTAATATGATCGGTAATGATCATGATATCGCCCGGCGTAAACAACGGATTCATACCGCCGCAGGCATTGGAGACCAGCAGCGTATGGGCGCCCAAATTTTTCATTACGCGCACGGGAAAGGTGATTTGCTTCATCGAGTAGCCTTCATAATAATGGAAGCGGCCCTGCATGGCTATCACCGATTTGCGGCCGATTTTTCCAAATATCAATCGCCCGGCATGGCTTTCCACCGTGGAAACTGGAAAATGCGGAATTTGATCATACGAAATCGTGGTTTCCTGTTCGATTTCCTTCGCCAGTGCACCCAACCCCGTTCCCAAAATGATGCCCACTTCGGGCTCAACCGGAGTTGCCTTTTTGATAAAATCGCTGGCCTCTTTAATTTTCGCTTTTAATTCTTGCATCCTACCTCCCGAATCCGTGTATTTGATTTAAGTCTGTTTTTGCGAAATCCGACTTTCTGCAAATAATCACTCACGGTGCTTCTGCGGGGTGTACTCATATTTCCCCTTTTGTTCTTCTATTTCTTCCATTCAAAACTTTGAAATTAAAAAATCAAACGGTCAGAAATGCGAGACTTTTGGGGCGGGTCGTGCTCCGCATCTTCGTCTTTTTTTTCATCCGGTTTTTGGGTCTGCTGCGGCCAATTGGCGAGCTCTTTCTCCTCGGCTGCCTCTGCCTCCAGGGAACTCACCTTTTCATTTGCTGTCGACGCATCATCGGGTAGCATGTCATCGATGCCTTCAAATTCGATATCGGCCTCTGGCTTTTCAGAGACGACTCTCGGAGATTCCGGTTTATTCTCCATTTTTTTGTACCCAAGATCATCCATCTCCAGGACTTCCATGAGCTCAAGCTGAGATTCTAACAGGTGTTTCAGCCGGCGGGCAAACGATTCTTTCTGTGCCTTGAGCAGCACGATGTCATTTTTCAATTCTGCCAACTGCAGTTTCGTTTCCTGCAAGAGGTTCTCCGCTTTTATTTCAGCCTCGTGAATGATGGTTTCTGCTTCACGGGCGGAATTTTCACGTGAATCACTGATGGTTTGCTGCGCCGTAACCAGCGTTTCTTGCAGGGTTTTTTCCACATCTTTATAATCGTGCAGTTGTGTTTTAAGCTGCAAAACTTCGTCGGCCAGGTGGTTTTTTTCCCGTATCAAATTTTCATATTCTTCAGCCACCATTTCGAGAAACGTTTCGACTTCGATGGGATCAAACCCGCGAATTGTTTTTTTAAATTCCTGCTTTTTAATGTCTAAAGGTGTTAATTTCAAATTGCCCACCTCCATTTAAGTTGACAAATAATCTATTTTATGATTTGCACCTGACCCCGCGACCCATCAAATTGTGCATTCGGATTTTGGATTCGCCCGTGTTTAATTGGGTTCAAAAAAAATAAGTGTTTAATATAATCCTTTACTATTTAAAAATCAACAGAAAATTGAACGGGTACACACGAATATTTGAATCCGCAGAACCCCAAAAGTCCGGTTGGCAGCTTCTTTGATGACAGGGGAATAAGAGAAGATAAAAATGATTCTCGCGGTAGTTACGAAAAGACCAAGGCCGCCATTTCAGGAATCCGTTTCCTGAATCTCACAATCTGCCAGCTAAAATCACCGTCTTTTTTTCCGTCTTCAGAACGCCCGACTGTTCATTTAAAGCCTGTAAAAAAACGATGTAAATGCCCATACGCGCTTTCTGAGCCTGGTCATCTCGCCCATCCCAGAGGACAACATGATTTGATCCGGACGGCTGGTTGTTCAGCAAAAACCGCACAAGCCGGCCGCGTAAATCATAAATTTTGATATTAACCAAGGCCGTGTACAACGGCAGCTCGTAGCCGATCACTGCAAAATCGTCCTGGCCGTCGCCGTCCGGGGAAAAGGGATTGGGTTCGATGGTTAGAGAGGAGCGAGCCGGTAATATGTCGGTAAACAAGCTGTTCTGCCTGCCAGGCGTTGCCCCCGAATTGTCCACGCTCGAGCTCCAGTTAGAACCGTGATTGGAAGCGAGCTTGGGATGGATTTTTTCCAGCGAAACTCCGCGAGCCCCGCCCCATTCATGGTGGTAATCAACCCTATCGACCACTGAACTGGTCAAATCAAACAGCACCACGCTGTCCAAGTCGTTGTTCAGCGCCGACCAGTTTTTCAGCACGGCAAATGAGTTTGGCGTCAAAGAATAGAAATCAAGGATGGAGGCATCCTGTGCCAGAACCAAATGCTGGCCTGGAGCAAGCGGCAAGGAAACGGGCACGCCTATTTTCACAGTGGTGTCGGCGTCGGAAAAACTCCACTGATTTAAATCGATGGCAGTGCTGCTGGTGTTCACAATCTCGATCCACTCCCCCAAATCGGCCAGCGGTGAATACATGATTTCATTTACGACAACAGACTGCGGCTCATACGCAACCAGCAAATCTCTTGTTGCCAGATTATTTGCCGGATTCTGATCATTTGCTGAATAAACCAGCACGGCGACGACCTTTCGCCCGGACGCAAACACCTGATAATTGCTGGAAAACTCGACCGAATCCGCAGGCGCCAGGCTTCCCTGAAAAGTTAGCGGAGCCGATAGCGCCTCATTTGCACTGAACACCGAATCCCCGTCGCTATCTACATAAAACGTCACCTGGAAATCCGTGACTGGTAGAAGTCCAACATTTTTAACCACCGCTGAGATGGCGACAGATTCACCTTTTTCAACTTGAGGAGGGGTAAAAATGATATCTTTTTCCAAAACGGCCAAATCGTAATTCAAAGCGGAAACGCTGTTGCGAGCTCCGGGCGTGCCTAAAATCGTTCTACTGTTGCCCCAGTTTGCAGAAGAATTCGAACCGGTTAAATCGATTTTTTCATCGGAAATTCCGGCGGCGTTGTCGGTTGAGTAAGTATATTCGGAGACGACGTTTCCCAGAGCATCCAGCACGGAGACCGTTTCCGGGGTAGAATTGGACAGCCCTCTGCTGCCAAACGTACTGTTGTCAAGCGTTAAAATCAAACAATTCTCGGGGATGAGTTCGTCATAAGTGGATGAATTATCAAAATAGGAGGGATCGAGGATTAAACCGAATTGGCCGGGCTTTAAAACCGTGCCCTGATCATGTGCAATTATCGCATCATACCCGCTGCCGTCGCTTACCTGCCAGCCGCTCAGGTCCACTGAGTCGGTTACGGACGGGTTAAATATTTCGATGAACTCGTCGTGACTATCGCTGCCGATGGCGTCGAACATAATTTCGGTTAAAACCACCTGTGAACCTGAAATATCTGCCGTTAAGATCAGGCTGCTCAGAAACGTAAAAATGTATAGTTTCACTTTCGCCTACTTCATGTGTAATCCAATAGTCGATTTGCTGAAATTCAAAAATGAAATAAAAAAAGCGCCTTGAGTCATCACAACTCAAGACGCTTTAATTTCAAAATCAAACATACATTTCAATTTAATATAAACTTCTGCGGATCTTCTTGTCTGCCTTGTTTAATAACTTCATAATGCAGATGTGGGCCCGTGGCTAAGCCGGTCTCTCCCACCAATCCAATCGGTTTCCATCTATCGACTTTTTCACCCTTCTGCACCAGAACTTTTGACAGATGACCGTATAATGTTTTTAATCCAAAACCGTGGTCGATGATGATATACTTTCCATAGCCTTTATTGACGGTGTAATTGGTTTTTACGGTTTCAACCACACCGGCAGCTGTGGCGAAAACCTCGGTACCGCTTTCGGCGGTGATATCAATGCCATTATGATGTCGAATTTTATCGATGATCGGATGCACGCGAAATCCGAATTTATCGCGTATCTGACCGTTGATAAGTGGTTTTATGGATGGCGTATGTTTGAGAATGGTTTTGTTTTCTTTTAATTTATTTTTAATCTGTTCGCGGCTAACTTTCGTCAGCTCAATTCTTCTTTCCATTTTATCGAGAATATTCTGATAATCAAACACGTGATCTGAAATTTCGTCGGAGACTATGTGCACTTCCGAGTTTACGTTATAAAATCCACCCACACCCACGTCGCGCGTATCCGAATCAATGGGCTTTAAATTGGCGATCAGCCGTAAATTATCGTCTTCCTTTTCAATGTTTTGAATCTTCGATTCGATCTGATATACTTTATTTCCCATTTCGGCCAGTTGTGTTTTGAGCATGCCATTCATTTTTGAAAGGGAAGCAATTTCGATGTTTTCGTAAAAATCGGTGAAAATAGCGATGGTAGCGGATACCAGGAATAACATCAACACGAAGGTCGTTAACAACAGCGAAATAAATCTCCCCCAAGATAGTTCAATTTGTTTTGAAGCTGAATCTGTAACCGAAAAATAGATCAATTTTACTTTTTTACTATGCATGGTTCAAAACCCTTCCTCATTAAGTAAATCTGAAAGAACATTCAACCTCATGTGTCAGTTCGGATCGGAGTTGTGTAAAAAATAAAATTTGGCTAAATAGCTTGATTTCCACAAAAGCTATCTTAAATAAAATACCTAATGTTTCCTCGAGTAAAGGTAGGACTATCTGAAGACACTTATTTCGTTAGCAATTTAATAAATTTCTTGCGGTTTGTCAAGAAAAAAATAAATTTAACTGCAATAAATTAACTTTATTTACTATATATAGGGAATTTTTACTTAAAAAAGCGGATTTATCACCCCAAAAAACCTTTTAAGGGTGAGCTTCTGGAAGAGTGCCGCAATCTTTTTATGGCTTTGACTTTAATTTGACGAACGCGTTCCCGCGTCAAATTAAAGCGTGCGCCAATCTCTTCCAGCGTCATGGAGTGCTCCTGCTCCAGACCAAAATAGAGTTTTATGACATCGGCTTCCCGACTCGGTAAATCCTGCAAGATTTCTTCGATTTCGATTTTCAGTGATTCATCCATTAAAATGTTGTCCGGCGAGGGCTGTTCATCGTTTTGCAGCACATCCAAAAGACGACTCTCGGCATCCTGATTTAACGGGGCATCCAGGGATACCTGTTTGCTGGACATCTTGAGGGCATCGATGATCTCAAGAGAGGTCATTTTCAACTCTTCGGCAATTTCAGACGCCGATGGTTCGCGCTCAAATTCTTGTTCAAGGGAGTTGAACACTTTGCCGATTTTGTTGAGTGCTCCCACGCGATTTAACGGCAAGCGTACCACCCGCGATTGCTCCGCAAGCGCCTGTAAAATGGATTGCTTTATCCACCATACCGCATACGAAATAAACTTGAATCCCCGTGTCACATCAAACCGGTAGGCCGCTTTGATCAGTCCCAAATTGCCTTCGTTGATTAAATCCCCAAGCGACAAACCCTGGTTCTGATAATTTTTAGCCACACTCACCACAAAACGCAAATTCGCTTTGGTGATTTTATCGAGCGCATCCATGTCTCCGCTTTGAGCCTTCTTCGCCAAGGCAACTTCCTCCTCCGGCTTCAAGAGTGGAACTTCGCTTATTTCTTGAAGATATCTTTCTAAGAATTGTTCCGAACGGAAATTTCTTGACACTCTCATAACTTACGACTGTTCATTTAGTGACACCGAAATGGATGTGAGAAGACAATTCTCGCAGGTGAAATTACCCAAAACTGCCGGTAAAAATCAGGCCTTCGCTTTTAACAGAAAGAGCGAAATAAGTGTTAACAATTTATGGATTTCAACTTGATGAATTGGCGTATTTTAATAATAATTACAATATAAGGTGTGAAGTGAAGAAATTTAATTTTAAATTTCAACGAGAATATAACAATTTACCAATAAGTTGTCAACAAATTATTAATCAACTCATTAATTTTTTTCGGCATTCTTCCATGGCTTCGGCGTTCACGGTATTTCACATTTTGGCTGCAGCCGAAGCCGCGCTGCGTGCCTCGAAGCTGATAGACGTGGGTTCCCACACAGAACGGAACCTATTAGACTGAAATGGGCGTCTGGCGCCTCGTACATCCCACTGAATTTATATCACTATTTTTAACCAACTGATTTCAATCTTTGTCGCCTTATTCATCCTGACAGAGAGTTAGCACGATTTGCCCTCTCGAAATGATCCGGAACGATTTTATTGATCACTTTCTTATTGCACATCTTAAGCCGTTTTATTATATTTACCCGATTTTAAATCAGGCTCCCTTAGCAAAATTAGAATTCATTTACGTGAAAAAATCAGACATATTAACCGAAAAACGGTTGCGCCATCTTGAAGAATTCGTAGCTGAAATTACAATCGCTGATTTAAAGCGAAAAATAAATAACGGTGAAAAATTCATCTTGATAGACGTTTCCCATCGCGAAGATTTCAACAAAAGCCACCTTGAAGGCGCAGTCAACTTAAATTTAGGCGTAATTTCCGAAAGCGCAGAAATCCAATTCCATAAATATCAGCAAATCATTGTGACCTGCCAGAATGCCGATTCCATTGCCGGCAAGCGGGCTGTGCAATTGCTGCAGCGGGCTGGTTTCACGAATGCACTGCTTTTAAAGGGGGGTAAGCAGGACTGGCAGAATGCCGGTCTGCCAATTCTGGAATTTACCGAAGACACGAATTCATCTGATGAATGAAAGCAAATGATCAAAATTAAAAATATTTACGAAATGGCGGAAGACGATGACGGCCAAAGGATTTATGTGGAGTTGTTCTGGCCTGAAGGTTTAAATACACGTGAAGCCCGAATCGATGAATGGCTACCGGAAATAAGTCCGTCTTATGAATTACAGAGGTTCCGTTCAGATTCTTCGGAGTGGCAAAAGTACAAATCCCATTATCGAGATGAATTGATGAACGATGTCGATAGACGCAAAAAGCTCGAAGAGTTAGCTCGAAAATCGGAAAACGAAACCATCACATTTTTATATGGAAATAAAAATCCGGATAAAAATCATGCCATCATTTTAAAAGAGTTGATCGAAGATTTTTTAATAAACAACAATAATCACTAAATAGTAATGGACCGAAAACGGCCTGTCCTGTCATTTCTGCATGTTTTAAGCAGGAATCTCCTGTCTAAATCAGAGGATTCCGGCACAAAATAATGCCGGAATGACAGCTCCGAAGGAGTTTTCGGTCAAGCACTAAATAGAAGGCGTTAAGGAGCGGTTATGCCACAAAAATCATTCAAAGTTTATGTTACGAGAGTCATCCCAGAACCGGGGTTGGATATTTTGAGACAACATATCAAGGAGCTGGAAATCAATAGCGCAGATCACATTTTAAGCCGAAAAGAGCTGCTGGAAAAAGTTCAGGGCCGGCACGGACTGCTCACCCTGCTCACCGAACGCATCGATGGCGAGGTCATGGATACCGCAGGCAAGCAGCTAAAAATCATCGCCAACCATGCGGTGGGATTCGATAATATCGATCTCCCGGCGGCCACCGAGCGTGGCATCCTGGTAACCAACACGCCGGGCGTGCTGACCGAGGCCACAGCGGACCACGCCATGGCGTTGCTGCTGGCGGTTTCACGACGCATCGTGGAATCCGATAAATTCACTCGCGCAGGAAAATACCACGGCTGGGGGCCCATGATGTTTTTAGGCGGAGACATCACTGGCCGGACGCTCGGCATTGTGGGCGCGGGTCGGATTGGATCGGCCGTGGCAGAAAAAGCGCGCGGTTTTCAGATGCGCATTCTTTACACCGATCAAATGCCAAATCCAAAACTCGAACAAGCCACCGGCGCCGAAAAAGTAACATTCGAGTATTTGCTAAAAGAATCGGATTTCATCTCGATTCACGTACCGCTTCTTGAAAGCACCCACCATCTTTTCAATGAGCAGGCATTCAAAACCATAAAAAAAACGGCCTATGTGGTCAACACCTCTCGCGGGCCGGTGATTGACGAAGGCGCGCTGGTGAACGCTCTGAAAACCGGAGAAATCGCCGGCGCCGGTATCGACGTTTACGAGGAAGAGCCGAAAATTCATCCGGAATTGATCGAGCTGGAAAACGCGGTGTTAACCCCGCACATCGCCAGCGCCACCATCGAAACCAGAACCAAAATGGCCACCATGGCCGCTCAAAATTTAGTGGACGGGTTACAGGGCAAAACGCCGGCGAATCTGTTGAATCCAGAAGTGCTGAAAAGGTAAAAATTGTCCACTTCAAAAAGTCGTGAGTTTTTAATAAATAAGTTATTTGCACGAATGATTTTGGTCACGCACCATTTGAAAATTACAAAACTAACCTACTGAAAATGATTCACAATCAAACACAGAGAAAGGAAAATCAACCTTGGGTTTTTTGAACAAGCTGGTGGTCTGGACGCTTCCTTTTGTACCCAAATTTTTTGTGGGACAGGTTTCCCGCCGCTACATTGCCGGGCCTACTCTGGACCACGCCGTGAGCGTGGTGAAAAAATTGAATACGGCAGGTTGTTGTGCCACACTAGATGTTCTGGGAGAGCACATCCACAATAAGGGGGACGCGGAAAAGGCGGTTCAGCAATATTTAATCGCGCTGGATAGAATTCACCAGGAAAAACTGGATGCCAACATTTCCGTGAAACTCACCATGCTGGGATTAAAATTGGGATTCGATTTCTGTCTGCAAAATGTTCGTAAGCTGGTTGAACACGCAGAGCAGCTGAAAAATTTTGTACGCATCGACATGGAAGATTCCTCCTGCACTTCCGACACGCTTAAAATTTACCACACCCTAAAACAGGATTTCGACAACGTGGGCTTCGTCATTCAGGCCTACATGCGCCGCAGCCTGCAGGATATCCGGGCGCAGGCGAACCGCCATGCAAAAATCAATGTCCGCTTGTGCAAAGGCATCTACAACGAACCGCGGGAAATTGCTTACAAAGACAAAGAGATCATCAATTGGAATTTCACCCAGTTGCTGCATGAATTGCTCAGCAACGGCCATTACGCCGGCATCGCCACCCACGACGAAAAACTGGTGTGGGAAGCCTACAAGCTAATCGACAAGCTGAAATTAAAAAAGGATGATTTTGAATTCCAGATGCTGCTGGGAGTGGATGAAGAGCTGCGAAATCTGATTCTGAAAGACGGGTACAAACTACGGGTGTATGTACCGTTTGGCCAGCAATGGTATGAGTATTCCACCCGGCGCCTGAAGGAAAATCCCCAGGTTGCCGGTCACATCATCAAAAACTTTTTTCGAATTAAGTAATCACAAGACTATTGTAACAATCCAGATGAAACATGTCATTGCGAGGAGTCCACTCTAATTCCAATATTCTAGAATTAAAGTTGCGGGACGACGAAGCAATCTCCAGCCTGATTATCAGGAGATTGCTTTGCTCTCCCGCTCAACGGGATCGCTTTCATGGACAGGTCACCTGTCCTGTTTTGGAAAAATGACCAAAGGTCATCAAAAGCTTGCATTGATATGCAGTCCACAGCCACTATTTACAACACGGTACCAATTTTTACAATAGTCTTGTAATCAGTTATAAATCATCGTGGCTTATCCCAAAATCGAGAAGCTTTCAAAACCATATTCACACGGGCTTCGCACCTCAACGCTCCCTCATTTGACCCCTCCTGTGGAGAAAATTCAAAGTAACTTTTGCACCAAATGTTCGTTCATGTAAATTATCAGCCGCATCAATGAAATATTCTACGTGGATTGCTGGTTTCCAAGTATATCACATTGACTTGATTTAAAGGGAGAGATAAACACCTTTCAAGCAAATCTGATAGATTTTAACCCATTCAGGTGTCTATAAAATAGAAGTGCTTTTTTAAATACAGAGGTCAAAAAAAAGCTCGTTGAAAGCGGCACCTTTCAACGAGCAGAAGTAAAAGGTTTGGATAGCCCTTCTACATACAACTCGAATATAAAATTTCCTGGCTCGATTGTCAAAGACATTTTCGCGCTATCCTGCATTTACTTCGCTGTACCAATTCGGAAAGGATAGCCAATCATGGATTTAAATATTAAATTTAATCACTTGATGATCGAGTGGGCAGCGGCCTTGAGTATTTTACTCACCTTGTTTGCCCGTCCTATCTCAATCCGTTCCGCCCCAAGCGGCAACCTCTTAGATAAACCGAACTACTTTTTTGAATTTCTGACTTTTCGGGGAGAAAACGACTCCACTACCTTTTTGGAAATTTTCTGTCAAATACCGGTACAGGATTTTTACTTCGAACGAAGCGGCAGCGGTTACTGCGCCAATTACAACCTCTCAATTTGCCTGTTTGACAGCCAGAATAACAAAACAGCCTGGGAATTTTACAGCGATTCGGTTCATGTGCAGCATTTAGATGACTTCGCACAACTTGTACCTCATGTCATTTATTTTCCATTCCAGCTCAAAGCGGGCGAATACACTGCTAAAGTCAGAATCACTGATTTAGAAAAGCTGTCCATCATCAAATTCAGAAAAGACATCTCCATTCCGGATTATGATCAACCCACACTCAGGTTGAGCGCTTTGCAGGTGGCGTCGATGATGGTATCGTCTGACGACCCTTCTTTTCTGGTCAAAAACAAAATGAAAATCAGTCCCAATGTGGATCACAGATTTGGATTGAACCACAAAAAACTATTTATCTATTCCGAAATATACAATTTGAGCTATTTGGACAATGACCGCAACCGCGATTTTGAAGTGAGTTTTAAAATAAGAAATTATTCTGGTCGGGTGGTAAAATCCATGAGATTCGACCAACCCAAATTAGCGAGTGCCAGTTTTTTAAGATTAGCCATTCCCATCGCCAATCTCAATGAAGGCAAATATGAATTGAGCGTCCAGATTTTAGATCGGGACAGCAAACAAAGCACACAAAGATCAACCTATTTTTATATTCACAATCAACCGATGCATCTGGTGGAAAGTTTCTTTTTTTCAAGATATCTGAATTAAAATTAAACGACTGTTTCTAATCACCTTTCGATAAATCGCTTCAACTAAGTTCGGGTTTTCTACTACCTGAAAATTATCAGTAGAAACTGTATTAAACCAAACCTATTCGTTAGGCATATTCAAAAATAAGGCAGCATCCTTTATTTTTAAACTACTACCTTTGTTCGTGTTAGCCCCGCCCGTGCAAATTTGAACTTGACATTGTAAGTCTAAATCTTTAGTTTATATTCAGTAATTCATTTCTCGTATTCAGATAGATTCCAAAAATTTTAATTTCACTGCAAAGGCTATTTCGATTTAGAAATAATAGATTCAAAACCTTTATACAGACAGCTGGATGAAAATAAACTGATGCCAGGGAAGGTGAGAAGGAAATCACAAATTCTAAAATAATAAATCTCAATCACAATGATATATCGGCAACACTTTGTCGATGTTTGACCCTTGGTGTAACAAAGCCTCTGACAACTCAATAAAAATTCAGCTTCAACTGTCCTGTAATGCAATTGATAGGTAAAACTGTTTCTCATTATCGAATTCTGGACAAACTCGGCGAAGGCGGGATGGGAGTGGTCTATAAAGCAGAAGACACCAGACTAAAACGCACCATCGCCCTCAAATTTCTGCCGTCGAATTTAACCCAGGACGATGACACCAAAAAACGCTTTATCACAGAAGCCCGCGCGGCTTCAGCATTAGAACATCCAACCATTTGCAATATTCATGCAATCGACGAAACTGAAAAAGGCGAAACCTTTATCTGCATGGCGTACTATGAAGGCGAGACTCTCAAAGACAAGATCAAACGCGGACCCTTGCCAATTGCCGAGGCTGTGGACATCGCCATACAAATTGCTCGGGGGCTGGCAGCCGCGCACGAAGCAGGCATCATTCATCGGGACATTAAACCCGCCAACATCATACTAACCAAACGCGGGGAAGTTAAAATCGTGGATTTTGGTCTGGCAAAGCTAGCGGATCAACAGTTGACCCAGACTGACGCCGTCATGGGCACAGTCTCTTATTTATGCTTCGACCAGGCGCAGGGCAAAAAGGCAAATTATCAAGCAGATATCTGGGCACTCGGTGTAATTTTGTATGAAATGCTGACGGGCGAGCTGCCGTTTAAGGGCAAGCACGATCAGGTGGTGCTGTTTTCGATATTGAATGAGGAGCCACCGTCTTTGACAAGCATTCGATCTGAAGTACCAGAGGAACTGGTAAGGATTGTGAATCACTGTTTGTCAAAAGAACCAACCAGGAGATATCAAAGTACGGATGCTCTGTTTGTGGATTTGACCAATTTGACGGGGCTACCAGACAATCGTATCCGTACGAAACTCCTACAAAAACGGAATACATTGCTCATGAAGAATAAGTGGATTTTCGTGGCATTCCTGGCGGTTTTTGCAGTTTTGGCAACATGGTATGTCTTCAAGTCGAAGTCAGAATCATCGGTAATATCAACTCCCATCAAAGACAAATCGCTTGCGGTCATGTATTTCGACAATCATACCGAACAGGATGATCTCGATGACATGCTTGTAAGTATGCTTACCACAAATCTCTCGCGCTACGAAGAGCTTGAGGTGGTGAGCAGCCAGCGCTTGTTTGACATTCTTAAATCGATGGGTAAGCAAAACCTCCCCCACATTGATAGAAGCGTGGCAAGCGAAATCGCGGATCGTGCGCGCGTCAAGACTATGTTACTCGGCAGTATCAACAAAATTGGGGAGAAATTTCGCATTGCTACTCAACTCTGCGATGTGACCACTGGCAATATTGTAGGGTCAGACAACGTTGATGGCAACAAAGTTGAAGACATCTTTGCAATGGTTGACCTGCTGACGCAAAATGTAGGACAGAGCCTGGAACTGATTCCGCCTGATGTTAAACGACAGCCATTTAAAATTTCTGATATCACAACCAATTCTTATGAGGCATACAGTTTTTATCAAAAGGGAATCAGGAAACTCTGGGATTTAAACTTTAATGGAGCAGTTAATTATTTTGAAAGGGCTTTGCAAACAGATTCCACATTTGCGATGGCCCATCTCTATTACGCATACGAACGGGGATGGAGGGGACTTACACATCCCTCATGGGACCTTTCACCTTTTCGCAGGTCTCTGGAGTTGGCGGAAAAGTATTCACGAAAAACAAGCGCCCAGGAACGGCTCTACATTCTTGCCATTCAAGCAGCAATAAATCGAGATTTTCAAAAAGCGGAATCTCTATTTGTGGAATGTGTAAACCGCTATCCGAAAGAAAGAAATGCGGCTATCGAGCTTGCTAACATAGCGCGAATCAATGGCAATCTTGACCGTGCGATTTGGGCGAGCGAACGTGTCCTGGAATTGAATCCGGCTTTCGGAACGGCTTACAATATCCTCGCTAACATTTATGCCGCACAAAAAGACTATGCGAAAGCCATCTCCGCGAGTAAAAAATATCGTGCACTGCAACCTGACGACTACCATCCTTATTATACCGCAAGCGAAATCCATGTTCAGGCAGGCCAACTCGATGAGGCACTGCGTATTGGCGAACAAGCCCTGCAAAAAAATCCCAAATGGAACGCGCTCTACCCGCAGGTAGGGCATACTTATCTATTTCAAGGTGATGGGAAAAAAGCGCGGGATTATTTTCGCCGTTCACAATGGAATCGTGTTGGTGAAGCCAGGCTCATGGGTTGGGCCGACGTTTATGAAGGGCAGTATAACGAGGCAGCCCGGCAATTCAGAAAAGCAGCAGACCTGTCATTTAAATTAGACTCATATCCGTGGAATGGAGTGTATGCCCTTGTGGAATTAGGGAAATTACGGGCAGCCCAAGGCAAGCACGACGAAGCCATGGCTGCCTTTTATGAGGCCGCAGAGGTCGCCAAGCCGATGCAAGACGTTCACAATTTTCAGGTTTGGTTGCAGTATTTATCGGGAAGCGCCCTGGTGAAGAAAGGAGCTATTCTCGAAGCACAAGTCAGAGCATTGCATATTCAAGAGATGGTTGAAAAAGAACGCTATGACCGTTTCTATTTAAATTATTATAATTTATTGCTTGCAGAAATTTACATTAGTAAAAGTGAGGGCAAGACGGCACTGTCGGCGCTGGACAATTACAAGTTAGCGGCTCATTATTCCCCTCGCGTTCGTACGCTACGAGCAGCCGCTCATGCGTTAATTGGCAATTATGAAGAAGCGATAAAGCAGTACCAGGAATTTTACCATTTTGTCCCGGCTCGCATAAATGCATGGGGTGGCAACCGCTTCGACTTTTATTATGAACGTTCCAGAGTTAATTATCACCTTGCTAAGATTAACCAACAAATTGGCGATAATTCCCAGGCACTCGAATACTACCGAAAAGCGCTGAAACTCTGGAAAAACGCCGATGAAGACTTGCCAGAACTCATAGAAACTAAAAAGCGAATAGCGGCATTAAGATGAAAGATCTTTTTTGATGTCAATGAAGGAAAAGTTAGAATCTTTGTTCGATTTTGCTGAAAGTCTGGGCTGCCAGAACGACTTCTCTGAAATCGTTCGTCTCATCGTACAAAAATCGCTGACGCTGATCGAGGCCGACGCCTCCGCCCTCCTGATCATCAATCCGCGCACCCGCGATACCGTCAAAACCATTTTTAAAAAAGAACCGCATTCTGAAAATCGTAAATACCAGACGATTCACACCAGTGTTTCGGGCTGGGTCATCAAGCATAACGAATCATTCTTCAGCCAGGATATTCGTTCCGACGAACGCTTGAACAGAAGTCTCTTTAAGAACAGGCCAGTCAAAAGTGTTATCTGTGTGCCCTTGCGCATGGAAAATATGGTCATTGGAACGTTGATCCTCTCAGGCAAACAAGAAGACCAACCGTTCAGTACAGATGATCTCAATCTTGTGGAAAAATTTGCAGCGGTTGTCTCTCCTTTTCTAAGAAATGTCATGCAACTGCAAGATTATTTTAGTTGTCCCATACCTGACAGTACCCTATTAAAAAAATACCAGGCGCATGGATTGTTAGGAAAAAGTGTAAAATTCATTGAACTTCTCAAGGCGGTCGATGCCGCATCGCGTTGCGATGTTCGGGTTTTGCTGGTGGGTGAAACCGGTACCGGCAAAGAGTTAATTGCCAAAGCGATTCATCGATTGAGCTCACGGACGCAAAATAAATTTGTAGCCATCGATTGCGGCGCCATTCCCGCCAACCTGATCGAAAGCGAGCTGTTTGGATACGTGAAGGGCGCGTTCACGGGCGCTGACCGCGACCGCCTGGGTTTGCTTGACGAAGCCAATGGCGGCACCCTTTTTATGGATGAGATCGCTAACCTCCCCATGGAAATGCAAACCAAACTCATGCGATTTCTTCAGGAAGGAGAATTCAGGCCCATCGGCAGCAACCGAATGCACAAGGTAGACGCCCGGGTGATCTCGGCTTCCAGCAGCTCTCTTGAAAAAATGGTGACAGAAAAAAAATTCAGACCGGACTTGTTCTACCGTTTGAATGTGTATCCGATCCCGGTACCCGGCTTGAATGCACGTCGTCAGGACATCGCCATTTTAGCCAATCATTTTCTTGAAAAGTGTGCTAATCAACAAAAAAAAGCCATCACCAGCTTTCACGAAGAAATCCTGGATTATCTGAAAAATCGCACCTGGATTGGCAATATCCGTGAGCTTGAGAACATTGTCGAACGTCTTGTTACGGTTACACCCGCTGACGTGACTGTCATCATTCCGAATCACCTGCCAACCGACCTTCAAAAAGAGTTTAACAAAATTGCCCAATCTGAAAAACAATATAATAATGAGACCTCTTTAGCCCTCAAGGTGGCCGATTTTGAAGAAAAGCAAATCCGCCAGTGTCTGGCTCAACACAACTGGAATCAATCGCAGTCAGCGCGGGTATTGAAAATATCAGAGCACACACTGCGATACAAAATGAAAAAGTTGAAGATTGTCAGACCTTCATGATTTAATTTCTTTCCATACTAAATCAAACCTGTAGATTCATATAAAATAAAAAAAATCAATTAAGAATTTTGGATTGTTAGACCGCGCATTTCCTTTATGATTCTATTCTCTGTTCCAATCTATTCTGGTACTTCCCCATTCAATCCATAAACTTTTTTTGTAATTCGACAAAATCTCCGAATCCCAACAATCACGAGATTTTTGTCGAGTGCAACTGCATATTTTTCAACACTTGAAAAATTCGACAAAAACTACCATTCCTTTTCATACCCAAAGAAATGCGTACTTTCGAAAAGTTTGAAACGATAATTTATTAATAAATTGACAGTTAGTTAAAGTAAAGATTCATGTTGATTATTTGGTATGTTATTTGAACAAAAGCCAAAGTAGGAAAAAATTATCTTATTTTGAAACGGAGAGAAGGAGAAAAATATGAGGAAAATGTTAACAATCGGTGTTGCCCTGGTGCTGTTTGTTTTGAATTCAGTAAATTCCCAAACAATTAATGAAATCAAACTCACAGCCAGCGATGGGTTGCCGGGAGATGAGTTTGGAATCGCGGTGGCTACCACTAGCGACCACACAATCATTGGTTCGCCGGGCGATGCATTTCGACCTGCGGGTGTTTACATTTTTTCACGCTCGGGACAGGATTGGCTACAACAGACCAGACTCACCGCCAGTGCCGGCAGCGACGGAGATCGATTTGGCCAGGCTGTGGCATTGGATGGCGATTACGCCATTGTCGGTGCAAATGAAGATGAGATCGCAGGCAATTTCAGGCAAGGTTCTGCTTACATTTTCAAACGCGACGGTGCCAATTGGACCGTGCAAGTCAAACTCACTGCCAGCGATGGCCAGGCCTTTGCCTTCTTCGGTTTTTCAGTGGCCATAAACGGCAAATATGCAGCAGTAGGCGCTTACCATGCTGATGATGGAAAAGGAGCCGTTTATGTTTTCAAGCGCGACAACGCCAACTGGGTTGAACAAGCCAAACTCTCGGCTAGCGATGGCAAAGAGGGAGATCTCTTCGGCGTGTCTGTAGCCATTGCCGGCGATCGCTTAATCGCAGGCGCATATACCGACCTGAGTGCGGGCATTCAAGCGGGTTCAGCTTATATTTTCACACGTGAGGGCGACGTCTGGATTCAAGAAGTCAAACTCTTAGCCAGCGATGGCGTGATGAACGATCATTTTGGCTGGTCGGTGGCGATAAATGGTGATCGAGTACTGGTAGGCACGCCCCAGACAGGCGGTAGCGGTTCCGGAAATGGCTCAGCTTATGTTTTTAAGTTCGACGGTACAAACTGGATCGAGGAAGGCAAACTGGCTCCCGGCGACGGCGTGTCAGGCGGCGAGTTTGCTTACTCGGTGTGCTTAGCTGGCGACTTTGCTTTAATCGGCGCACGCAGTGACAACGTCATGAGCGATGGCTCGGGCTCGGCTTACCTTTTTCAGCGGGATAATTCCGTATGGACTCAAGTTGCAAAACTCACAGCCAGTAACGGCGGTGCGGACCACTTCTTTGGCGGTTCCGTTTCCATAGCAGGTGACCAGGCGGTGGTTGGCGCATTTAACAGCGAAGACAACGGTGGCGGCCCGCAGGGATCGGCTTATGTGTACACCGGCTTCAGCACGGTGGTTGCGGTTGAAGAACAATTGTCAAACAATCCTGCGCAATTTCGTCTTGAGCAAAACTATCCAAACCCCTTTAATCCCAGCACCACTATTCAATTTTCTTTACCGGAAAAAAGTCTGGTTAGTCTCAGAATTTTTAATATTTCTGGACAGGAAGTTATTTCGCTGGTTTCAGAGAAACTCACAGCGGGCCAATACCAAATCGATTGGGACGCCAGCGGTCAGGCCAGCGGCGTTTATTACTACCAGTTGCAGACAGAAGAATTTTTACAAACCAAAAAACTTTTGCTGCTCAAATAGCCTATCAAAAAAAAAAGGGATGATTAAAAAATGAAAACAAAAATAAAGTTCGCAAGCATTTTAACTTTTTTCCTGATGATTTCAGTGCCAGAAATCTATCCCCAAAATCTTGATTTAAATCTCAACCTACTTTACGGCGTTCCAAAAAACGAGTTTTCAGATAATCTTGAAGGAGGTAGAGGATTTGGTCTGGCTGGCAGCCTTGGCTACCACCTTGGAAACAGCCCATTGAGAGTGGGATTGGAGGTTGGTGCGCTGATTTACGGCAGCGAAACCCGCAAAGAACCTTTTCCGAATATCCCGGAGGTCACATTGGATGTTAAAACTTCCAACAATATTCTGCTTCTCCATCCCTTAATTCGCATTCAGGGCAAAAGTGGTTTCTTTCGGCCCTACCTGGATGGTCTAATCGGCTGGCATTATTTTTTCACCAAAACCGAGATAAAGAGCGAGGATGATATCGATGAGGAGCCCATCTTCAGCTCCACGCAGAAAGAAGACTGGGTGTTTAGCTATGGTTTGGGAGGCGGCCTGATGATCCGGATAATAAACAAGCTCAACAAAGAGCAAAAGAGTGACTCGCAGGAAAAGGAGGTATTGTTGGATTTTCGTGTGCGTTATCTTTACGGCGGAAAAGCAGAATATCTTAAACAAGGCTCTGTTCGTCGTGAGAACGGACAAGTTTTTTACGATGTCTTGAATTCTAAAACCGATATGCTGACATTTCAGCTTGGAGTGGTTTATACTTTTTAGCGAGTAGAGAAGGCATGCATGCTATGAAAACATAAACAAAGTAGAAATGGAGATTAATTAAGGAGGGAAGTCAATGAAATCACGAATTAAGTTATGGTCACCAGTTACTATCGTTTTGGTTCTGCTCTTTGGAAGGAGCTTGTTTTGCCAGACGGAATTTTGGGAAGAAACGGCTCAACCATCGACAAATCAAATTCAGGCGCTTGCGGTCAATCCAGACAACATTCTGTTTGTTGGCACATCTGGCAGTGGAATTCTCCGCTCAACCACTAATGGCGACACCTGGACGGCGATCAATCAGGGACTTGTCCATTCAAACATCTTTCGCATTGCGATTAATTCGAGTGGCGACATTTTCATTGGGACTGATGAAGCTAAAATTTATCGCTCGACCAATAACGGCGACAGTTGGACTGAAGTTTATTCCGATCCAGTGCGTCCATTTGGAGTTGTCGCACTGGCAATTAATGGCAAAGGCAATATTTTTGCCGACGCCGGTGGAATCGTGCATTCGCCAGATAACGGTGAATCATGGGCAACCACTGATAATGACCATCTGGCGGGTTATGTTTGGGAATTTGCCTTTAATGACAGC
Organism: bacterium; assembly: GCA_046757025.1. Taxonomy (GTDB): domain Bacteria; phylum Zhuqueibacterota; class Zhuqueibacteria; order Oceanimicrobiales; family Oceanimicrobiaceae; genus JBHHXN01. The sequence continues at coordinate 85,742 of JBHHXN010000004.1, forward strand.
GACTATGTTTTTGCCGCTGTTGATAGACCAGGCTGGCTCGATGACGGGGTTTACCGATCAAAAGATGATGGCGAAAACTGGATTCGAATCAACGATGGTTTGCCGGAAGGTCCCGCATTAGACCTGGCCCTGAATAAAGAAGGAAGCATTTTTGTAGGACTGGCTGGGATTAGCAGTCAGGGCCAGAACACCGATGTGCTGTATCACTCAAGAGACAACGGTGATTCCTGGTCCAAGGTTGATTTCCCCTGGCAATCGGCTATTGGAGATATCCTCATTAATTCAGATGACAACATCTTCATCGCTGTCTCCAATCACGGTGTTTATCGATCCGAAAACAACGGTCAATCCTGGTCAGAAGTCAACAATGGATTGCCAGACTCTCAAATATCCGTCCAGGTATTTACCATCAATAATCTAGGAGTTGTGTTTGCGGGTACGTGGACTGGGCGCGTTTTCCGCAGCCAGGTAAGCACGACAACGGTAGAGGGGTCTGGGAACGCAATTCCTAAAAGGATTGAGCTTGCCCAAAATTATCCCAACCCCTTCAATCCGGGAACCACCATCCGCTTTCGACTTGCCCAAACCGGTCATGTCACGTTGACCGTTTTTAACATCCAGGGTTAGGTATCGGCTACGCTCGTGGATTCCAAATACCAGGCAGGTAATTACACGGTTCCCTGGGATGGTCGTGGCCCTAAAGGCAATTTACTGGCCAGTGGAGTTTATTTTTATCAATTGCGAACTGGCGAAGAGTTTGAAATTAGAAAAATGAGCCTGCTGCGTTAGCTACATTTCGCCAAGCGCAATTTAACGATTTTAGCATTTCAACAAAAGGAGGAACTAAAATGAACAGAATAATCAAATACTTAGCCACATGTGTCATGCTGACTGCCTGCTTATCCTGGCTTCATTGCAGCGACAATAATCCAACCAATCCAAACTCGGGGTTGGTTGGCGATTGGGAACTGGTATCCAACACAGCGAAAGCCACGAACGCAACCGTCACCGCCGGTGAAATCATCGATTTGGGCGACGGTACCACGATGAAAATGACGGGTTCGGTTAATTTCACTGACAAAAATATCACCCTGTCCCTGACTGTTACCTGGACCTTTGCTGGAATACCACCGCAGACAGAAACCTTGTCCATCTCGGGTACTTACACCATCGATGGCTCAACCATGACGATTGTGGAGGCAGGTACGCAAGAAACTGAGACCCTGACTTTTAGTCTAAACGGTAGTCGCCTGACACTTGAAAATGACGAACAAAAATCGGTGTTCGAGAAGAAGTGATTGCATCTGCACGGATCTTAGAATGAGATTAATGAAAATGGTAACGAATAGAGCTAAAATAATGGGTTCACACACAAAGATAAACTCATCGAAAAAAACTGGAGGAAAAACACCATGAAACGAATAATCAATTTACTCATATTATTGCAAACCTTATCAGTCATTTCAGCGCTGTCCGCGCAATCCCTCTGGGTTAATCATCTCCAAGGGAATTATTTCGCTTTAGAGATTTTTAAGCCCAACTTTGATTCGGATTTTATTGGTGAATCAGATCTGTCATTTGCAAGCTCGGTTGTCATTCTAACCGGGTGGTACGTGGTATCTGAGAATTTCAGGCTGGTGGGCGAGCTGCCATTCGCACATGGCAGCATTGACGAAGTCGGTGAATCCGAAACGGAGACCATAATTGGCAACGTTTACATTGGTCTGGAATTTCGAAAACCCAATGCCCCGGTGTTCACGGAATTTGGCATCCGTCCTCCTTTGGCAGCAGAGGAAAAAATCATCGCCCCAATCATCGGCATCATTTCGGAATTTGATCGTCTCGAAGCGTTTTTACCAGATATCATCACGCTTTCTGGTAAGGTCAATTACTATCAACAGAATTCTTCGAAAATGATTTTTTGGCTAAGAGGCGGTCCGACTGCCTGGTTGAACTCGGATGATTTTGTTGGAGATGATTCTGAAATCTGGATGGATTACAGCGCACAAATCGGTTACGAAGGTGAGCAGTTCCGTCTCATGGGCGGTCTGACAGGAAGAATGATCGTCACCCAGGATGGAATCGATTTTGGCGATCGCTTCATCAACCAGTTGACGGCTACGGCAAGCGCAAAACTTGGCCGGGTGCAGCCCGGCATTCTGTTTCGGCTGCCACTGGACGACGATTTTTTTCTTAATTTCGTCGATTTCATATTCGGTTTCAATCTTGGAGTTCAATTGCGCTAAACCAAGTTTCAGATTTTTTTTTGTGTGCACCAAAAACATTAGTCGAGAGACAAGATATGATACTTAGATTGATGGCAGGTTTGCTGCTTTTCATCTGGACTGGCTGCGCGCCAGAAGTGCAATTTTTACAGGTTGGCGCCAACCGCTATCCACCCAAACCAGACGATTACGAGGTTCTGGTTTTTATCGAAGGCGACAAACCGCAGCGAGATTACGAGGTTATCGGCATGGTATTCGTGGAGGGAGACGTGGATCAGGCTTATATTAAAAACGGAAAATCAGTGAATTTTGAAGGACAGGGCATCGTCGATCTTCTCAAAAAGGAGGCGAAAAAACACGGCGCAGACGCGATAATCGACGTCAGAATCAATCTGAACAGGCAGTTCGAAATTGAACCAACATTTGAATTAAACACCAAAAGAAAAAGCAATGCCAAAGCCATCGTCTTCAAATAAGAATGTCAGGTGATTCTGATTCGATCGAGGAGCAAAATTATGCATAAAATATGGATAGGACTGCTTGTGGCACTGGTTATCGGATGTGCCACAAAAAGTTCTCGCTTCATAAAAAGCGGCTACGATACTTACGCCCCCAAACCCGAAGACTACGAAGTAAAGGTTATCGAAAAAGGCGAGCAGCCCGATCATGAATATGCAATCATCGGATTGGTAGTCGTAGAAGGCAAATCCGATCTTTTGTTTTCCAGTAAACTAACCAGGCAGGATATCCTGGAACTACTGAAAAAAGAAGCTAAAAAACACGGAGCAGATGCCATCATGGACATCAAAATGACCAGCGCTGCCAGTGTTCACACAGAACCTGAATCGTGGCCGGATGTGCAAGTGGTGAAAAGGTCCGAAGCAAAAGCCATTGTATTTAAGTAGTGATCGAACGAACGCTCCCAAAAATGTCATTTCGACGGTGGAAAGCGGAAGATAAATCTGGTTTGACAAGAATTTGATACTCAAACTCTTTGCCAAATTTCTCATCCCACTGTTGCAGTATTCGAAATGACTGTCATTGAATGAGTTTTCGTTTAATCACTACGCAATCGTATTAAAGCACTTAATTGAGCATTCACTACAATCCAGAGTGAAAACCATGAAATACCCGAATAAAATCTTACTGACGTTTCATCTAAATATTTCGTTTCTATATTTAATTTCGTGCGCGAGTCTGAAAGAATCGCAATTCAAATCTAATCCTGAATTTGCTGCTCAGGCAAATAAATTTTCCATAGCATGCCCGATTCCGAAATTATCCTCCAAATCTCATCATTATACATTTGAAAATGAACAAACAAATACGATCTACAAATCCAATGTGACCATTCACTTTCCAGGTTCGCAATCCATCGACAGTGACGATTTGTCGAAGGGAGAAATTCTGAATTCAAAAGAATTTGCCGGCTACCGGCTTTACATTTCAAACAGCATTGATAGCAGTGAGTTCGAAGTGCTCGGTACCACCGACTTATCTCGCACGACAGAAAAACATTCCAAATCACTTTCAGAGGAAACCGTCATTTTGCACTACCCAATCGAATTCTGGATTTTTCAAAATGGGAAAGACGTCGGCATGGTTAAAATCCACACTCCTCTTTCAACTCAAATAATGAATTTTATTTTACACGAAAGACACTTTGAACTTGAAGTGCAAAAACAATTTAACAAAAGTTACTTTTCAATTAAAACGGAAAACCAACTCATTGCGCTGGTGGAATTGCAGCCAAAAGCTTTTATTTCAACAAAACTAAAAGGAAAAGCATTCATCCAATCTGAATCTTCTGGTGATGTCACACCAGATATTTTAACCATTTTTATTATCGCAGATATGATCAGCAACATAATTGATGAAATGATGTAATTTAATCGAATACGCGTCAACAGCAAACCTGAATTCACGACTAAATTTCGAAAGAACATTTTACAGGAGTTTTGAAAATGAACGCTGATAGGTTGAAAATTCTGGGTACCTTTGCACTGGTTATTCTCATAATTTTGTCAAGCAAAGCCCGACGAATTTATTCAGAACCCGAAATTAAACAGACACAAAAATTTGTCCAATCAAAAATCATGGTGCATTACATGCCCTGGTTTGAATCGAAACCGTTTAGTGGAGACTGGGGTTATCACTGGACACTGGGTTCGAAAAATCCCGAAAAAATCGATGAAAAGGGCAAACGGGAAATCGCCTCGCACTTTTACCCACTCATCGGGCCGTATGATTCATTCGATCCGGATTTAATGGAATACCATGTTCTGCTGATGAAATTAGCCGGTATCGACGGCATGATCGTCGATTGGTACGGCATTGAAGATTACTATGATTATGCCCTGCTGCACCGCAATACTAGTCTGGCATTTGAATATGCCAACAAAGCCGAACTCGAATTCGCGATCTGCTATGAAGATCGCACCATTTTTAACATGGTAAATGATAACTATTTCAGCACAGATAATGCCGTGCCGCATGCCCGGCAAGTGATGCAATTTTTACAGGAGAATTGGTTTAACCAAAGTCACTATCTAAAAGTAAATGATAGACCCATTTTACTCAATTTTGGTCCGATATATTTCAATTCACCCGCCCAGTGGGACAATATTTTTACTGTTCTACAGCCAAAACCTTACTTTTTTACGCTGCACTGGGGTATGCCTGCACCGCAGACCGCACCCTATCCATGGGTTTATCTGGAGCCCGGTCAGACAGGCGGCCCAACTCAAGAACAGGTTGAAAGATTTTTTAATGAATTTTTTCAATACGTTGTTCCGAATCGAGAAGTGGTCATTGGAGCGGCCTTTCCGGGTTTTCAGGACTATTACAAAGAAGCAGGTTCCGGCGAATCGTACGGTTACCTGAATCCAAGAGACGGACAGACTTTCACAACTTCGCTCACAAAATCGTTGGCATATAACTCTGATATTATTCAAGTCATTACCTGGAATGATTTTGGAGAGGGCACTAATGTTGAACCAGCAGAAGAGTATGGTTACAGCTATTTAGAAATCATCCAGAACCTGCGGAGAGAATATATTGACACCGCCTTTCTTTTTACCAATGAAGAATTAGCGCTGCCAAAACAAATACACGATTTCAGAAAGAGTTACACTGATAATCAGGACATTATGACCAAACTCGATGAGGTGTTTGCGCATATTGTTTCTGGCGAATTGTCACAAGCAAAAGACCTGCTAAACGAGATTTCCACGCTCACGTCGGTACAAATCGAAAGTGGGGAACTTCCAAACAAATTCAGACTATCCCAGAACTACCCCAATCCGTTCAATCCAACCACTACCATCACCTACACGATTCCCGAGCTACAAAATCAGTCGCCAGTCAAATTGGAAATCACCAATCTGTTAGGTCAGAAAGTCCATACACTTGTGAACACGAAGCTGCGCGCCGGCACGTATACCATTCAATGGAATGGTATCGATTCGAATGGACTGATAGTCTCCAGCGGTGTTTATATTTACCGCTTAGTTGCTGGGGATTTAGTTCACCGAAAAAAAATGATCCTGATGCGATAAAGACCATTGGCGATTTGCATAAGGAATTTCCAAAACCTCCCGAATGTTATAACTTTCAGGAGGTAAATAAAAAGGTTTTCTGTGCTGTATTCAAAATATGAATCCAAGTAAATGGGCACATATCAACTCAATCCACACAACCATTTTTTTGTATTTTCCCGTTAGCAACAGATTGAATTTGAATGCTCCAAATCTGCATTCCCTGAAAACTTTTCTTCAACTCAGTTTTATTCCAAACACTGGATTAATTCTTATCCTCCCAGAAATAACTATCTGAGAACAGAGAGATTTTTTTCATTCAAAATTACTATACAGATAACGGATTATAAAAATCTACCGTAATCACAGGTTTGGGAATGGCGGCAAGTCCCTGTCCTCCATTCGCATACTCCAAATTATGTAGCAGCAAATCTATTCTGTCCTCAGGACGAGGACAGCCAACCAACGAAAGGAGTCGTAAACCCATGATCCAAAAACTCTCTCCCGTTTACAAATCCGGACTCCGGGTGCTCGACGAAGCACACGAGAAACTGCGGTTTCCTCAGCTCACTCAGCACGGTATGGACATTTTGATGTACGGCCTGCGGCTGAAAAAACAAGAATGGAAAAAGGAGGAATGGCGCTATTTCTGCGATTATTTGAGTGTTTCGCATCCTCTTCGCAAAATCGTGCATCAGGATCCCATCACTTTCCGTTCCTTTTCCAAACCCCGGGGCTACGCCGGCGATGCGGTTTTACTGGATTATTTGTACGGCGAGCCTGCGGTGAATGGCTCGGTTAAAGAAAATACAGAAATCGGGTAGGCGATTTTTAAATATCAACAGTCCTGTCCCTCGGCGGAAGCCGTGCGCTGGCGGCGCAAGCTGCTGTCAAAACTGATCAACGACACAGCCTATCGCACGCCTGAGTCCGAAATCCTGTCGGTAGCGTGCGGGCACCTACGGGAAGCACAAGATTCGGTGGCGGTGCAAACAGCGCTGGTGAAAAGACTGGTGGCGCTGGACCAGGATGAGGAAAGTCTCACCACCGTTGAAAGCAACAAAAACGGCGCCAATATCGAATGCGTGCATGGCAACATCAAAAAGCTCATCACTGGCAAACTGCCGATCGGCAAATTTGACTTCATCTACTCCGCGGGTTTGTACGACTATCTCAACGATTCCGCCGCCAGCCTTCTA
>JBHHXN010000005.1:0-89988 GCA_046757025.1 bacterium
CGAAGTGCATTCGGGAAAGGCCGTAATTTGTTGTTTTTTCATCATGCTTCAACTCCGCTCAGCATGAAGACACTCGTTTTCGGTCAATCCTAAATAGTGTCCATCCGTAATCGTCATTCCCGAGTGCTCCCTGCTTGCAACGTGCAGGGACAAGCTCATCGGGAATCTCATGCCTAACGGACCAATGGATTCCCGCTTAAAGATTGCGGGAATGACAAAAAATGGCTCTTTACGGATGGACACTAAATAATTCTTGGACTTAAAAAAATCTTCCAGCCTGCTCTGAATCGTTTTCGAAGAATGACTAGCTGAACCGTAACTTTTTTAGTGAATAGTTACCATCTTGAAGTTTACCACCAAACAAATTCACATATTGCTTGCGCATTAAACCAAATTTAAGTATAATACAACAAATTTGATATTGATCAGATTGGATTATTTAAAAGGAGGGTTAAAGTATGGCAAAAAAAACCATCAATGTCGGCGGTGAAATCGTCGAGTTGCCGGAAGTGCCCAGGGGTTGGCTGTTTTTTGGGGCGTTAGCTATTTTGGGGCTAATCTTTATTTTCACCTCATTTTATACCATCGATGCCGATGAGGTCGGGGTGATTCAGCGATTCGGAAAATACATCCGCACCACCGAACCGGGTTTGCATTTTAAAATTCCTTTTGGCGTGGAAACCATCAAAAAGGTCAAAGTGCAAAATGTCTATAAGGAAGAATTTGGCTTTCGGACGGTTCAGGCAGGAGTTCGGACCCAATATTCTACACAAAATTACAAAGGTGAGTCGCTCATGTTGACCGGGGATTTAAACTCAGCTCTGGTTGAGTGGATTGTACAATACCGTATTCAGGACCCCGTAAAATATTTGTTTCGCGTGCGAAATGTTCAGGAGACCCTGCGGGATGTTTCGGAATCGGTTATGCGCTTGGTTGTGGGAGATCGCAGTGTGGATGAAGTGATCGTACTCAATCGTCAGGAAATCGAGGATGAAGCACAGCAGCTTACCCAAAAGCTGCTGAACGAATTTGACACGGGCCTGGATGTGGTCACCATCAAGCTGCAGGACGTGAATCCCCCGGAGCCGGTGCAGCCTGCATTCAACGAAGTGAACCAGGCACGGCAGGAAAAGGAACGCATCATCAACGAAGCGCTGGAAGCCTACAACAAGGTGATTCCCCAGGCGAAGGGCCAGGCCGAACAAACCATTCGCCAGGCAGAAGGTTACGCCACCAATCGCATCAACCGCGCCAAAGGCGATGCCAAGAAATTTATAGACGTCTGGAACGAGTACAACAAAGCCCAGAATGTCACCCGGCGAAGACTTTATCTGGAAACCATGCTTGAGATTTTACCTAATTTAGAAAACATTTATGTGATTGACGAACAGCAGAAGGGCTTAATTCCGCTGTTGCAATTTTCGCGGAAGGAGGTGTCAAAATGAAAGGAACCGTATTGACTGTGATCATCGTCGGAGTGCTGGCTTTAATTCTGGCTACCAGCTCCATGTTTACGGTGAATGAAACGGAGCAAGTCATCATCCTGCAATTTGGGCGGCCCATAGGGGAACCGATTCAAGAAGCCGGGCTGCATTTCAAATTGCCTTTTATTCAGGATGTCAAATCGTTTGATAAACGTGTGTTGGAGTGGGATGGCGATGAAAATCAAATTCCCACTTCCGATAAAAAATACATCTGGGTGGATACATTTGGCCGGTGGAAAATTGTTGATCCGCTGAAGTTTTACCAATCGGTACGCGGCGACGAGCGGGCCGCCCAGAGCCGTTTGGACGATATTATTGACAGCGCCACGCGCAATTATGTTTCAGAAAATTTATTGATCGAGGCAGTGCGAAATTCCAATCGCAAGTTAGAAACCACCATAGAAGAACAAGCCGGATTTGTTACGGAAGCCGTGGCTCAAACCATTGAAAAAGGACGGCAAAAAATTACCGAGCTGATTTTAGAAAAAGCCGCCCAAGCCATGCCCGAGTTTGGTATTGAACTGCTGGACGTACGCATCAAACGCATCAATTATATCGAAGAGGTTCGCCAGAAAGTCTATGAACGCATGATATCCGAACGTAAACGAATTGCGGAAAAGTCGCGTTCTGAAGGCCAGGGACGCAAAGCTGAAATTGATGGCGAAAGAGAAAAAGAATATCAAAGAATCACCTCCGAAGCTTATCGTAAAGCCCAGGAAATCAAAGGCAAGGCCGATGCGGAAGCCACGAGAATCTACGCCAATGCCTATAATAAGGATCCGGAATTCTATTCGTTCATTCAAACCCTGGAAAGCTACAAAAGCACCATGAAAAATAATACCACTTTAATTTTAAATACCGATAGTGACTTTTTGAAGTATTTAAAATATATCAGGAAGTGAAAAAGAAAGTTTTACTAATTGTCGGCCCAACCGCTGTTGGTAAAACCGCTATTTCTTGTGAAATAGCCAAACATTTGCCCATTGAAATTGTTTCTGCTGATTCGCGGCAAGTTTATCGATTCATGAACATCGGGACTGCCAAGCCCACCGAGGAGGAGCGGGCGGCAGTCCCGCATCATTTTATCGACATCAAAGATCCAAACGAATGGTACAGCGCTGGGCAATTTGGAACGGATGCCAGAGTTTGCATCGGGGAAATTCTGCAAAAAAGCAAACTGCCGCTGGTGGTAGGCGGTTCCGGTTTGTACATTCGCGCCCTTGTGGACGGGTTGTTCGAACCAAAAATCTCAGATGCCTCGGTGAAACAAAAATTAAAAAAGCGGGTCAGGGAGGACGGCCTTGAGGCGCTTTATCAAGAGTTAAAAAATGTCGATCCTGTCACCGCTGGCAGTTTAAGCATCACGGACACCCAGCGCATTTTGCGCGCCCTGGAAGTGTTCGAAATCACCGGCAAGCCCTTTTCGGAATTTCGGCAGAAAAAAACACAATCTGCCGAATTCCAGGCCTTTTTTGTGGGCTTAACCATGAATCGTGATCAGCTCTACGCACAAATCGAAACCCGCGTTGACCAAATGCTGCAGCAGGGGCTGGTGGAAGAAGTCAAAGCGCTCAAAAAACGCGGATTTACCTCCGACCTCAATGCCCTTCAAACCGTGGGCTACAAAGAAGTCTTCCTTTATTTAGATAATAAAATCAGCCGTGAAGAGATGGTGCGATTGATCAAACAAAAATCGCGGAATTACGCCAAACGGCAATGGACCTGGTTTAACAAGGACAAAAGAATTTATTGGATAAATTTGAGTGAAATAGTAGATAAATCTGAGGTGGCCACAATCATTCTGAAGCAATTAAATAGTGATTGACCGAAAAGTCCATATTTCTTCACTCTGAGCCCTTCGACAAGCTCAGGATAAACTGCGTCGAAGGGTGATAAGCTGTTGTTTTTACGTCATGCTTCGACTCCGCTCAGCATGAAGACGCTCGTTTTCGGTCAATCACTAAATATTCAGCCGTTCAAGAATTAACTTGACTTTTAATTTGATATTTTATACCATAAGTGGTTGGATTTTTTTACTTGAATATGAAAAGCGAATGTAGCTCAGTTGGTAGAGCCCTGGCTTCCCAAGCCAGTTGTCGCGGGTTCGAATCCCGTCATTCGCTCTTTTTTATTTTGAGGCCCTCATGCGATTCGGAAGTTCGAAAATTCTGACTTTGTTGACGCTGGTTTGTGTGGTCAGCACGGCGTTTCCACAATCCTATGTTCAACGCATCGATAAATACAGTTTTGTGGATTGGCAGCGCCTGATTGTGCGAACCACGGGTAACAGCGCCCTGTTAAAAAATGATGACCGTTTTGAAAAAATGGCAGCCGTAGAAAAAGCGCGGCTGGCTGCAGAAAATAATTTGTTCAATGCCGTCAAAGCGTTGAGTTTTGATTCCGAAATCCGAATCAGCGATCTTTTACTGCGCAAAAAAATTGATCCGGGTGTACTCTTTAAAGTGGTCAAACGTTTTACTATTGTGGACACGCGTTCCATGTCGGATATGTCGGTTGAGCTGGATATCGAATTGCCGCTTACCGGGCCGTTGTCGGCGGTTTTGTTTCCCACGGATATGGAGAAAGGAAAATGGTTTCTCAGCCAACAACCGCTCTGTCCCACTTGCTGGCAGCCCTGGCCGGAAGGGAAACCCGTACCGGATGGGGTGAAGTTGATCGTACCGTCAGAAGGATTTGTGACCGACAGCGGCCAGCCATTCACAGGGTTGATTCTCGATTGTCGGGGGTTGAACCTCGCGCCGACCCTGCTGCCCAAAATATTAAACGAGAACAACGAGGAAATTTACGGTCTGAAATTTACCAATCGCAGCCTTGCGGTAAAATCCGGCGTGGTTGTGTATGTCTCCGAGATGTCAAAAGCCTTGAAGAATAAACGTTCTGGCGTGCGTCCGCTGATCATTCGGGGGCTCAAATCCGCTGGTATTTCCAACGCAGACGTCGTGGTGTCGAACAGCGACGCGCTGATTATTCACGCAGTAAGTCAGTTACAGGATTTTTTGAAATCGTGTAAGGTCGTCATCGTTTGGAATCGGTAACCGAACAATAAACTGAGCGTAGCAGTCGGCTTTCTTCTCCACCATAATTCTGGAAATGTAAGCCGTATTTCAAATTTTAAATAAATCCCAGATAATATTCGCAAAAAAACATCAGGAGGTAAGGAAATGAATAACTATTCACGCACCGTTTTGAGCGCCCTTTGCATTTTTTTGATGGGAATCCATTTTCCTCTGGCAGCACAGAAAGGAAAAAAGATCCCGCGCATTAAAAAAAGAGTGGCGGTTTTTACTTTTGAAGATAAAACAGATCGAAGCTGGCGATGGTGGAACCACAAAGGGGTGGGCGAAGGACTGAGCGATATGCTCACCACCGAATTGGTGAAGACCGGTCACTACCGGGTCATCGAAAGGCAGGAACTGGAACAAATTCTAAAAGAACAGAAATTGGGCATGTCTGGCATTGTCACTCCCCAAAGCGCCGCCGAACTGGGTAAGGTGTTAGGCGTGGAATTTGCCGTCATGGGAGCGGTGACGGAGTTCGGCTATAAAAAAAGCAGTACCGGCGGCCGTATTAAAGGATTTGGACTGGGTGTGCAAAAGCAATCCGCCACAGTCGCGCTGGATTGCCGCATGGTCAACACCTCCACTGCGGAGATTATCAGTGCGGAACACGTGCGGAAAGAAAAGTCTTCCAAAGGTTTGAAAATCGACACCCGCAAAATCGATTTCAAATCGCAAAAGGCTTTTGATGAGTCTCTGGTTGGCAAGGCTGCGCGGGCGGCGGTACAGGATGTAATCAAAATGATCGACCAAAGATCACCGCAGATTCCGTGGCAGGCTAAAATCATTACCGTTAAAAACAATCTGGTTTTCATCAATGCCGGCGCTCAGAGCGGCCTTCAAAACGGCGACATCTTTTTCATTTATCAAAAAGGCGAAGATTTAGTGGATCCGGATACGGGTTTGTCCCTGGGCAGCGTCGATACGAAAATCGGAGAGATAAGAGTCATCAATGCCAATGTTGGCCAGGGCAAAGCATCCCAGTGCGAAATTGTCAGCGGTTCAGGTTTTCAACGAGGTGATTTTGTGCGTATTAAATGAACTGAATTCAACGCAAATGAAAAAATGATGTAAAATTCTATTTAATAGGCCTGAAAGATTTTCTAAAGGAGATGAAAATATTCGTCTCCTTTTTTATGTTAGAAATCGTTTTTATTTTAATTAAATTATTTATATATTTGGCCTTGCAAAAACAGATGTGAAAAATTTATGAAAATCATTGCGGTAGAAAATAAAAGCACCGGAGCCGAGCTCGGACTGAAAATCGGGGATAAAATTGTGGCCATTAACGGAAAACCGGTGGCGGACGTCATCGACTATCAATTCATGATCACCGAGGAGGAAGTTGAGCTGGAGATCGAACGCAACGGCGCATCCATTGTTTTCGAAATAGAAAAAGAATACGACGACCAATTGGGTCTGGGACTGGAAGACATCAAAATTCGCCGCTGCGGCAACGATTGTCCCTTCTGTTTTGTGGATCAAAATCCGGCTGGCATGCGTCAAGCCCTGTATTTTCGCGATGAAGATTTTCGCTTGTCCTTTTTGTCGGGGCACTATGTGACCCTCACGAATTTGTCCCAAAAGGACATGACGCGTATCGTAGAGCAGCGGCTTTCGCCCATGTTTGTCTCGGTGCACGCCACCGAGCCGGAAGTTCGAAAATTCCTGCTGGGCATCGACCACGATGATCGGTTGTTTGAAAAGCTGAAATTTCTGACGGAGCATGAAATCGAACTCCACACGCAAATCGTACTTTGCCCGGAAGTAAACGACGGTTCCGTGCTCGAGAAAACCATCCACGATTTAGCCGGTTATTTACCGAGGCTGAAATCGGTTTCCATTGTGCCGGTGGGATTGACCCGTCACCGAGCCGGCTTAATCCAGCTTAAGCCGGTGACGGTGGAGTACGCCGTCGAACTCATTCGCAAGGCGGAAAATTACGCAGCAGATTATCACAGAGAAACCGGCGAATATTTCGTTTATCTTTCCGATGAATTTTATATCCTGGCCGCACAGCCGCTGCCGCCTGCCAGCCGCTACGATGGTTTCTATCAAAAAGAAAACGGCGTGGGCATGGTTCGCTTTATGCTGGACGAATTCGAGCGGCAGAAGCCACGGTTTCCTGCGGCTTTGGCGCAACCATTTCGAGTCACGCTGGTCACAGCCAGCCTGGCCAGCGGCTTCATGAAGAATCAAATCGTGCCGGCGCTAAATGAGGTGGAAAATTTTTACGCCCAGCTTGAAACCGTGCGCAATCGATTTTACGGCGATTCCATTCAGGTGACCGGGCTTTTGACGGGCCAGGATTTATACGACCACCTGTCGCGGGCCGCTCTGGGAGATAAAATTTTTTTGCCGGCAAATTGTTTGAAGGATGGCGCCGTATTTCTGGACGACTGGACGCTGGAGCAATTGCGCGCCAAGCTCAATTGTCCGGTGCAGGCCGTGAACAACGATTTCTCTGTATTATTCGAGAACTTGACTTAGTCGATTTTTGCAAATGAACCGGAAAATAGTGGCGATTATCGGCAGACCCAATGTGGGAAAATCAACCTTGTTCAACCGCATCGTGGGGCGAAGGGAAGCCATTGTGGACGACCAGCCCGGGGTCACACGCGATCGCAAATATGCCGAGGCAGAATGGGCCGGCAAAACGTTCACGCTGGTGGATACCGGCGGCTATCTGCCGCAAGGGCAGGATCAAATTGAAACCGCCATTTTTGTGCAGGTTCAGGGGGCCATAGAAGAAGCCCATGTGCTGGTGTTTCTGGTGGACGCCAAAACCGGGCTGACGGCCTTGGACGAAGAACTGGCGTTGCTGTTAAAAAAGAGCGGCCGCGATGTGCTGCTGGCGGTGAACAAAGTGGATAACGAAGCGGACGAGCTCAGCTCTGTAGAATTTTATAAGCTGGGGCTGGGGGAGCCAGCCACGCTTTCTGCCATGAACAGCCGTAACGTCGGGGATTTTTTAGATCGGGTAATTTCGTTTCTACCGCCCCAAAAAGCTTCTGATGAATCCGCCGGCAATGCTACGATTTCGCTGGCAGTGGTGGGCCGGCCAAATGTCGGGAAATCCTCTTTCATCAATGCTTTGATCGGAGAAGATCGGCACATTGTTACCGAAATTCCCGGCACAACCCGCGATGCCATCGACACCCGGTATAAATATTACGGACAGGATTTGCTGCTCATCGACACTGCGGGACTGCGAAAGAAATCTCGGGTCAAAGACGCTATCGAGTTTTACAGCAACTTGCGCAGTTTTGAAAGTATCCGCCGCTGTGACATCGCCATCATTCTGATCGACGCCACCGCCGGTGTGGAAGTGCAGGATTTGAAAATCCTCAACGAAGCCGTGCGGCTCAACAAGGGTGTGATCATGGCGGTGAACAAATGGGACTTAATTGAAAAAGACACCAACACCGCAAAGGAGTACGAAGTCCGAATCCAGGATTCTCTGAAAAGCCTGAATTATTTACCGATCATTTTTATTTCAGCGAAAACCAAAAAACGTATTTACAAAATATTGCAAACGGTAAAAGCGGTGGATGCCGAGCGTCGAAAGACGGTAAAGACTTCCGAGCTCAACGACTTTCTGTCGGAGGTGATGCGCAAATATGCGCCGCCATCCATGGATCAAAAAGAAGTGAATATCAAATATTGCACGCAAGTAAAATCCAACCCACCGGTGTTTGCATTTTTTTCAAATGCGCCAAAGTCAATTAAACCCAATTATCGTGCATACCTGGAAAATCAGCTCAGACAGAAATACGGTTTCTGGGGCGTGCCGCTCACTCTAATTTTTAAGAAAAAATGACCTCATGATGAGACAATTCGACTTATTCAAAAATATGTTTTTGTGCTTTTTGATTTGTTTCAGCTTCTTTTCAACAAACAAACTTAGCGCTCAGAATGTGCGAGCGCCAGCCCAGACGACTGTAGAGTTTTCGGAACAGAAAAGAGATCGATTGTTTCTGCAGGCGCTGGCTGTGGTTCCAGAAGACAAAGTGCCGGTGGAATTTCGATCTAAAATCCCACCGTTCGAAACCGGCAAGTGTGCTACCATGCTTCTGGCGGAAGTGCGTTTGAATTTTCACCGCTTTACACCCAAGCAGCAAACCATATTAAACGAAGCGCTGGCACGGCCAGACCATTTGCCAAATTTTATGATCAGCTCCGATGGGCGATTTAAAATTCATTACACCACCGATGGCTTCGATGCTGTCTCGCCTACCGATTTGAACAGCAACCAGATTCCCGATTTCGTTGAGGAGATGGCCAGTGCCTTTGAGAACAGCTACCAGGTAGAAATCGATGACCTCGGTTACCAAACGCCTCCGGACGACGCCGGACGCGACGGCGCTGAATACGATGTGTACATCATCAATCTCAAACCGCAGCAGATTTACGGAGAAACCCGTCTGGAAGATAGCGTACCCGGTACCCCGCAGAACGATCTCCGCGGTTATTTTGTGGTGGATAACAATTACGATCCCGAGCGCTATTTTTCCGGTGGCGTGGAGGGCGCGCAAGTAACCGCGGCGCACGAGTTTTATCATCTGGTACAATTTGGTTACCGCGACCTGTTGTACATGGACGAAGCCTTTTATTATGAGTTTTCCTCCATCTGGATGGAAGACGTGGTGTACGATGACATCAACGATTATTATCAGTACTTTCTGGGTAACAATAGTTTTTTTCGACGCCGGGATGTTCCTTTCAACAGTTTTGTCCGGTCGAATTTTGGCGAGGCCCTGTGGAATTTCTTTTTAGTGAAGAAGTTCGATAAAGTCGATCTCATCCGACGCACCTGGGAAATCATGCAATCCAATGTGTCGGCTATTGAAGCCATCAACCAATCGTTGTTTGAGAACGGCAGCAACTTCCGTACGGAATTTGGGGATTTTGCGGTGTGGAACTATTTTACCGGTCGCCGCGCCGATCCAGTAAACTTTTACGAAGAGAGCGCCGAATATCCGGAGGTGAAGCTGGATGGCGATTTCAGCCTATCAGCCGATACTACGGTGGTGGACTCGAGTTTGTCGTTAACGCACAATTATTACAAATTTACGAATTTTACATCGGGAGATTATTCCATCCGCGGTGATTCCAATGAACCGGAAAACTGGAGCGCCCGCGCCATCATCAAAACACCCAACGGCGACTACACCCTGCACAGTTTCAATCTGGTGGATCGAAAAAATCTGGGTTTTATTCCACGATTTTCAGAAATCGTGATAATTCCTGTCAACACGCGGATTTTGAAACAGGAAGACTTACCCATGATGAATTTTATTTACTCGACTTTTCGTTTTACGCTGACAAAAAAGGCATTTGAACCGGAGACCGAACAAAAGATCACCGCCATTTATCCCAATCCGTTTCGGATCGGTTCCGCGGATCAGGAACGCATCAACTTTCGTTTCAATCAACTGAACACCGAAGATATCGAGGTGCGTATCATCAACGCCAGCGGGAAAATCGTAAAAACCGTCTCCCTGGATGACGGGACCGGCTTGCTGAGTTTGTCGAGTTTTTCCTGGGATGGTGCCGATTCGGACAATCAACCAGTGGCTTCGGGAATCTATATTTTCCAGCTTAAACAGGACCAACGCATGACATTGGCCAAGTTTGCGGTGATCCGGGAGTGAATTTAGAACGGCTATGAATGGAAGATTGAGGATTGAAAATAAAGGATTGCGCGGTTGAATCGATTTGGGAGAATGCAGGCGAAAACACCATTCGTGCTTGTGTCAAAAATGAAATTAAAGTACGATGTCATTTTGCGTTAACTGAATCACAGGATTGAAGTGTTTGAACTCCGTCGGGAGTGGAATATTTATGGAACCACACTGAATGGCTCGATTAAACTCCGTAGGAGTAATCTATTTAAAAGTGTTTAAAGTTACGGTTTGGCAGGTGTGTAGCTTTTCGCGATAATTTCCTTATAAATGTTGACTTTAACTTTAATATTTTTTAAATTCCGCACATTGACGCAAACCACAAAATGTGAGCTTGAATACAAAAGATGCCGATATTTGAATATACCTGTTCTGACTGTGGGAGCCATTTCGAAAAATTGCAATGGTCGAATGACTCCGAAGGGATAGAGTGTCCCAGCTGCACAGGCGCCAACGTGAACAAATTGTTTTCAAGGTTTGGCGTGGGACGGGCAGAAAACCGCTCCTTTGCTGAAGCCGCTTCGTCGGAAATGGCGGGAGGTTGTTGTGGCGAGGCTTGTGGATGTCGTTAGTATTACAAATTAGTTTGTAAACCTACTCAGGGAGGGTTTCGTTGTGACTAAAGGAGATATCATCGATATTGTAGCGGAGGGAACTGGATTGACAAAATTAGAAACGGCTGCGGTTGTCGACGGCGTTTTAGCGACCATTGGCTATGCGCTGCAATCAGGCGACTCCGTCACTTTGCGAGGTTTTGGCAGTTTTCGAACGGTGCATCGCAATGAGCGTATATCGCGTAACCCTAAAACCGGCAAAATGATGCACGTTCCGGAGCGGCGGGCGCCGGTGTTCAAAGCTTCCATCGACCTTAAAAAATTAGTAAATCAAAATCAAAAAATGGAATTATAGAATGGAGGTGATAGCATTTGCCCAGCGGTAAAAAGAGAAAACGACATAAGATAGCAACCCACAAACGGAAAAAACGACTGAGAAAAAATCGTCACAAAAAGAAAGTTCGTTAACAGGTGGTCGAGATGTTTTTCAATTCATAGGGTTTCTTTAAACAGGGTGTTTTTAAGAAACCCTTATTAATTTTTACTCACGAAATTTGTGCTTCTGAAATTATTTATTAAAGAAAATAAAGTGAAATTGTTCTTTCATTTACCTGCTGCCTACATGTCTAATTTCAGCTCCTAAAATAACCCAAATCCTATCGTAAATTGCATGTCACAGCTTAGCTTTGAAGACTTGTTCCAAGAAGAAAAACCCTTTTCCGTTTCTGAGATCACCCGCCAGATAAAATACCTGCTGGAATCCACTTTTCCAGAAATTTGGGTGCAGGGCGAAATCTCCAACTACACACATCATTCCAGTGGGCATATTTATTTTTCACTGAAAGATGAACACGCTCAGATCAGCTGCGTCTTATGGCGCAATCGCAGCCAGAGGTTGTTTTTTACACCGCAGGACGGAATGAAAGTGGTTATTCAGGCGCGGGTTTCCGTGTATGAAAAACGCGGCTCCTACCAGTTGGACGTGTTGCAAATACAGCCCGCCGGCATCGGGGAGCTGCAGTTGGCTTTTGAGCAATTGAAACAAAAACTGCGGGAAGAAGGGCTGTTTGAGCAGGAATATAAAAAAGCCATTCCCGAATTCCCGCAACGCATCGGCATCGTCACTTCTCCGACCGGGGCCGCCATCCAGGATCTGATTTCCGTTTTACGCCGGCGATTTCCCGGCCTGGACATCGTGCTCAGGCCGTCGCGCGTGCAGGGTGAAGGGGCGGCCGCAGAAATTGCTCAGGCGATCGCGGAACTCAACGACTATGGCGAGATAGACCTGCTCATCGTCGGCAGGGGCGGCGGGTCGCTGGAAGATTTGTGGGCCTTCAACGAAGAGGTGGTAGCGCGGGCGGTGTTTAATTCGAAAGTGCCGGTCATTTCGGCCGTGGGGCACGAAGTGGATTTTACCATCTGCGATTTTGTGGCCGATTTGCGCGCACCCACACCATCGGCGGCGGCTGAGCTCGCGGTGCGCAGCAAAGAAGAATTGAACGTGTATCTGACGAGATGCTGGCAAAACATGTCCAACGCGTTGTACGATAACATCGACAAGTATCGTGAGAAATTGCTGAATATTCAAACTAGCTATGCGTTTCGTCAGCCGCTGGATCTGGTGCAGCAATACCACCAGCAGCTGGATGAAAGCCGGCGCATTCTGAATAATTTGATGTCACACAAAATCGCCATTTGCAGTGAGAAACTGCAAGGTGTTCACAAACGGCTGACGCTGCTGGAGCACAACAACGTGTTGAAGCGCGGATACAGCATCTGCGTGCGAGAGACAGATGCACGAATTGTGAAAGCCGCCAGTGATTTGCAAGTGGATGATCGGGTTCGAATAACATTCTATCAAGGCAGCGTGTTGGGAACCGTGGATGAAGTTATTTCTTGAAATTTGATAATTTAGGTTTATCCGGATAATGCGTACTTTCTGTCTCTTGTGTTGTGACAAGATATGCTCTGTTGCAGACAAAATAAAGGCGACTCCCGAAAGTATTCGGGATTCGCGGAGAAACTACCGTCTTGATTTTGTTCCTCACTTCGCAGGCTGTTCGCCGACACAAAAGAAGGAGAAAGAATCAAGCGACCATTCCAAATCTTCTGAGCAAACTTTCACAGCGCAGCAAAAGTACGCATTAATCGGATGAACTCTAAGCCTGAATTGACTATTCTGCGGAAACACCTGATGAACAGTTTTATTACTTGCGAATGTAGAATTTAATAAAATTCCATACGATTTCGTTGTCATTCGGTGCATTCAGTGTTTATTTTTGTTTTGAACACCGAAGGCCACTGAACTCACAAAAAAAAAGTTGATTTTTTAAATTTAGTTTTAAAGCTGAATAATACATAGCCACGAAGTCCCGAAGACACAAAGTATTGTAAATATTGAGTAAAAGAAAATTGAATAGATTCCCTCAGCAAACTCAATTTCAAATTCATGTTTGTTGTAGGTTATTTATTCTTTGTGAAGAAAGTTTTTGAATAACGCAGGTTAAGCAGTGTCCATCCGTAATCGTCATTACGGACCAATAGATTCCCGCTTAAAGATTGCGGGAATGACAAAAAAGGGCTCTTTACGGATGGACACTAAGTAAAATCTATTTCCTGGCAAGACCTGATAGAGGGATTTATTTCAAATGAATTGGTAAACCATAACTTTGGATTAAACAAATGGCAAAAAAGACTTTTGAAGGCGCGATGAAGCGGTTGGATGAGATTGTATCCAAACTGGAAAGCGGGGAATTGTCCCTGGACGATTCTTTGAAACTTTACGAAGAAGGGGTGGAGTTGACGCATTTCTGCACCGCAAAACTCAATGAAACCGAGAAGAAAATAAAAATGTTGGTAAAAAAGGACGGCGAGTTTGAATTACAATCGACTGAAATTTAATTGGGATTAAAAAAATGATGACGCTGGGTTTGATCGCAAATTTAGAGAAGCAGACAGTCGAAAAATTCGTGCCGAAATTGGTAGGGTGGCTTCAAAAAAAAGCCGTGCCATTTTACGTGGAAGAACGTCTGGCTGAGCATCTTGATCTGCCTGGCGCGGACGCTAATCCGGCCCCCGTGAGTGTGTTGGCGCAAACCTGCCAGATGATCATTTCGTTCGGTGGTGACGGCACCATTCTTTCAACTGCTCGCCTCATCGGTAAAAACGAGGTGCCGATTTTGGGCGTGAAAATGGGTGGGCTGGGTTTTCTGGCAGAGCTGGCGCCGGAAGAATTGTTTAGCAGTCTGGAAAATATTCTGCAGGGCCAATTCGAACTTGTCCAGCGAATGGTTCTGGAAGTGCAAATTAAAAACCCTTCCCAAATCACAAAATTTTATGCTCTGAACGACGTGGTGTTTGACAAAGGCGCGGTGTCGAGAGTGGTTCGGATCAAAACGCTCATCGATGGGGAATACTTAAATACGTACATCGGCGACGGCTTGATCGTTTCGAGTCCAACGGGCTCCACGGCCTATTCTCTGGCCGCGGGCGGCCCGATTTTGCTGCCTTCTATGGAAGCCATCATCATCAATCCCATCAGTCCACACTCGCTTGGTGCCCGGCCGGTGGTCATCCCCGGCGATAAGACCGTGGAAGCGACTGTGGAATTCGCACCCCAGAAAGTCATGCTCAGCGCCGATGGTCAAATTGGCCAGGCTCTCAAAGCGGGTCAGGGGGCGATGATCAAAAAAGCCGATTTTCATGTGAAATTGGTTTCGCTTCCCGGCCGAAGTTTTTACGATGTTCTGCGCACCAAGCTCAACTGGGGCGAAGATGTGCGGGATAGATAACCAGCCATTCAAAAATAACTCAACCATTATTTGAGCGGGTTGTTCTGGACAGGGAAAACAATTCTCGGCCGGAATCGCTTTACCGCGCCCTCAAAATTCGCTTGACAACTCTTTAACAATTGTCTATATTTTTGAAATATTATTCTAACAAATTTAAACAGCATTGCAAATCTGATGACCCAAAAAATTAAAAGTACCCCGATGATGGAACAGTATCTGGCCATCAAAGCCCGGCACCAGGATGCCGTGCTGTTTTTCAGAATGGGGGACTTTTATGAGATGTTTTTTGAAGACGCTAAAATCGCTTCGGAAGTGCTGGGGCTCACCCTCACTTCCCGGGCACACGGTAAATCGGCAAACGTGCCACTGGCCGGCTTCCCGCACCACAGCTTGGACACCTACCTGGCGAAAATGATCAAAGCCGGCCACCGGGTGGCGATTTGTGAGCAAATGGAGGATCCGAAATTAGCCAAAACCGTGGTCAAACGAGATGTCACGGAAGTCGTCACCCCCGGCACCGTGATGACCGACGACCTGTTGGAGAGCAAAAGAAACAACTTTTTAGCCTCGCTGTTTGTGAAAGACGAGACCTGCGGCATGGCGTTTGTGGATATTTCCACTGGCGAGTTCACAGTGGAAGAGGTGCCGGTGGCGCAGTTGGAGGAAGAGCTTAACAAGGCGGATGCCGCCGAGCTGCTGCTTTCGGAAGAACAAAGCGCTTTCATTCAGAGCAAGCTAACCAAAAGCACAGAATATTTTCTGACCACTCGCGAAGACTGGATTTTCACGCGCGACTTTGCCTACGAAACGCTGGTGAATCATTTTAGCACGTTGTCTCTAAAAGGGTTTGGCTGCGACGATTTGGACGCGGGCATCTCTGCGGCTGGCGCTGCCTTGCATTATTTGAAGGAAGTTCAAAAAAATCAATTAAGCCACATCAGCCAATTGCGCCGGCACACTGAAACGGATTTCGTCAGTCTGGATCGTGACACCCGCAGAAATTTAGAGCTGCTCACGTCTCTGCGCAGCGACACGAAACAGGGTACGTTGATTTCGGTGATCGACCACACCAAAACTCCCATGGGCGGCAGAAAGTTGGTGCAATGGATGCTCAAGCCGCTCTACCAGCCTGAAAAAATCAACGCGCGGTTGGATGCCGTGGAAGAGTTGTGTAAAGCGCCAGCGACCGTGCAGGAGCTGCGAGAGGCGCTCGGCAAAATCGGGGATCTGGAACGCTATCTCGCTAAAATCACCACCAACCGCGCCACGGCCCGCGATTTGATTCAGTTGAAGAATTCGCTGTGCATCCTGCCGGAATTAAAAAAGAACCTGCAGAAAATGGAATCCCGGCTTCTGCGGCAATTCGTGGAAAACACCGACGATTTGCACGCTTTAATCTCGACCATCGAAAGCGCTATCGTGGATGAGCCACCGCTGGCAGTGACCGAAGGCGGTATCATAAAAAAGGGTTACCATGCGGAGTTAGACAATTTGCGTGAGATCGCTTTCTCTGGTAAGGACTGGATCGCACGTTTACAAAAACAGGAGCGCGAGCAAACCGGTATTCCTTCTTTGAAAGTCGGCTACAACAAAGTTTTTGGCTATTACATCGAAGTCACCAAACCCAATCTCTCGAAAGTACCGGAAAATTATATCCGCAAACAAACGCTGGTGAACGCCGAGCGGTTCATAACGCCCGAATTAAAAGCGTACGAAGAAAAAGTTCTGGAAGCGGAAGACAAAATCGTCACGTTGGAATACGAGCTGTTCGATGAAGTACGCAAGGAAACCGCAAAATTTGCTCAGGTGATTCAAAAAAACGCGCAGGAAATCAGCAACCTGGATTGCTATGTCGGGTTTGCACTGTTGGCAAAGGAAAACAATTACACCCGACCGCAAATTACCGATCAAACCGCCATCAAAATTGTGGATGGCCGCCATCCGGTGGTGGAGAAATTGCTGCCGTACGGCGAGTCTTTCATTCCCAATGATGCGCACCTCGATTGTAACAAAAACCAACTGATCATCCTTACTGGGCCCAATATGGCTGGCAAATCCACTTATTTGCGGCAAATCGGTCTCATCGTTTTGCTGGCGCAGATGGGTTGCTTTGTGCCGGCTAAAAAAGCCAACATCGGCGTGGTGGACAAAATTTTTACGCGGGTGGGCGCTTCAGACAATCTTGCCGGCGGCGAGAGCACTTTTTTGGTGGAAATGAACGAAACCGCCAACATACTGAACAACGCATCGCCTAAGAGTTTGATTTTATTGGATGAAATCGGGAGGGGAACCAGTACCTTCGACGGCCTTTCCATCGCCTGGGCCGTGGCGGAATACATCCACAATGCGGCCAGGGTGGCGGCCAAAAGCATTTTTGCCACCCACTATCATGAGCTGACGGAGTTGGCACTCATACTGCCGCGGGTGAAAAATTACAACGTCGCGGTGAAGGAATGGGGCGACAACGTGATTTTTTTGCGTAAAATTGTCGCAGGCGGCTGCGATCACAGCTACGGCATTCAGGTGGCGAAATTGGCCGGTCTGCCGAAAAGCGTCATCAATCGCGCAAAAGAGATTCTCTCCAACCTCGAAGCCAACGAGCTCACCGCCAACAATTTACCGAAGTTGGCTTTGAGCAAAAACGGCGCGGTGAACCCGCCCAAAGCGCAATTGGATATTTTTGAAAAACAGGAATCCGAGCTCAGTACGGCTATCCAGAAACTCGAGATCGATTCGATGACCCCGTTGGAAGCGCTCAATAAACTTTATGAATTGAAAAAAATCATCAACGGTCGCGAGTAAATTTTTCTTGCTTCTTTCCTCAGAGTTGTTTAATTTGCCCACGCTAAATCGCCGTGTCCACTAATTTAAATTTGCAGATGTTTTGCATTGACGATACCTCTTTCAACTGATCATTTTTTATGCAAATCGACTTTTCATCAACCTATTCTATTTAGTGTCCATCCGTAATTGTCATTCCCGAGTGCCGTTATCGGGAATCTCATGCCTAACGGACCAATGGATTCCCGCTTAAAGATTGCGGGAATGACAAAAAAAGGTTCTTTACGGATGGACACTATTTAGAGATGTTTTAAAGGATTAACAGATGTGTTTCATCAAAAAATTGTTTGTTATCATTGGCACCGTGGCGGTGACGAACCCCCTGGTGGCGGGCGGTCTGACGTCTGCTAAGTACGCTGGCGAGTTTTTGAATCTGGGCGTGGGCGGTCGTTCTCTAGGCATGGGTGGCGCCTATGTGGCCGTGGCCAGAGACGTGACTTCGGGTTACTGGAACCCGGCGGGTCTGGCATTTTTGGATTACCCGGAAATCATGTTGATGCACTCCAGCCGTTTCGATAATGTGGTGAATTATGAATTCGGCAGCTTTGGTTTGCCCATGGGCCGCAAGAGCAGCCTGGGTTTGAGCATCATTCGCGTGGGAGTGGATAACATCAAAGAGACGAAGTTGATCGATCCTTCCATGCCACTGGGTGCAGAAGTTATTGACGATAATGGACAAAAAGTGATCAACAAAGTCCAGGAACTTCGAAAATTTGGCGCGACTGATTACGCCTTTCTGATTACGTACTCCAAACGTGTCTCTGAATCGTTTGCCTATGGCGGCAATATAAAACTGATCAACCGCTCCATCGATAAAAACTCTGCATGGGGCATCGGCTTTGACATCGGATTCCTATTTAACCCGCTGTCAAAATTGATCGTGGGCATCAATTTACAGGATGTCACCTCCACGCTGCTGGCCTGGGATACCGGCCGGCGGGAGCTCATCACCCCTTCCTTAAAAACGGGCGTAACCTATCCCATCGCGCTTTCCTTTGCGGGTGGGCAAATTCAGCCGGCTTTGGACTTTATCATTCGCTTCGAAGACCGAGGAGAGTCGGCCCAGGCCGGTATCGGGCCATCCAGCATTGATGTCAACTTTGGATGGGAGTATCAGTATCATGACGTTTTTGCAATTCGGCTCGGTTCATCGGAAGTGGGTCAATTTACGGCTGGCGCCGGACTTCATTTCCCGAAATTAAACATCGATTATGCCTTTTTACAGCACAACGATTTAGGCGACACCCACCGAATTTCGGCTCGTCTCACTCTGGAAGAGCCCAAATTTCTCCGCAAAAAATAACGCTTTTTCAAAAACAAACTTATCTGGCTTTTCTGTATTTTATAAAATAGAGAAAGCCTTTTTTATTTTGCAGGGCTGTGTTAGCCCTAAAAAAGTTGAAATTTCATTTGACAAATTTAAAAAATTGTTGTATAATGTAAGTCAATTGATTATTGTAACTTAATGTAGATTTAGTGACGCAATTTTCTGAGTTTTTTATGATTGAATTTACAACTTTTGCAACAATCCAGACAGGATGAGTCGGCAGTTATGATAGCGAGTATGACCGGTTTCGGGCGGGGAGAGTATTCAGAAAACGGAATCGATATCCTGATCGAAATTCGTTCTTTGAATCACAGATTTCTGGATCTAGAAATACGAGCTCCGAAAAATGTGCAGGCATTTGAGCAGGATATTAAAGAGCTGATCAAATCACACGTGGTGCGGGGGCGAATTAGTGCGACCATTACCATTAAGGGTGCGAATGAACAGAACAGCGGGTTGATGATCGATAAACCGCTGGCGGCTACTTACATTAAGCTTCTGCAGGAGCTGAAACAAGAATTCAATCTGAAAGGGGCACTCGAGTTAGAGCAGTTGTTGACCTTTCCTGATATCATCACCTTTGAGAATTCAGAAGCTATCACGGAGAATTTGTGGGAACCTCTGAAAAAAACCTTGGAATTGGCTTTGAATGATTTGAAGGAGATGCGCAACCGTGAAGGGCAGGAAATTAAGAAGGATTTAAAAAAACGTATCAAGGCCATCGATGTCTTCATTCAAAATATTGAAAAAACTACCAAAATTAAATCCCAGGAAGATCTAAATAAATTAAAAGAACGCATTGCGGTTCTCGCGCAATCGGAACTTATCGATGAAGGCCGCCTGGAAATGGAAATCGCATTGTTGGTGGATAAATTGGATGTGACCGAGGAGTGCATTCGATTTAAAAGTCACAACACGCTGTTTTTAGAATTGTTAGAAAATGGCACTTCCGAAGGAAGAAAGTTGAATTTTTTATTACAGGAAATGCATCGTGAAGCCAACACCATCGGCGCCAAATGCAATGATGCTCAAATTGCCCACTGGGTAGTGGATATTAAAGAAGAAGTTGAAAAACTTCGGGAGCAAATACAAAATATCGAGTAAAAGATCATTATGGTAAAGAAGGGCCTTCTAGTTGTCATTTCTGCGCCATCCGGCGGCGGGAAAACAACGGTTATTCGGAAGGTACTGGAATCGGGCAACGGCAATTACCAATATTCTATTTCCGCCACCACGCGCACACAAAGAACGAATGAACGAAATGGACATGATTATTTATTTATCACCCTGGAGGAATTCAACCAAAAACGACAGAGTGGCGAATTTGTGGAATGGGCCGAAGTGCACGACAATTATTACGCGACTCCAAAGGCGCAACTTGAAAAATGGCTGAACGAAGGCAAAATCGTGCTTTTAGATCTGGACGTCGATGGTGGACTCGCAGTAAAGCGAAAATACCGCGATTCTTCGCTATTAATTTTTATTAAGCCGCCTTCTTATCAAAGCCTGGTGCAGCGATTACAAAACAGAAAAACAGAGAATCAAGATCAAATTAACAAAAGACTTGAAAGATTCCCCAAAGAAATGGAGAAGTCAAAATATTACGACCATTGTATTGTTAATGAAGATTTAAATACTACCGTAAATCAAATAATCAAAATAATTGAAAGTCATAATAACAAGGTTTAACTGGAGGTAAATACATGATCACCACTTTACCCTTAAGCGAATTTGAAAAGTATACTGACAACATTTATGAGGCCATTATTGTGCTCGCCAAAAGAGCTCGTCAAATCAATGATCAGCAAAAACAGTTGCTGTACAAAGATCAAGAATATGACAACTATGATGAGTACGACGACGACGAGTTTGAAGTGAGTGGTGAAAATGAAGATTATATCAAATTACCTAAACCGACCAGTTTGGCCATGGAAGAATTTTTATCCGGTCAGCTGGAATTTAAGTATCGTGAAGATGAAACGGAAGAGAAAGAAAAAGCTGGATAGGATTTTACAGTGAATCTGAAAGCAAAAAAGATCGCCCTGGGCATCACGGGCAGCATTGCCGCATATAAAGCTTGTGCAGTCGTCCGGGAGCTGAAAAGAGCGGGCCACGAGGTGCGGGTTGCCATGACGGCGTCTGCACAAAAATTTGTGTCAGCATTAACCTTTGCTACACTTTCCGAGAATCCCGTGATGAACGCTTTGTTTGAAGAAACGGAAAAAGTGGGCGTGGTGCACATCGACCTGGCGCGCTGGTGCGATGCCTTTCTGGTGTGCCCGGCTACGGCCAATATTCTGAGCAAAGTGGCGAACGGGGTGGCTGATGAAATGGTTTCCACTACCATCATGGCGACCAAATCGCCCGTCATCTTCTGTCCGGCCATGAACACCGCGATGTGGGAAAATGCCTTGGTGCAAGAAAATGTCGAAAAGCTCCTGAAACATGGCTATGAATTCGTGGACCCCGAGTGGGGAGAAATGGCCACGCAGGCTGAAGGGGAGGGGGCCGGGCGGTTGGCTGAAACCTCGCACATCCTTCAAAAATTGAAATATATTCTATTCGCTTCGAAAGAATTAGACGGGAAAAAGGTGCTGGTAACCGCTGGCGCAACTCGGGAAGCCATCGATCCCGTTCGATTTATCAGCAACCACTCTTCCGGAAAAATGGGATTTGCCTTGGCTGAAGCCGCAAAATTAAAAGGCGCCGAGGTGGTTCTGGTTGCCGGCGCCACTCAATTGCCCAAACCGTACGGAATAAAATATCGGCAAGTCACCACGGTAGATGAAATGAAACAAGCTGTGGAAGAAGAATATCAAAACACGGATATTCTCATCATGGCTGCGGCTGTTTCCGATTACAAACCGGCGACGATTTCGAACCACAAAATAAAAAAGTCCGACTCGAAATTTCAGCTTCATTTTCAAAAAACGCCGGATGTTTTAGCCGACCTGGGGAAGCAAAAATTAAATCGCATTCATGTGGGTTTTGCCCTGGAAACAGAAAACAGTGTGGCTAACGCTACCAAAAAACTGCACGCGAAAAACCTCGATTTAATCGTTCTAAACAATCCTTTAGAACCGGGAGCGGCCTTCGCCAGCGACACCAACATCGTCACCACCATCGATCGCGAGGGTACGGTGGAGAAAAAGCCGAAAATGCCGAAATCGGAGGTAGCAGAAATAATAATGGACAAAGTCTGTCATTTGTATGATAAAAAATATCGCAGTGCCGCCATCGCGTGATTGTGAACAAAACCAATGCAGCAACTTGATGAATTAATAAGCCGTACCGAGACATTTTTTAGACAGCAGGCCGAATTATATGGCCGCGAGTTTTATCTCGATCTGCCTGAACGGGAAGACGCCGGAACGGAATCTTTCGCGACTCTGGCCAGCTTCGGTGAAGCCATTCAAAACTGCCAGAAATGCGGTCTGGCCAAAAGCCGCACACATTTTGTTTTTGGAACGGGCAACCCTCACGCCAACCTCCTGTGTATTGGCGAAGCGCCAGGGCAGGAGGAGGATCGACTTGGCGAGCCATTCGTCGGCGCTGCGGGCGAGCTGCTGAATCGAATTTTGAAGGCCATCGGATTTCAAAGGGAAGAAGTGTACATCGCCAATATTATCAAATGTCGGCCGCCGGGAAATCGCGATCCCGAGCCGGAAGAAATTTCGCAGTGTATGCCGTATTTGAAACAGCAAATTGCCATGATTCAACCCAGGGTGATCCTGGCGCTGGGACGCGTCGCTGCCCAAAATTTATTGAATAGCGCAGAATCGTTGGGAAGCCTGAGAGGGAAATTGCACTATTTTGAAAAAATTCCCGTCATGGTGACGTACCATCCAGCTGCGTTATTGAGAAATCCCTCCTGGAAGCGCAGTACCTGGGATGATGTAAAAGAATTGCGTAAATTTTATGATCAGGAAGTGGGCGATAAGCCCGCGATAAATTATAAAAAATCTTAAACAGCTGTGAAGAAAAAAGCCGAAAAAGAAATTCAAGTTGATCGCATGCCGCCGCAGGCCGTCGATGCGGAAATGGCGGTACTGGGTTCCATGCTTATCGCCAAGGACGCCGTCAACAAAAGCATCGAAATACTGGATGACTCGGCCTTTTATAAATCTGCTCATCAGAAAATATTTACCGCGGCTGTGAATCTTTATGAACGCAGCACCGAGGTCGATTACTTAACCATCACCGACGAATTGGAAAAAATGGGGCAGCTCGAAGAAGTAGGCGGCGCCTACTACATCACGGAATTGGCCAATCGCGTACCATCCGCTGCCAGTGTGGAATATTACGCGAAAATCGTGCTGGAAAAATCGCTGATGAGAAAGCTCATCGAAGTGAGTACGGAAATCATCGCCGAGGCTTATGAGTCGAGAGAAGATGTGGTGGATATCATCGATTCCGCGGAGAGAAAGATTTTCAGCATTTCGGAAAAGAAACTGCGCAAGGGATTTCAACAAATTCATCCCATTTTGTCCAACACCTTTGACGTCATCGATAGCTACCACAAACGTAAAGGCAGCGTCACCGGTGTTCCCACTGGTTTCAAAAGACTGGACGCCATGACTTCAGGTTTTCAAAATTCGGATCTGATCATCATTGCGGGCAGACCGTCCATGGGCAAAACCGCTTTTTGTTTGAACATCGCGAGAAATGCCGCAGTGGATTACGAAGTGCCGGTGGGCATATTCAGTCTTGAAATGTCCAGCACGCAGTTGGCCATGCGCATGCTGTGCAGCGAGGCGCGCGTGGATGCGCACAAAGTTCGAACCGGCAAATTGCCGGAATCGGACTGGCCTCGGTTGAGCATGAGCGTGGGTAAATTAGCCGACGCCCCGATCTATATCGACGATTCCGCCGCGTTGAGTGTTCTGGAGATTCGGGCTAAGGCCCGGCGTTTGAAAGCTGAAAAGGATGTCGGTATGCTCATCATCGACTACATGCAGCTCGCGAAAGGGCCCAAGACGGCGGAAAGCCGGCAGATCGAAATTTCGCTGATTTCGCAATCGCTGAAGGCGCTGGCCAAAGAGCTGGAGATTCCAGTGGTAGCGCTTTCCCAGTTGTCGCGTGCTGTGGAATCGCGCGGCGGCGACCGAAGACCCATTCTGTCGGATTTGCGCGAGTCCGGCGCCATCGAGCAGGACGCCGATGTGGTGATGTTTATTTATCGCCCAGAGGTGTATGGACCCACAGAGGACCTCGGCATTGCTGAAATCATCATTGCAAAACAGCGTAACGGCCCGACGGGTACCGAGAAACTGCATTTTCACAAAGATTATGTACGCTTTGTGGATTTGGATCGAGAGCACCAAGATTTTGAAGAGATCTCAACTTCGGAGCCTCCATATTAAAAAATGAACAACGGTTATAAAAATACCTTCAACGAGCTGTTGCGAAAGTTGAAAAAGTACAGTCCGAATTCAGATGCGGCGCTGCTACACCTGGCTTTCGATTTTGGCTCGGAGGCGCACAAAGATCAATTGCGCAAATCGGGCGAACCGTATTTTATACACTGCCTGGAAGTGGCGAAAATTTTAACGGAATTAAAATTGGACGCCAAAACCGTCGCCGGCGGATTGCTGCACGATGTAGTGGAAGACACCGGTGTTCGCATCGAAGAAGTTGAGGAAAAGTTTGGCGCCGATGTGGCTTTACTGGTGGACGGCGTCACCAAAATCAGCGAGCTGCGATTTGAAAGCCTAGAAGAAAGGCAAGCAGAAAATTTCCGCAAGATGATCATTTCCATGGTCAAAGATATTCGCGTGATTTTGATCAAATTCGCCGACCGTTTGCACAACATGCGAACCATTGAATATCTGCCCGAAAAAAAGCGCAAGCGTATCGCCATCGAAACCCGCGACGTTTATGCGCCGTTGGCTCATCGGCTGGGAATTGCAAAAATTAAATGGGAGCTGGAAGATTTAATTTTAAAAACCTTAGAACCGGACGTTTACTGGGATCTCATGCAAAAGATCTCGGACAAAAGGGAAGAGCGGGAGAAGTACATTCGTAAGGTCACTTCTCCTATCAAAAAAGAGCTGCGTGAGGCCAACATCAAAGCCACCATCACCGGGCGTCCAAAGCATTTTTTCAGCATCTACGGTAAAATGAAAAAACGCCAGCTGCCTTTTGAGGAAATTTACGATTTGCTGGCGATTCGCATCATTGTTCAAAAAATTGAAGAATGCTATTTTGTCCTCGGAATCGTGCACAATCTCTACACGCCCGTGCACGAAAGGTTTAAAGATTATATTGCCACGCCCAAATCCAATTTTTATCAATCTCTTCACACCACGGTGATCGGGCCGGTCGGGAAAATGGTGGAAATTCAAATTCGCACCGAAGAGATGCACCGCACCGCCGAAGATGGCATTGCCGCACACTGGCTTTATAAGGAAGGAAAAAGCAAAGAAGACGAGCTGGGTAAGCATTTGTCCTGGCTGCGACAGGTGCTGGAATGGCAGCAAGATACAAAAGATCCTTCCGAATTTATGGAAAATTTGCGCATTGAATTGTTTCAGGACGAAGTGTTTGTCTTTTCTCCTAAAGGGGACTTGTACAAATTGCCGCAGGACTCCACTCCCGTAGATTTTGCGTTTGCGGTGCACACAGAAATTGGATATCATTGTATTGGCGCCAAAGTAAACGGTAGAATTGTTCCCATCAGCTCAAAATTGAAAAGCGGCGACTCGGTCGAAATCATTACCTCGCCCAACCAGAAGCCCAACCAGGACTGGATAAAATTCGTCAAAACTTCCAAAGCACGCAGCAAAATTAAGCGCTGGCTGAAAGAGTCTTTTTTTGAACAGAGTATGAAATTGGGCGAAGAAATTTTGGTGAAGCAATTTAAACGCTATAATATCAAAAAGGAAGACATCGATTTAGATGAAATCGCTCAGAGTTTTAATTTTCAAAACGCCAGTCAGCTTTTTGCCTCCATCGGCAGCGGAGAAACCTCCATTCATTCGGTAATTGGCCGTTTTGCCCCGGAAAAGAATATTGAAATTAAAGATGCCTCGTTATTCAAAAAATTTATCAGCCGGGCGCGGGGCAAAGCAAAAGGCGTTCGTGTGCAGGGAATCGACAATTTGATGATCACGTTCGGACGCTGCTGTCAGCCCGTACCGGGCGACAATATTCTGGGTTTCATCACAAAAGGCCGTGGGATTGTGGTTCACCGCAACGATTGTAAAAATATCATCAACTTGATCGAGAATCCGGACCGCACAATCGAGGTTGAGTGGGATGTGGAAAAGGACAAACATTTCATGGTTCGATTGAAGATGATCGGCGAAGACCGGCGAAATTTTTTGCGCGATGTGTCAGAATCGATTTCACAAACCGATACCAACATCGTCAAAATTGAAATGAAATCTCAGGATACCTTGGTTCAGAGCAGTATCATTTTAGAAGTCAGAAATTTGCAGCATCTAACAAAAATAATCAAAAAACTAACACAGGTTAAAGGAGTGATGAGTGTCGAAAGGTTAAATGGAGCCATTGAAGGTTAAAATTTATCAAAGATAACCAGCGGTAAATAGTGGTGTAGTTAGTACCTTTTTTTCATCTAAAAATCGTAAATAAAATTATGAACCTCAATTCAAACACAGAGAGGAGTGGAATAAATGAAAAAAACAATCACAAAAAAAGATGTCGCAAAAAGAACGGCAAAATTGGTTGGCGAAAAAATTTATTTAGCAGAAAAAATAGTGGATGGAGTTTTTACATCCTTGCGAGAATTTATGGCTGAGGCGCAACCCGAGGTTCGCATCGAGATTCGTGATTTTGGCGTTTTTGAAGTTAAAACCACTAAACCGAAACCCAAGGCTCGCAATCCGAAAACCGGTGAGATTATTTATGTACCAGCAAGGCGCAAAACGCATTTTAAAGCTGGCAAACTGTTAAAAGATGTGTTAAAAACTCCTCTCGATGAAATTTCTTCATAGTAATTTTTTCAAAATTAAAATGGAGCACTTTACTAAAACCGTTAGGGAATTCCCTGGCGGTTTTTAATTTATTTCAACCGTTCATGAAAGTAAACAGAATACTGGCCATAGATTATGGAACCAAAAGAATGGGTTTGGCCATGAGTGACCCACTGGGCATCCTTGCGCAAAGACTGCCGACCATCCACTACCGGCAGCTTTCGGAAGCTCTGGAAGAAATCGGAAAAATTGTGAGCGAAAATTCGGTTTCTCAGATAATCGTTGGCAACCCCATTTCTTTGAACGGCGCCGCCAATCGCACCGCCCAAAAAGCGCACGAGTTTTCGCGGATTCTTCAGGAGAAAGTGAACTTACCTGTGAAGCTCTGGGATGAACGATTGACCAGCGTTCAATCCGAACGGGCGATGATTGAAATGGGGGAATCTCCGGGTCGAAACAAGGCTAAAATTGACCAGTTGGCTGCGCTATTTTTACTGCAGAATTATTTGGATTCCAGGCAGCATTCAAAAAGTACACAATAATATATTTGACATGGATGACAAAATAAAACTTGGCCTGATCGGAGCAGGTGCGGTAGCTCAAATAACACACATCCCAATCTGGCAAAAACTCGATGAGGTAGAGCTGGTGGCGGTCTGTGATACCCAGAAGAACAAGGCGAAATGGGTGGCTGAAAAATACAACATCCCAAACGTGTTCGACGATGGAGATGATTTTTTAAAATTGGAGGAAATGCATGCAGTCGATGTGTGCACCCCCACACAAAGTCACATGCAAAACGTCATGGCGGCGCTGTCCAGCGACCGGCACGTGATCGTTGAAAAACCCATGGCCTTGAATTACTCTGAATCGAAGACAATGGTGGAAGCTGCTCAAA
This sequence comes from bacterium, assembly GCA_046757025.1. Lineage (GTDB taxonomy): Bacteria > Zhuqueibacterota > Zhuqueibacteria > Oceanimicrobiales > Oceanimicrobiaceae > JBHHXN01. Next base: position 27,594 of record JBHHXN010000005.1, read on the forward strand.
AGTACGAAAAGATGTTGATGGTTGCCATGAATGTACGCTTTCGCCAGGACGCCATTATTTTGAAGAGTTTCACAAAAAATAATGAATTGGGAGAAATCTTTTATTGCAAAGCCGGCTGGCTGCAAAAAAAAGAAAAATATATTCAGCGTAACTGGTTTGCGCAAAAAGAGATTTCAGGCGGCGGTGTGATTATGGATTTGGGGATTCAAATGCTGGATGTCGGCTTGTGGCTGATGGGCAATCCCAGGGCTGAGAATGTGAAAGCAGCAACTTTTAATCAGTCCGCGAAGTTAAATGTCGAAGACGCAGCGGTGGCTTTTATCGGACTTCAAAATGGCGCCACCCTGACTGTCGAAGTGAGCTGGACATTATTATCCGACAAAGATTTATTTTATGCGAACTTTTTTGGCACCGGCGGCGGGGCGCTCTTAAACCCCCTGAGGATCCACAAAGAATTGCACGGAAATTTAGTGAACGTTTCACCCTCGAGGTCGGAGTCCAGAGCTAATTTGTACAAAAAGTCTTATGAAAACGAAATGAAGCACTTTATCACGTGCATTAGAGAGAAAAGCGTACTGTCTTCCAGCGGTGCAGAAAATCTGGATCGAATGCGGATTGTGGATGCCATCTATGAATCCGCACGCAGCGGCCGGGAAGTTATCTTAAAATGAAAAAGAACTATCTAATCTTTGTTCTGTCAACGGGCTTGCTGTTCACCTTAGCCTTTTCTGCGCTCAGGATTGGATTTTTTGCGTACTGGTGCCTGGTGCCTTTCTTTTACATGATAGAAAATTTAAAATTAAAGGACGCGTTGTACTGGAGTTATTTGACAGGTTTATTTGTCAGCATCGGGGCATTGGGCCAATTCCACTCCGCAACCATCATTGGTTCGTTGATATTAGCCTTAATTCATCCGTTATATTTTTCTGTTTTCGCTTTAATACAGGTGTTTTTATTTCAGCGCTGGCAGCGACGCGCTTTTTGGGCAGCGCCATTTCTCTGGGTAGGAATTGAATATTTGAAAGGTCTGAATGCGGTCGGTATGAACGGCTTATTTTTAGGATTAACGCACTCGCCTCAAATTTCCTTTGTGCGATCGGATTTTTTCTTAAATATTTTGTTGATTTCATTCTGGCTGGTTTTATTAAATGTATTAATCTTCCGGATGCTGACAGAATTGATGCATAAAACTCGCGTGTTGACCTTTCTGGCCGTTACCATTGGACTTTTTGCCTTGCCCTGGTATTTTAAAAACACAGACAAACCGGATATCGATAAATTTAACGACAGCATTGAAGCGGAATCGGTACCAACTTATAAATATTCCTTTAATTAACCGACTGATTTATGGTTAAACGAATGCCGATTAAAATAAATCACAAAATCTTCATTGCTTTCATTATTTTGATGGGTTTGGTGGTAGCAGCGCTGGCTCAGGAAGATCAGTATTTTACTTTAAATACCGTAAATGCTAGGCCGTTAGCCATGGGAGGGGCTTTTATGGCCGTGGGGGACGACTTACCTGCCATTAATTTTAACCCCGCTGGTTATATGTTGGATAAAGACGAAGATAGCCGGCGTTTTACCTTTTATGTAAATCCAATGGCGTCGTTTTTAGGCGTCATCGATCGCAAAGATCTTTTCAAGGGCAGCGGTTCTAAAATCGATGATATTTTGCTTTCCACCGGTTTGTTGCTTAAAGCGTTGTCTATGCGGGTGAAATCGTTTGAAGTGGGCTTGCTGTTGGGTGAACAAAATTTGAGATTGCCAGACGCTTTTACATCCGAGCGATTCGTGGAAGCGACAGGCTACCGTCAGAACCATTCGCATTCCATCGTCGGCAGGCTGCGGCTTGCTGAAAAAGTCTCTTTGGGAGGAACCGTGAGTATTGTGGTTGGCAGCCGGGAGAACGATCCGTTTGCGAGAATTAGCGACCTTGGCATCAGTTATGGCATTATTTTGAAACCGGCAAATAAATTAAAAGTGGGAGTTTCTTTTGTCAATTTGCCGGATTCCATTAAACATTATCGGGAAGATCTTGAGCGTATCGTTGATGAATCGGTGAATATAGGGCTTTCGTATCGATTGTTCGACGGTACGCTGCTGGCGTTTGATATGCGAAATTTAGGCGAGGATGACGAGGCGGCGGTGCGCGAATTCCATTTTGGTGCCGAACAGCAAATCATGTCGCAAGTGGCGCTGCGGGCGGGATATTACAAAAAAAGTACCGGTGAGCACGTCATCAGTGGCGGCATCGGACTTTTGAATTTACGTCAATTTATGGAATTCAAGTCTAACTCGATCATAAAAAATTATTGTTTAAATTATAGTTTTATTTATGAAAAGTCAGCGCTGGTTGAAAAAAGATGGCATTTGTTCACGGTTGTTTTCAAAATATAAGTGGGAACAAAAAAACAAGTGATTCATGAATTTAGTCAAAGTTTGGCGCGAGAAAACATGTTTCAGGGAACTTTGAAATGCATTCAAAGTAAGATTGATGTGGTTTTTTAAAAAGCTGAAAATCATTGAATTACTAACTGTTTTTACACTCATGCCCGTCTTTTTTGGGGCAGAAATAAATAATTATCAACTTCTTGCCAGGCTGGCCGACAGCCTGCTGGAAGAAGTCGCACAAAACCAATTGGGGGATACGACAAATGTTGTTGCGATTCGCAGCTTAAATTCGAACGATTCTCTCAACTGGTTTATTGAAGATCGATTAGCCGGCGTTTTACAAAAAAACAATGTACACAAGATCATTCTGCAGCAAGATGCAGATCTGCCTGATTCGGCAAAGATTATTTTTGAATTTATGCTCCTTTCCATTCAAATTAACTATGCCGAGTCAGATGAACAGGGTTTGACCAAAGAAGACGACCTCTATCGAACGGGTAAATTAATTTTGTTCGTGCGCATGTTGCGTGCTGAAACCGGCGAAATTATGTGGAGCGGTAACCGGGAGAAAGCGATAAGCGACTGGATAAGCGCAAAGTCGGTGCCGACTCTTGAAAATCCGAATTTACCTTTCACAAAAGGAAAATTCACTCGGAGTGAAAGGGAAAACAGCTTGATAAAGCCGTTGTTGATAACAGGTGTTACTGGATTGATAGTATATTTATTTTATGCATTGCGAAGTCGATAACCAATTTAGAACTTACAAGGATATTGAATGAAAGTAAAATCACTGTTAAAACTTTTCTATCTCTGTTTAATATTTTTATTCATCTTAACTTCTTGCCATTCTTATAAAATCAAAACAAACATTTCGGCCGATGAACGATTTGAACTGGCCAAGACCATGTTTAAGAATAAAGATTATTTTGATGCGAAAACTCAATTTAAAATATTAACCTTAAATAACCCCGGTGCCAAATACATCGATGAGGCGCAATATTTTCTCGGTGAATGTCATTTCAATATGAAGGAATACATTTTAGCCGCGGATGAATATAACCGATTGCTGAGAAAATATCCTCGCAGCCAGTGGATTGACGATGCGCAATTCAAAATTGCCTTTTGCGATTTTAAACTCTCTCCGAAGCCCTCGCTGGATCAAAAATATACATTGGAAGCGGTAGAGAATTTTCAACGGTTTTTGGAAGATTTCCCGGATAGCGAGCTGAGGCCGGAGGCGGAAAAGATGTTGAAAATGTGCCGTACAAAATTGGCTGAGAAAGACTTTAAAACAGGTGAATTGTATCGGAAATTGAGCGATCATTATGCAGCCCTGGTCTATTTCAACAGCGTTCTGGAAAGTTATTATGATACCAAGTTTGCGCAAGCGGCTTTGTTCTGGAAAGGTGAATCGCTGTATAAACTGGATCGGAAAACTGAAGCCGCCGAAGTTTTCAAAGAGTTTATTCAGAAATATACCCGGAGCAAATATCGAATGAAAGCTATCGAGCGCTTTAAGGAGTTGAAAGTGGCTTTAAAAAGCGCGCACGAAACAGACGGGGATGCGTCCTCAAAAAATAAATTTAACAATTAAATAGTACTGTTTTGAAAATCGGTTTATTTGGTGGGACATTTGATCCCATCCATTGTGCGCATTTGATCATCGCACAATTTATTAAGGAAGAGCTCGACATCAATAAGTTGATTTTTATTCCTTCCGGAATCCCCCCACATAAAGAAGTCTATTTGCCAGCCGAACAGCGGCTGAAAATGGTGCAGCTCTCGATTGAAGCATCGTCGGAGTTTGAATGTTCTTTGATAGAGATAGAAGCGCGCCAAACAACCTACACCGTTGATACGGTAAAAAAAATAAAATCACAGCTCAATGTTGCTAAGGAAGATTTGTACCTGATAATCGGCGCCGACAACTTTATTGAACTTTCCAAATGGAAAAGTCCAGAGGAGTTGTTCGAGCTCTGTCAGGTAGTGGTATTTCCGCGCCATAAAATCACATTTGAATCGGGACCGCCGGAGTTTCAAAAAAAGGCCATCTACCTGAAACAAGCCCCCATAATTGAAATATCTTCTACCCAAATTCGCTCTCTCATCATGCAAAGTCGTTCCATCAAATATTTTGTTCCACCTGCTGTTGAAGCCTACATTAAATCGTTTAAGCTCTACTCATAAGTGCTGAAATAACAGTATATTAATACTGTGAGATTGCCAGTTTTCGTGAAATAAAAAATGCTTGCATTTGAGTTGTGAAAATATTACTTTTGGGGCACTGAGGGAGGCGGAAATGGTATACTGGATTTCCTGTTTTTTGTTTAGAATAATCGTCCAGATTTTTTTTCGTGGCAAATGTTACGGCCGCGATAATTTGCCCGAAAAAGGACCTTATATCGCCATCATCAATCACAGCAGCTTGTTTGACATTCCGGCGCTGGCAATGGTAGTGAGAGGAAAAGTTACCACCATGGTTAAGGATTCGCTGTTTCAGGTTCCCATACTAAACTGGTGGTTACGAGCGGTTCACATGTTTCCAGTAAAACGCGGCCAGTCAGACGAGCAAGCCTTCAACCACGCGGCGGAAATGCTCAAAAAAGGATTTATACTTTTTATGTCACCCGAAGGTACCAGAAAATACGATCCGGCAAATCCTCCCAGAGCTCACACCGGTTTTATTCGATTGGCGCAAATCGCGAATTGTCCTGTTGTCCCGATTGCCATTACCGGCACGCGCGATGTGTTACCCCCGGGGGCTAAGTTTCCCAAATTCGTGCAAATAAAAACCAAAGTTGGGAAGCAAATTCAATTTGAGAAAGTCGCGGCGTCCTTAAATAATCGGGAGAAACTGCAAAAGCAAGCAAACGAAGCCATGCAGAAAGTATATCAACTTAGAAAAGAGCTAAATAATTTGCATTAATTACATGAAGTGTAAAGATGTGGTTAAATTTAGTGGAGGAGTTGATGAAAGGCTCAATGGATAAAAATCATCGCATCATAAATCGTATCCTACTTAGCAATGACAATGGGGAACACTTGGTGAATGAGTTCGATGATGATGATGGGATTGAAGATTGGGAAGAAGAAGATTGGGATGATGAAGTGGACGATCTGGAAGATGATTTCGATGACGACGATGATGACTTTGATGATGAAGACGATTTCGATGATTTCGAAGACGAAGAAGACTTATTTCATGATGAAGATTGGGAGGACGAGGACTGGGGTCAGGAAGATTGGAACTGAGGTAGAGGCCTTCTCGAGTTTTGATTAAAAGAAAATATCCAAATCAACCGGTTGTGGCCGTTGGGGCAGTGATTATTTCAGATGGCCGTATTTTACTGGTACAAAGAAAAAACGAGCCCCAGGCAAAATATTGGACGCTGCCAGGTGGAGTTGTTGAAATAGGTGAACAAGTCAAATCAGCATTAGTGCGCGAAGTAAAAGAAGAGTGCGGAGTTTTAATCAGACCAGGAAAGTTGATTGAAGCCATCGATTACATCGTGAAGGATCAAGATGATAAAATTCATTACCATTATATTATTTTGGATTTTGAAGCAGAAATACTACAGGGCGAGCTGACGCCGGGTTCGGATTGCGAGGAGCTTAATTGGTTTAACAAAGAGCAGTTAGCAGAGTTAAACTTATCTGAAATTACCAAGATGTTTTTTAAGAGAAATTATCAAGTGGAATTTCAAAGCCAATAAATCAATCCACCTATCTTCTTGATTTTTTCTATGGATGACTCGCTTGCCACGAATCACTCGATCAGGGACTCAAAGAAAATCAAACTCAGGAAACGATGAAATATTTTGCAAAACTGGCGGGTCTGGAGCACGAGATTGAAATCAACGATTCCGATGAACAAATTTCCGTTTCGTTGAATGGCAAAACAACTCCGGTAGAAATTCAACGCATCGACGGCAGCCATATTTATTCATTGATAATGGACGGCCATTCTTATCAATTGTACATTGAGCCTCAAGGAAATTCCTATCTGGTCGCGCTGAATGGCAAAAAATATTCCATCGCTGTTGAGGATGAAAAAGCTCGTCGACTGAAAAGCCTCATAAAAAGTGAAGAAAAGCACCAGGGTGAGGTAAAAATAAAAGCTCCTATGCCGGGTTTGATTGTCAAGATCACCGTGCAGGAGGGGCAGGAGATAAAAAGCGGCGATCGGTTGTTGATCATCGAAGCCATGAAAATGGAAAATGAGATTCGATCACACGTGGATGGCCGGGTTAAAAAAATCTGCATAGCTGAAAATGATTCCGTGGAGAAGGATGTGCTGCTGATGATTTTGGTTTGATTTTTTTTATTTTGTCGTTCTGCATTACAAAGAAAATTTTTGTGTTGTAAAATTTGAAGGAAATGCCTATATAGTGTCTGAACGAAAATTCGAAAATTTGCCATAATAAATCTCTTATGCGAAGGCGTTCCTTCGACAAAGCTCAGGACAAACCCCGTCGAGTTTAACAGGGATTCGCTCTCGGCCAGGACGCCGCCGGCAAAGGACGAGGTCCAGACACTTGATAAGGAGGGGCAGCCTTTTCAAACCTTGAGTAGAATTTCGCACAACTCGCTCTGATTCTCATCTATTATTTTATTACAGGATTTTATGTCCAAAAAAACCATCGGTATTTTGGGAGGCATGGGGCCGGCAGCCACCGTTTACTTTATTCAAAAAGTGGTTGAATTGACGCCGGCAACAATCGATCAGGAGCACATCCCCATGATCGTTTTCAACAATCCCGAAATCCCGGACCGTACCCAAGCCATTATCGGGGATGGCGAGAATCCCAGTAAAGCCCTGGAGCGAGGCATTGATTTGCTAGTGAACGCCGGCGCCGATTTTATTTGTGTACCTTGCAACACGGCTCATTATTTCTTGAAAGATGTGATCAAAAGGAAAGATATCCTTTTTCTCGATTTGATCGATTGCGTGGTGGAAGATACGCTGAACACGGCGCCGGCTATTGCCAAAGCCGGCGTGCTGGCCACACGAGGCACCATCGCCAGCCGCTTGTATCAGGACGCTTTTCACGAGCACGGAGTCGCAACGGAAGTACCGAATGAACTTGAAATGCTTGACTTGCAGAAAGCGATTCGCGGATTGAAAAATAAAGAAAAAGAGAGTACCGTGATCAACAAAATGGCGGAACACCTGATGGCAAAAGGCAGCCAGGCCATCATACTGGGCTGCACAGAACTCAGTCTCGTCGCCGATTCTTTGCGAGTGAAAGTACCGGTGATCGATTCAACCGAAGTGCTTGCGAAAAAAGTCATTGCAGCCGCGTTGCAAACACAAGCTTTACCGGTTGGGTCACGGCCATCACGATGGTTTTTACCTTAATTTTGCACATATCATAGTCAAAACCCCGATTTTCCTAATTGTTAGTGGAATATAAGCTTAATCTATTTGGTCTGAACAACCATGGAATTATCTTCTAAATTTTCAAGAACTTCTGGATTCTATCGTGCGAAATCGGGGTATTTCCTGAAATCTGAATTAAGCGAAATGCACTAATTTGATGAATAACAAAATTAAAATTCTGCCACAGTCACTGAGCATTTCTATTGTGATTTTCGCCGCTTTGATTTTATACTCTGCCGACGGTGAAAAAGTAAATCTGCCAAAGTCTTCGCAGTTTTTACAAGCAGTTGAGCAAGGTCGGGCTAAAAGCAGTGCGCAGTATCAATCTCACTCGATCTGCGGCAGCGCTCTTCTACCACCGGATACCATCCTGCTCAAAGATCCCAAATCGGGCTATCCAACCATCAACATAAGGATACCGCAGGATGACGTGGGCGATATCAGAACCTTCAATGCGGTGGATTTCACCAATGAAAATCAGGAAGTAAAACAAATCGTCGCCAGGGCGGAGAGCAAGGGCAGACATGCCTATATTTATGTGGACACCACCGCCACTTATAAAGCCGAAGATCTGGAGGATATTCTTGCGTTTTTCGATGACCACATTTATGATCGAAATATCCAGGTATTTGGTTCGGAGCCCCGTCCAGGCATTGATGGCGATTTTTTAATCACCATATTATTTTTAGAGATTGAAACCCCGGAAAATATAACGGGGGATATCGCGGGTTATTTCTGGCCGGTAAATCAATCTCCAAAGAGTGAGAACGCCAATAGCAACGAAAGAGAAATGCTGTATGTCGATATCGGGCGTTTAACGCGTTTTGGCGTGGAAGATGTGTTGGGAACCATCGCGCACGAGATGCAGCATTTGATTCACTGGAATCACGATAGAAACGAAGAAACCTGGATAAATGAAGGGTTGGCTGAGTATGCCATTTTTGTGAATGAGCTGCCGTTGAACAATCCCCCCAATTTATTTTTAGACGATACCGATAACAACCTGACCAACTGGACTGGCCAGCCACGCGATTATGCTCGTTCCTTTCTCTGGTTTTTGTATTTGGCGGATCACTATGGCGGCAATTCGCTAATTCGAAATATAGTGGCAAATTCCGGCAAAGGCATGACCGCGCTGCAGTCCGTTTTGATTTCTTCTGGCATGGAAACCACCACCGACGAGATTTTTTCCAATTGGATTGTGGCTAATTATTTGGATGGCATTTCCGCTGAAAATGAACTGTATGAATATAAATCCATGCGGCTTGGGCCGCTTCGTCCAACCCAAATTTTTGGATTTTTACCAGTTAGCACGCGAGCAGCGAATGTCAATGCTTACGCCGCAGATTATTACCTGTTCAACGGTGGGGAAAATTTAGTTCTGCACATCGACGGTCCTAACCTCAACCCAAATTTTCAAGTTAAAGGTATCAAAATTTTCGCTCACGCACCGGCGCAAGTAATCGATATCCCGTTAGACAACGTGGGTCGGGGCGATTGGCCGCTGCCCGAATTCGGAATTAGTTTTAATAAATTTGTGCTCGTTCCTTATTATTTACAAAAACCAACTTTTGGCGCGCTTGCCGATTACAAATTTGATGCGGAAGGAACAGGCGGACCTTCTGCGTTTGTGGATACGTTACAGTATCACGACACGGATAGCAGGTTGATCATCTCATTGGGCTTGCCTTCACCTTTGATCAATTCCAATCATTTCGACTCGTATGCCGTCCGTTTTACGCCCCACTCTGATGGCAATTTGTTGAGCATGGAATTTGCTTTATGGAATCGCATCGGTTCGGATGGGGCGGTGAGAATTTTCGTTTACACGGACAGCGGCGACAGTGTGGCCGTACCGCTGTCAAAAGTGGATTCCGTGGATGTGTCGGATGCCACCGGTACGCCGAGTACCATCACCTGGAACCGTGTGGATTTTAGCGGTAAAAATGTATCTGTAAAAAAGGGCGAAGATTTTCATCTGGCCATGGAATTTGTTGATCACAGCCTGGGCGATACGGTTTTCGCCATTCTGGATACAGCAAAAGTCTCCACCAACCGTTCCTCGGTTTATGTGCGGGAAGAACAACGGTGGGCGCATTTTGTAGGGGGATTTAATTTCTTCATGCGGGCTATGGTTTCCATTCCCGCGGATCCAACCGTGCCACAAATCACTTCTGGCATCCTGCAAAATCCCGTGTTCAATAAAGAGCTGGACATTTTTGCCATCAGCGAAAAGAGTCTCAATCCTTCCAGCGTGGAAGGTACGTTCACGTTGAACGATTCCAGCACCGTGCTGCATTTTGTGGCGGTGGATGATTCCAACAAGGTCTTTATTGAGGATGATTTCCATCTATTCGGTGACGGTCCTGCTACATTGGTGGTTTCGGGCCGGCACGCGTATGGCACCATTGCGGGTACCGATACCCTCAGCCTCAACGTGGATTTTATCAACTATCAAACCGCCGGTACCGTCACCAGCTCCGATGAATATTTTCAATTGCATCTGATTGAAAACACGCTGGTGGGAAATACCTATTTCACCACTTTTGCCATGGACGATAATTTTCAGCTAAATGAAAATGAGAAACTGTTAGCCAGTGATCTCATCCCCACCGGCCTGGCTTATACGGTCGCTCCAGACGGGATGACTTTTGAGAAAATGGTTGAGCTGCAAATTTATTATGCTGACAATGAAACGGCCATGCTCTCGGAAAACGATTTGGAGGTGGCTTTTTGGGATGACGGCAGATGGGTACTTTTGGGCGGGGAGTTGTATCGGGAGAAAAAATATATTTCTGTGCTGGTGAATCGCACGGGTAATTATCAGTTGGTGGCTAAAAAATACCAGCAGCCGGAAAGTGAAAATCCCGCTCCAATCCGTTTTTATTTGCAGCAAAATTATCCCAATCCGTTCAACCCCAAAACAACCATCAAATTTGGGCTGCCCAGAACGGTTCACACCATTATTCGCATAATCAATTTAAAAGGACAAATCATTTCTGTGTTGGTGGATGAGGTTCAAAATGCCGGCGAGCACATCATCGAATGGGATGGCACCGACGACAAAAACGTTCGCGTGGCCAGCGGCGTTTATCTCTATCAAATTCAAGCGGATGATTTTGTGGATACCCGCAAACTGGTCCTGGTGAAATAAACTGAGGTTTATGATGTCGATCAAGCTGTTCCGCCATTTTATCATCGGATTCGCCACACTATTTTTGCTTGCTCATTGCAGCGAGCAGGGGGTATCGCCAAATTTAAAGGAGGCCAGCGAATTGACCGCAGAAGGCTGGCAGGCGTTTGAGAATGGCGAATACGGGATGGCAGCCGCCAAGTTTGATTCAGCCATCCAGTCCGATGCAAATTTTGTGGATGCCTACAACGGCGCCGGTTGGGCTTACAGCCGGCTTGAGGAATTTAATCTGGCGCTGAATAAATTTGAAACCGCTTTGAGTAAGACCGCCGATTTGATCGAAGCGCAAGCAGGTACGGTTTTGCTGTTCCACGTTTTGAATCGATTTGAGGAAGCCATTGAGGCCGCTCTGGCGCTTTTAGAAGTGGCGCCCAACTTTATGTTTTCGCATGACCCCGCCATCGATTCGTTGGACATTCGAATCACCCTGGCCATCAGCTTTTATTCAGTGGGCGACTTTGCCCGTTCCGCTGGGCAGATGGATATCATCGATCCGGACAATAAACCGCACTCTACTGAGCCGGACGGCTTGATTAAAGAAATTATGCGCTTTTTCGGGTTGATTCGATAACGGCCCGCATAACCGGCGCTGCCATTCAGGTCACGTAACTTGCATAAAAGACATAACTTGCGGCAATGCTCCAAACTTAAAAATTACGCCAGAATGGCAGCGTCCGAGTTATAATGCGGTTGTTAGGTGTTAAATTCATGTTCCACTTACAAAGGGACATTCTGCTTTATCTCCTCATACCGCCGTGTAGCAAGCTCTGAAGGCTCGCCTTTCTTGCAAAAAGATAGTTGAGCAAGGCTTCTATGTGGCCGTTCGACTACGATTCTGCCGCCCTCATCCAACTTGGAGTCCAATGCGCTCAATGCTTCTAAAAATCGTTTATCCTCTTTCGCATAATTATAAAAAGATAGTACATAAACATAATAGAAGAGATTATACCGTAGGAATGGATACTCAACTTGCATGAACAGTGTACCGATTCCGAAGTGACAGGGTCCAATCGGTCGCTTCACCATCCAGTGGTCAAGCAGCGACTCTACTGCCCGGTCTAGAGCTGGATTCTTGTTGAGATGTTCCGTAAAGCGAAACGCATCCAAGACAAAAATTGTGACACCGGGATTTGAGAATTCTGTTTCTGGTCCTCGTCCGCCTGAGAACTTTTTACAGCGCCAGCCACCGTCGTTGTGTTGAATTTCAAACAAATGATCGAATGTCCGTTGAAGTTTCCGGTCTTTAGACATGCCGAATCGACATAGAACTCTGATCGCATTTGCTGTATGGCACGGATAGATCGCTCCTCTTGGTGCAACTCGGAACCGGCCATCGTCTCGCCAAGTATCCAGAATCTGCTGGAGAGCGCCTTTAACTGCCTCGTGAGTACGAGCAACTTGTAGTTCATGGAGAATCAAGGGAGACTCAAGCGTGCTAAAGGGAGTACCAACTCCGATGCGGCCGTCTACACTGGCCCAATAATCACCACCATTTTGATGCCGTTTGGCAAGGATGGCTTCGATATCAGTGATGTGCTTCTTACTCAAGATTTGATATCCTCACATCATTTTATCGTTTCGTTGCCACCTAGTACCGTTTCTGGAATTCATGCAATATGTAAGGATCTCCAGAAACTGGATAACACCAATATATTTAATGTACTATCAAAATTCAATAAAAATATGGCTTCATATAAAAAACGTGAGATTCCTGCACAGGAAACACCCCTTTATCTTGTACTATTTAATATTTTTCGCGAAGAGGTATCGATCAAAATCAGTTTCGCAATTCTTGAAAAAAAAAGGCGCCAATCCTGTTATGGCGCCTTTTTGTACTTCACCCACCGTGCCTAAATAATCTTTACCGCTGTGTATTTAGAATATCTGACTTAGTCCTTTACAGATTTTTCACGATGGGAACGCCTTGCGCTCCTCAACATTTTGACCAGCCACAGTGGTAGCAGGTCATGCAGCCGGTTTCATGTGTCACCGGTGCACCGCAGTCCGGACAGGTCAATATTTCATATCCGCTCAGGCCTTGGTCCGGCGTTTTTTTTTGCAGGGTGGACGATTCGTCTTGCTTGGCCGCGGTCGTTTCTACTGACTTTTTAAGCTGGCCTTTGCGAATTAAGTAGCGTTCGAGCGCCTTGCCGATGGCGTCCGGTGTGGACAAAATTTGTTCGCCGTTTTCCCAGATCGGCGCCGGCCCGGAAATCCCTTTTAACTGACTGATGATTTCTTTGGGATCGATGGAGGCACGCAGGGCCAGCGAAATCAGCCGGCTGATGGCTTCAGTTTGGGCAGCGGCATTGCCGCCGGCTTTACCGATGTTTGAAAAAACTTCGCACAGCCCATCCTCGTCCTCGTTGATAGTCACATAAAGGTTGCCTTCGCCGGTGCGGATGCGTTCGGTGATGCCGGTGGTGATTTTCGATCGTGTGCGGGGGTGGAACCCGTTTTGATCGACATTTTTCAATTTGGGTTTGTCGGTTTTTAAAATCCCTTCCCGGCTACCTTCACGATACACGGTGATGCCTTTCAAGCCGGCTTTATAGGCGGTGATATAAATATCCGCCACGGCATTGACGTCGATGTCCTCCGGCAGGTTCACAGTGGAAGACACGCTGCTGTCCACGTATTTTTGAATGGCGCCCTGCATTTTGACGCGAAAATAGGGATCGATGTCGTGGGCGGTCACCACGTAGTCTGGCAGATTCTCGTCGCTTCCGAACAGCCTTTTGATCAGGGGATGGTAAACTTTGTATTCGCGGAAGGATTCGCCGTCGTCGTTTTTGACGCGGCGCGTGTAACTGGTGCAGAAAATCGGCTCGATGCCCGAGCTGGTTTCCGCCACGATGGAACCGGTGCCCACCGGCGGCACGGTCAACAGCGTGCTGTTGCGAATACCGTATTTTTTGATCTTATCTTTGAGATTTTTCGGCAGCGTCTTGATAAATTTGCTTTTACTGAATTCTTTCCAGTCAAACAATGGAAACGCGCCTTTTTCCGTTGCCAGCTCGATGGAGGTTTCATAGCAGGTATCGCGAATGGTTTTCATGATTTTTTCGGTCATTTTCAGCGCTTCTTTGGAGTCGTACTTGATCTTCATGAGCACGAGGGCATCTCCCAGTCCGGTGATGCCAACCCCAACCCGGCGGTCGGATGCCACAGCCCGGCTGATTTTGCTTGAGGCGTGGTTGTTCATATTGTAATCGATCACGTTGTCCATAAAGCGCGTGGCGATGCGTGTGTACTCTCGTAATTCATCAAAGTCCAAAACGCCGTTTTCATCGATAAATTTTGCTAAATTGAGATTGCCCAGATTACAAGCCGTGAAAGCGGCCAGCGGCTGTTCGCCGCACGGATTGGTACTGGAAAGGGGATTCGCATATTCCACGTTGTGGTAATCTTTCATGGTATCCCAGAAGATGATGCCTGGTTCCGCGGAAGCATGCGCGCTGGCGATGATTTTATCCCACAGTTCTTTCGCCCGTACGGTTTTGTACACTTTCACGGGTTGGTCGGCATTTTGTCCCGGCACACACGGCCACTTCAGTTGGAATTCTTTGTCTTGCAGCATGGCGTTCATAAACTCGTGCGTCAGCAAAACACTGATGTTGGCATATTTTACTTTTTGCCGATTGGAATCGTTTTTGATGGCGATGAATTTTTCGACGTCGGGATGATCCACGCGAATGGTCAACATCAGTGCGCCGCGCCGGCCGGCCTGGGACACGGTGTTGGTGCTTTCGCTCAACAGGTTCATAAACGCTGTGGCGCCCGGTGAGTGGTCCACGGTGGCGTTCACAGAGGCGCCGCTGGGACGCAAAATCGACAGGTCGGTGCCCACACCGCCGCCGGTGCGATAAACCATGGCCGATTCTGTCAAGCAGGTGTAAATTCCTTCCAGGCTGTCTTCCTCGATGGGAATGACGTAACAGTTGGAAAGAGTGGGCCTTCGTCGGGCGTCATCCCGACCCGCACCGTGTAAAATACGGCCGCCGGGCAAAAATTTGAATTCGTAGAGTATTTCAAAAAATTTTTTAAACCAATGGTCCTGGTCTTTTTCTATGGATGAAATAGCCCGGGCCACGCGGTACCAAAGGTGCAGCGGTCCGGTTTCTTTTGGCGCCAGATATTTGGCTTTCAGTACATCGGAAGCGAGCTGGTTTTCAGGATAGTAGGTTTTTGAATCTGTGGCTCTTTTTAGAGTCTTTTCTTTATATTTACCTTTGAATTCCTGTTTGATCTTTTTGGCCAGTTCCGCCGCGCTCAAGAAATTAAATTTAGCAGATTCACCTGATTTTTCTACCAGACTGTTGTTATTTCCATTTGAATTCCCTGGATCGGTATTTAGAGCTTTAATATCAAACTGACTATTCGCATCCATCGAGCTCTCCTGTTAAAATATGAATTTATGAAAACGAATGAAATTGGTGAAAAAAAACGATATGTAAACCGTCGCTACCTCGTAGTCGGAAGGCGAAACGAATCGCAGGAAACATCACTTCAGCTGAGCACCAAATTCACAGTTCTAATTGTTTGTTGATTTTACCCGAATGAAGTGTTATTAATATACAATAAATTGAGTCGGATGTCAAGAAGAAAATACAAAATATAGTGCTTAATATATTATTTAACACAATAAGTAGTGTATTGAAAAGTTAAAATGAGGATGGTGACCTGCCTGGGCTTGCTAAAAATATCTTGACTTGCAGGCAAAATATAATTATATTAATTTCAATTTAAAATCGCTGGTAAGATTAAAATTTTTTGTTATTTAGATTATTTTTTATTGAGTAGAACGGTTTTTGACAGACGAACAGTTAATATCTCGCGCGGTTAAGTTGGCTGAAAAAGGCCGGGGCGCGGTGAGTCCCAATCCGTTGGTGGGAGCGGTGATCGTCAAAAAAGGTGTGATAATAGGCGAAGGTTTTCACAAAGAATTCGGAAAAGAACACGCAGAAGTAGTCGCCCTCAACTCGGTTTCGTGCGATGCAGCGGGTGCGACGCTGTACGTGAATCTGGAGCCGTGCAGCCACCAGGGTAAACAGCCGCCCTGCACCGAGCGAATAGTCGCTGCCGGAATCAAGAAGGTGGTCATCGGCATGCCCGATCCCAATGAACTGGTAAACGGAAAAGGAATTGCTTTCCTTAAAAAACAGGGGGTTGCCGTGGTTTCAGGCGTCAACCAGAGCGTGTGTGAAAAATTGAATGAAGGGTACACAAAATTCGTCTCCACCGGATTCCCTTTGACCACTTTGAAAATAGCGCAAACTCTGGACGGTAAAATTGCGGCCAGTAATGGTCGTTCGAAATGGATTACGGCGGAGCCGGCCAGGCGCTACGTCCACAAACTGCGAAGCCGGCATGACGCGATTTTGGTGGGTGTGGGCACGGTACTCGCGGACGATCCCCGGCTCACCGTACGGCACGCACCCGGCGTTAATCCCGTACGCATCGTCGTGGATAGCCAATTGAGTATTCCACTGGATTCGAAATTGTTGCGTGACACGCGTATCGCCAGGACCGTTATCGCCAGCACGACGTTTGCCTCGCCGGAAAAAGCGAAACGAATTGCGGACACGGGGGCTTCGGTCTGGCGAGTGAATGCGAACTCTGAAAAGCGCGTGGATTTAACCTCGCTGTGGACAAAGCTCGGTCAGGAAGGCATCACCTCGGTTTTTGTGGAAGGAGGGAGTGAAATTTTCACTTCGATGCTGAAATCCAATTTAGCGGACCGGATACACTTTTTTGTGGCGCCGAAAATTTTAGGTGACGGATTGAATCCCTTCGGCCATTTAGGCATTGAAAACCTGGATTACAGTCTGGCTCTGACCACTCTGCAAACCCGGCATCTGGGGCAAGATATTTTAATCACTGCAGATATTTTAACAACCTCAAATTGAAACTATGTTTACTGGCTTAATTGAAGAAATCGGCTTGGTCAAAGCGGTTCAAAGGGGAGCAAATGGGGTCCTGTTGGCGATAAACGCACAGGAAGTAGTACGTGATCTGACTGTGGATGCCAGCATCGCTGTCAACGGCGTCTGTCTGACGGTCATCGAGTACGCAGAAACCGAATTCAAAGTGCAAGCGGTGGAGGAGACTCTGAGCAAAACCACGGTGGGCACTTTAAAGGCCGGCTGTCGGATCAATTTAGAAAGGGCTTTGCGTTTCTCGGACCGGCTGGGCGGCCATTTGGTCCAGGGGCACGTGGATGGAGTAGGCAAAGTGGCCCAGGTTCAGGCGCAGAACGGCGGAAGCCTGCTGACCATCGCCATGCCAGAAAACCTGATGAAATATGTGATCAAGGCGGGCTCTATTGCCATCGATGGCGTCAGTTTGACCATCGCCCGAAAACAAGATGCCCTGATCTCCATCGCACTCATCCCGCATACACTGGCCAACACCACTTTATCTGATTTGAAGCCAGGCGACGCGGTGAACATCGAAGTCGATCTCATCGGAAAGTATGTTGAAAATTTGCTTTCAGACTCCGGCAAAAGCGAAATTACGGAACAATGGCTGCAACAAATGGGATATGAATAATCATTAAAGGAATCGATGAATCGCAATGTATGATAAAATAGAAGACGCCATAGAGGATTACCGTCAGGGGAAAATACTGATCGTGGTGGATGACGAGGAACGGGAGAACGAAGGCGATTTCATTATGGCAGCAGAAAAAGTCACACCAGAAAAAATCAATTTCATGGCTAAATATGGCCGGGGTTTGATATGCGTTCCCATGACGGGCGAACGTCTGGATGAGCTGGACCTGCATCCCATGGTTAGTGAAAATACGGAGAAATTGCAAACTTACTTCACGGTTTCGGTGGATGCGAAAAAAAACACCACCACGGGTATTTCGGCCTTTGACCGTTGCGAAACCGTCAGAACGCTCATTGCTCCCAACACCCGTGCGCAGGATCTGGCGCGGCCGGGGCACATCTTTCCTTTACGCGCACGCAAGGGCGGGGTGCTGGTACGCACCGGCCACACCGAAGCCGCCGTGGATTTTGCGAAATTAGCCGGCTTGTATCCAGCGGGTGTTTTGTGCGAAATCATGGATGACGACGGCCGCATGGCGCGTAGTGATAAATTGCGGGAAATTGCTGACCGGTTTGAACTCAAGATCATTACCATACGCGACTTGATCGAATTTCGGCGCAAAAATGAAATTCTGATCAAGAGAGAAGTCACCACTCATTTTCCCACTAAAAACGGGGAGTTTAAGCTGCATCTCTACAGCAGCAAATACGACGATCAACTTCATGTAGCCGTGGTTAAAGGAGATGTCAGCGATGGCGAACCCACTCTGGTGCGGGTGCATTCACAATGTCTCACCGGCGATATTTTTGGTTCTCTGCGTTGCGATTGCGGTGATCAGCTCAAACAAGCTCTGCGTATGATCGAAAAAGAAGGCAAAGGGGTGGTGCTCTACATGCGCCAGGAAGGCCGGGGCATCGGGCTTGAAAATAAGATCAAAGCTTATGAATTACAGGACCGCGGCAAAGACACGGTGGAAGCCAATGAAGCGCTGGGTTTCAAAGCCGATTTGCGGCACTATGGCATCGGAGCTCAGATTTTGCACGATCTGGGAATTCGTAAGATTCGCCTGCTGACCAATAATCCCAAAAAGATTGTCGGCATCACCGGCTATGGCCTGGAAGTAGTCGAAAGGGTTAAAATTGAAGTCCAACCAAATAAAGCCAATGTTAAATATCTCGAAACCAAACGGGACAAGTTAGGTCACCTGCTGAGTTTCGTGGACTGTGAACCAAACCAAGAGAACGAAGAAAAATGAGCAAAACGATTGCAGGGCAATTAACTGCTAAAGACAAGAAGTTTGGAATCGTAGTGGCCCGTTTTAACAATTTTATTTCAAAGCAGCTTTTGGACGGGGCCATGGATTGTTTGCTGCGGCACGGCGCTTCGGAAGATGATATCGAAATCGTTTGGGTGCCCGGTTCATTTGAGCTGCCCCTGGCCGCCCAAAAATTAGCAAACTCAAAAAAGTACCATTGTGTGATTTGTTTGGGCGCCATCATCCGAGGTCAAACCCCGCATTTTGATTATATCGCGGCCGAAGCCACTAAAGGCATTGCACAGGTCGCCCTATCTTCGGGAATCCCAACGGCCTACGGGCTTATCACTTCAGATTCGCTGGAGCAAGCCATAGAACGAGCCGGTACCAAAGCGGGAAACAAAGGCTGGGATGCGGCGCTGTCGGGATTGGAGATGGCAGATTTATTTGAGCAACTGGACGGCCAACAATTATCAAAGTAGCCAGGTACCATATTAGATGTTTTCATTTCATAAACTTAGATTGATTTTATTTTTCGGATTGATTTTTTTACATATATTTTGGGAGTCTGCTAACAGCCAGGATCTGGAATGGCAGAGCTTTACCAGCGTCGGCGTGATTCAGGATATCGATGTAAAAAACGGCGTGGTGTGGAGCGGATCCAACGGCGGCGCGCTGCAAATGGACATCAGCCGTGGTGAGTTTACCAAATTCACCAACACAGAAGGTCTTTCTGGAAACGAAATCGTGGCGGTGGAAATCGATGATCAAGCGACGGTCTGGTTTGCTTTGGCTGATGGCGTTTTGAATCGCTATTTCCCGGAGACCGATAGCTGGCACGTCATCAATGAGTACCCCAACGAGGTCATCACGGATCTGGTTTCGGTGGGCGATTCGCTCTACGTCGGGTTGGATACGGGTGTGAGTTTATTCATCATTTCGAAAAATGAAGTGAAAGAAACCTATTTGAATTTCGGTTTTTCCAGGGGCAAAATTGTCGAAAAAGTGCGCGCCAATTCGGTTTTTATCAGCTCGCGGGATATCTGGGTTGCCACGGACCGGGGCCTGGCACAAGCCTCGCTATCAAAAACGAATTTACAAGCGCCGGACAACTGGACCAAGCACACCACCCAGAATGGTTTGTTAACCAATATAGTACACGAAGTAGTGGTTCGGGACACCATCCCGTTTGCAGCCACCAATGTGGGGGTCATGCAATTCGTGGAGGGTCGATGGCAGAAGGTTGGCACGCTGAATGCAAATGTGCTGTCCATCGACGTGGCACAGCCAAATTCGTTGTTCAGCCAGGCAACCATCGTGATATTAACTTCAACGGGCGTCTTTTACCTGGACGCTTCCGGGCAATGGCTGCGACTGGGCGCCAGCTTAAACGACATTTCGGCGTTTAAAGCCGACGATCTTGGCAATGTTTGGATAGGCCGAAAGGATAAAGGGTTGGCAAAAATCAATTTTGAGTTTAACCCTCCAGACTGGCAGTTGTTCGAAACCAACAGTCCCGCAAGCAATAATTTTAAAGGTCTAGCACTGGATGCTAAAAATCGGCTGTGGTGCGCTTCACAGGGCGGCGGCATTCACATGTGGGATGGCCAGAATTGGCGCAACTGGTCGCGCAATGACGACCTGAAAAGCGATGATCAAAGAACGGTTCTAGTGGACAGTAGTGGACGGATTTGGTTTGGAAGCTGGGGCGGAGGCATCACCATTTTCGAGGAAGCCTCAGATAACTTCACCATTTCTAAAATCGACACCACCGACGGTATTTTGGCGGGGTCCGACACGCCGGCGTTTGTGCTCATAACGAATCTAATTGCCGACCGGCATGGCAACATCTGGATTGTCAACCGACAGGCAAACAACGCACGGGTACTGGCCGTGAACACACCCGATAACCGGTATCAATATTTTTCATCCACTTTTCAGGAAATCGGCACCCCTTTTATCATGACAATGGAAATTGATAACGCCGATCGCGTCTGGATCGGCACCGAAGACCGCGGCATCAAAGTGATCGATTACGGCAGCACCCTGTTTGATAAAAACGACGATGATTACTCGCAGGGGTTAAATACCAGCGAAGGTCTTTTTTCAAACAAAATCACCGCTTTGAAAGAGGACCGAGACGGCGTCATGTGGATCGGCTCGGAAGAGGGCGTCAACAAATGGTTTCAGGGTATGGTCAGAAATGAGTTCGGTTTGATCAATGATTTTGTCAACACCATCGGAGTGGATGCCAGAAACAATAAATGGTTTGGCACAGCAAACGGCGTGAGTGTGCTCAGCAACGACGGTGTTTCCTGGACGCACTACACCACCGGCAACAGCCCCCTGGTGAGCGGCAACGTGCTTTCGTTTGCTTTTAACTTTGAAAGCGGCGAAGTCTGGATCGGGACCAGCAACGGTCTGTCGCGTTTAAAAACCCCTTTTACCGCATCGAAGCAGAACCTGAGTTTGCTGTCAGGTTATCCAAACCCTTTTGTCATCGATCGCACGAACAAAGTTTTTACCATCACCAATCTGGCCGAAAACACCAAAGTTGTTATTTACAACGCAACGGGTTCCATTGTCAAAACATTCAAGCCGGAAGAAATTCCAGGGGCCCGGGTCGAGTGGGATGGCAAGAACGAAAAAAATCAGTTTGTCGCCAGCGGGATTTATGTTTATCTGGCTTTTACCGACACCGGCGTGTCTGCTGCCGGGAAAGTGGCGGTCATCCGAAAGTGATGAGCTTGGTAACCATCGCTGTATAATTTTCATATACTGTTCAAAAATCGACCGATTTTTCAATTGAATTAAAAGGAATTAGATCAGAATTAGTCATGTTGAAATCGCTGACCATAAAAAATTATGCGCTTTTAGCTGATGTCGAAATTCACTTCGGGGAAGGGCTAAATATCCTCACCGGCGAGACCGGCGCTGGCAAGTCGATCCTCATCGGCGCGCTCGCTACCATTTTGGGCGATCGCGTGGATACCACGGTTCTGAGAGAAGGCTGTTCAAAGGCCGTAATTGAAGGCCTATTCGCACTCCAAGACAATGGTGGTCTCAGCGACTATTTAAAAGCACAAGACTTAGCTACCGATGATCAGGTTCTGATTCTGCGTCGTGAGATTTATGACAACGGTCGTTCCCGCGCCTTTGTCAACGACTCACCGGTACAACTGAGCATTTTGCAAGCGGTTGGCGATTTTTTGGTGGATTTGCACGGCCAGCATGAACATCAATCGCTGCTGAAAACGCCAAATCATCTGCGGTTCATCGATAGTCTGGGAGATTATCAAGCTGATTTGGACGCCGTTTCCGTACAGTTCCATCAAATTCAGAAATTTAAAAAACACCTGAGCGAGCTTGAAAGTCAACAAAAAATCGTCAATGAAAAAAAAGATTTAATTCTTTTTCAACTTGCTGAAATTAATAAAATTAACCCGTCTAAGGATGAAGAAGAAGAGCTTTTAAAAGAAGAGAAGATCGTTAAAAACGGTGAAAAGCTATTTAAGCTCACCAATGAATTTTACCAGATTTTGTATGAAGGAGAACATTCTGTATTTGACAAATTGAGTGCTGTCGAACATGGCCTTGATGAGCTGAGAAGTATCGATGAGCAATTTGACCAGCATAAAAACGACTGCGCAAACGCCCGGTTAGCGGTTGAAGAAATCTCAAAAGCTTTTCAAAATTATCAGTCGAAAATTGTTTTCGATCCGGACCGACTGGAGCAAATTCAAAGCCGCATCGCGGAGCTTTCGGGCTTGAAAAAGAAATACGGTCGTTCCATATCGGAAATATTGAAATTACGTGATAATTTACAAAAGGAAATTCAGGATTTAGAAAATCTGGACAGCCAGATTAGTGCCTTTGAAGAAGAGCTGGATGTTCAAAAAAAGCGCTTTTCACAACAGTGCGTGAGTTTGAGCGAAAAACGGAAACAGGTTTGTCAACAGTTGGAAAGCGTCGTACCCGAAATTTTGAGCTATCTGGGAATGTATCATGTTCGTTTCAAAACGAATCTAAAGTATCAAAATGATCCAAAAGGTGAGGTGTTCCATCAAGGTCAAACCTACCTGGCTAAGGCAACTGGCATAGACTTTGCAGAGTTTTTAATATCTGTAAATGAGGGTGAGGATTTGAAGCCGTTAGTGAAAGTCGCATCCGGCGGCGAAATCTCCCGAATCATGTTAACTTTAAAATCTGTTGCAGCCAGGAAAGGTCTCATACCGGTTTTGGTTTTTGATGAGATTGATATTGGTGTTTCAGGTCGCATTGCGCAAGCGGTAGGTCGAAAATTGAAAGACATTTCCGAAATTCATCAGGTAATTTGCATTACCCATCTGCCGCAAATAGCGAGCATGGCCGGCCACCACTACTCAGTTAATAAAATTGTAAAGGAAGGCAGAACCGAGACCACCATAAAAAAACTATCGGATCCGGAACGAACGGAGGCCATTGCAAGATTGCTCGCGGGTGAAAAAGTGTCTGAAACCCATTTAAACAGCGCACGTGAATTGTTACATGATGCAGCAGTGAATTCAAATTGAAATATTCATTTCAAACCATGTTTGAAAATTAAACAGAGCTTTTTTTTCGTATAAGTTGGTATTCGTGACAACTTAAGGAGTAACCATCATGTCGCAGATTAGAAAAATTTTGAGTACATCATTCATGTCACTTTTATTAGTGATTTGGGGGCTTTTTATGGTGTGTAGCGGACGCGTGCCAGATGTCAATATTGAAGACGACTTTTCGGATTTTGAAACAGACTCCAACGAAAGTGAAAAAGCGGATCTGATGAACCAACTGGCGCTTTTGGACGATGAGCCAACCAATTTGGAAGATGCGCAAAGAAGTGAAATTCTGGAAGCGCTTGGAATCGAAACCAATGGCAGCGGTTCGCGCAGCAAACAAGAAGATGATTTTTTGACGGAAGAATTGTTCCTGGACCTGGAAGTGGAAATTGCGGAATTAGAGAAAATGTCCAAAAACAAAACCAAAGCCATCGACAGCTTGCGATTGGAGCTGCAGGAAGCAGACCATCAGATCAATGCCCTGACCAACCTGGTGGACTCACCGTCACCACAATTTGCATCGAAATCGATTTCGGCTCCGCAATATGCCCAGTCAAATGGCTTTAGCACGGAATATGGCTTGTTTTATCAGGACGCGCTGGACGATGTGTACAGCCACAAGTACACTTCGGCAATTGCTAAATTTAACGATATCCTGAAAATGGATGACAAGGAAAATCTGGCCGACAATTGTCAATACTGGATTGGTGAATGTTATTTTGCTATGGGCAATTATGAATTGGCCATTGCGGAATTCGAAAAAGTTTTTGCCTTCGAAGTGAACAACAAAGCGGACGATGCCCAGTTTATGATCGGCATGGCTTATTTGAAAATTGGGGAAAAACAGTTAGCTGAAATCGAATTGACTAATTTGCTCACTTACTATGAAAGCAGCGAATACGCTTCCCGCGCTGAACAGCAGCTACTCGACTTAAATATTTAGTGCCTGACCGAAAACTCGAAATGCGCGATATAAAAATCAAGTATGCGAAAGCGTCCCTTTGACAAAGTTCAGGACGGTGCCCGCCGAACTATGCTGGGATTCACCCTCAGCCACGAGGCCTTCAGCTAAGAGAGCGATCGTTTTCCGCCAGACACTCTTTAACTGTTTTGCCATGAATCCGAAGTTCCAGAGAACGCGCCAATCACCACCATGATAAAATAGGCTTCAGCCTGAGTGGAGTCGAAGGCTATTTTTCAACTGGTCAATCATATTTGTAATCTGAGATTTTCCCGCGTAATTAACCTGAAACTACCTTGTAGCCCTGCAATTGAGGTAAAACCCGCCGCGCTTTTCCAGCGCACGCTTTTGATTCAACAATTCTTTTTAAACCTAAATTGAGAGATTGAGCCTTGAATTTATTCCCAGCGCGGAGAAGCCGCAAATGTTTAAATGACTTGCTTTGTTGTGGTTCAAACCAAGGTGCGATTATCAGCAGTCATTAAGCTTCGCTGTCATTGACAGAGGGAGATTTTTGCCGCTGTCTAAAATAACGCCAAAGGCAAATGACCTGATGACTTTATGACGGGTCGTGTCATTCGCTTCACATCATTTAGCCATTTTCTTGTAAAAAGTGCAAATGTTCAGAAGTAATACTAGAAATGGGTGAGACGTTTGCAGGAAATGTATTAATCTGGTTGTTCATACCTCCGGCAAAAGGAAGCTTGAACACAGAGCCTTCTCCCCTCAGAATCGTTCAATTTTGGTTAGCTACAAATTTTTTGCGCTAAACAGTTTGTTGTCAACTCGAAGTATTCACAGAGAATGGGGATTGGCGCTGCCAAAACTGGTTTGTGGAAAAGACAGGGAGCGCACTCCTTTTGAATTTCTATTTCACTCTATTTGTGAAAAAATCGGCGGGTGAAAAAAAATATTGATATTTTTATTTTTCTGTTGTTGAAAATGCCAACGGAATTTATTATATTAGCTCATGCCTCAATTTATTCATCTCCATAATCATTCTCACTACAGTTTGCTCGACGGGGCTTGCAAGATCGAAGACCTGATAAAAGCAGCACAGGAAACCGGCATGCCGGCGCTGGCGCTAACTGATCACGGCAATATGTTCGGGGCCATTGAATTCTACAAAAAGGCCCGCAGCAAAGGTCTCAAACCCATCATCGGGGTGGAAACGTATGTGGCGCCGGGCAGCAGAAAGGAGAAAAAATCTACCAAAGGCATTTCCGATACGTCTTACCATCTTGTGCTTCTGGCGAAAAATAAAGAGGGCTATCAAAATTTAATGCGCCTGGTGTCTATCGGCTATCTCGAAGGATTTTACTATCGACCCCGTATCGATAAAGAGGTGCTGCAGAAGTACAGTCAGGGTTTGATTGCCATGTCGGCCTGTTTGAAAGGCGAAGTGCCGTATAAATTGTTGAAATACGATTACGATACCGCCAAAAAAGCCGCCCTTGAATATCAGAACATATTTAAGGACGATTACTATCTGGAAATTCAGAATCACGGCATAAAAAAAGAAGACCTGGCGCGCGAGGGCATTTATGCTTTGAGCCAGGAATTGAGCATCCCCCTGGTTGCCACCAACGATATTCATTATTTGAAAAGAGAACACTGCTCTCCCCACGACGTACTCATCTGTTTGCAAACCGGCAAGGACCGTGACGATCCGAAACGCTTGCGTTACACGACGGATCAAATCTATTTCAAAACGCAGGAAGAAATGGCGCAAACCTTTGCGCAGTATTCCGAAGCCATCAGCATCACCGCGGACATCGCAGACAAATGCAATCTGGAATTTGACTTCAAAGTCACGCACTTGCCAAAATTTGAAATTCCGGCCGACGCTGAACAAACGACGTTAGAAGATTATTTAGAATACCTGACCTTTCAGGGCGCCCGGGAAAGATTTGATGAGATCACACCAGAAATTGAAGAGCGTTTACGACATGAGCTCGGCATTATCAACAAAATGGGTTACGCTGGCTATTTTCTCATCGTCATGGATTTCATCAAATATGCGGTGAGTAGGGGCATACCGGTGGGACCGGGCCGCGGATCGGCGGCCGGCAGCCTGGTTTCGTACTGTCTCGGCATCACCAACATTGAACCGTTAAAATATAATCTCATTTTCGAGCGGTTTTTAAATCCCGAAAGGGTGACCATGCCGGACATCGACATCGATTTTTGTTATGAGCGGCGCGAAGAAATCATCGAATATGTCAAGAAAAAGTACGGTGAAAAAAACGTAACCCAGATCATCACTTTCGGCACCATGGCGGCGCGTGCGGTCATTCGGGACGTGGGCCGGGTGTTGAAAATCAGCTTCGGCGATGTGGACCGCATCGCAAAAATGATTCCCGCATCTCCGAACATGACGCTGGAGAAAGCGCGTAATTCCATCACGGAGTTCAAAAAAATCAGCGAACAGGATGAAATTCACAAACAACTAATCGAATATTCCAATGTTCTGGAAGGCCTGGCCCGGCACGCTTCCACGCACGCGGCGGGAGTGGTCATTACACCGGATGAGCTGACGAACTACACTCCGCTCTACAAATCCAGCCAAGGGGATGTGACCACGCAATACGACATGAAATGCCTGGAAAATATCGGTGTATTGAAAATGGATTTTCTGGGTTTGCGAACCCTCACCGTCATCGATAAAACCATCAAATCCCTGGAAGCAAAAGGCATCCACGTCGATATCAACAAAATCGATCTGGAAGATCCAAATGTGTACGAGATATTTTCTCGTGGGGAAACAGTAGGAATCTTTCAGTTTGAAAGTTCCGGCATGCGGGAGTATTTGCGCAAACTGCGGCCGCAAGCGTTCGAAGATTTGATCGCCATGAACGCGCTTTATCGCCCTGGCCCCATGGATTGGATCGACGATTTTATTCAGCGCAGAAACGGACAGAAAAAAATCGAATATGTGCATCCCATGCTCGAGCCCATTTTGAAAGAAACGTACGGCATCATTGTGTACCAGGAACAGGTGATGCGAATCGCCAGCGCACTAGCAGGCTTTAGCATGGGCAAAGCGGATTTGCTGCGCCGCGCCATGGGCAAAAAAGATCCTGAGCTCATGGCCGAGCAGCGCTCTTTATTCCTCGAAGGGTGCGCAAAAAACAACATTTCCAAAAACCTGGCCAATCAGATATTTGATTTGATGGACAAATTCGCGGGTTACGGGTTTGTGAAACCGCACTCCACTTGTTATGCCCTGGTTGCCTTTCAAACCGCCTACTTGAAGCGGTTTTATCCGGCTGAATTTATGGCAGCCACGCTTTCCAGTGAAATGGGCACAACCAAACGCGTGGTGATTTTACTGGAAGAATGCAAGCGAATGGGATTAAGTGTGTTACCGCCTGATGTGAATCAAAGTCACGCGGATTTTATCGCCAGAGATAACGGCATTCATTTCGGTTTAGGGGCGGTTAAAAATGTGGGTAAAAATGCCATCGAATCCATTGTCAGCGCTCGGGAGGAAGGAGGTCCGTTTACAAAAATTTTCGAGCTGTGTGAACGCATCGATTCGCGACTGGTAAACAAGAAGGTGCTGGAAAGTCTAATTCAGGCCGGCGCCATGGATCAGCTCGAAGGCCACCGGGCACAAAAAATGCTCTGTGTTGAACAAGCCATCGGTTTCGCTCAAAGTACCCTGAAAAATAAAATGAACGGCCAGACGGGTCTGTTTGATAACGATGACCCGTCCAATGCACAATATCCTCCCTTACCCACGGTGCCACAGTGGAGCAAATCCGAAGCACTTACTCGTGAGAAAGAAATTTTAGGATTTTATCTTTCCGGGCATCCGCTAGATAAATTTCAGGACGAAGTCCAAATTTTTGCTACCGCACACCTCAACGAATTGGACGAATTGAAGGACGGGAAAGAGGTTAAAGTTTGCGGAATAGTGACCGAATGTAAAAATATCCTGGACAGGAAAAATAAACCCATGGCTTTTTTAACTTTGGAAGATTTTTATGGCGCCGCAGAAGTCATTGTATTTTCCAAAATATATGAAAAATATCGCGAACTTTTGGCGCCGGATTCCATGGTGGTGGTGTCGGGTCGCCTGAATACCAGAGAAGAAGGCGAAACCAAAATATTGTGCGACGAAGTGGTGGCCCTTCAAGATGTCTGGAATCATTATGCCAACAATTTACATCTTAACATGGAAGTGATGGGCGTGGACGATCCGATTTTAAATCAGGTCAATGAAATTCTGGTCGATAATCCGGGTAAATGCAATTTGTTCATAAATTTGAAAACGTCAAAAGAACATCTCAAAATCATTAAATCCAAAAAAATAAAAGTCAATCCTGCCCCCGATGTTATCATGAAATTGCGTTCACTGTTGGGGCAGGAAAACGTTTGGATGGAAGGTTAAATAAAATAATCAACACAATAATTGTCATTCATTGGAAAGGAGTGGGACATGGAGAAATTAATCGAACGCGTTAAGTCCATTTTGTTATCACCAAAGGATGCTTTAACTGCTGTCAAGTCTGAAGAAATGACGGTTGTAGAAACCATGAAGGAATATGTGGCGATTCTGGCTGCGATTCCGGCTGCGGCACAATTCATCGGATTTGCGCTTGTTGGGTTACCAATTGTCGGTCGTTATAACTTTGGCCGATCTTTGCTGTTTGCTATCATTTCTTATATATTGTCATTGGTTAGTGTGATTGTCGTTGGAAAAGTGATCAATGCATTAGCCCCCAGTTTTAAAGCGGTTAAAAATGATTCAAATGCCTTTAAATTAGCGGTATATTCTCTAACCCCAGCCTTTGTTGCCGGTATTTTTAATGCCATTCCCAGCTTATCGGTGTTAGCCTTTTTAGGCTCTTTATACGGGATTTACATTTTGTACATTGGTTTGCCCATTTTAATGGACGTGCCAGAAGAAAAGGCGATCGCTTATACGGTCGTCACTTTAATCGTCGTGATGCTGGTGATGATTTTTGTCTATTTCATCGCTGGTGCCATTGCCTGGGGTGGCGGCGGCGGGCCGGGTAGAATGTTTTAACCGCCTCGCAATTCATTAAAGACTTTTTGAGTGAATTGAATAAAGGGCGCAAATGTGATTTTGTGCCCTTTTTTTGTAAGCTCGCCGTTCTGCTTTACTCAAGTTTCGCGCTTAGAGAATTTTAACCTAAACAGAGCGATTTAGCGTTGAATTGGCCTGTTAACGGGATCTGGTGTTTAGAATCAAAGGTGTTCACGCTTCAGAGACTGTGTGAAAAAGTGATATCGCGGCTAAAAACCCAATGCGCCATTATTGTCATCCAACAACCGCGGGATCTTTTTAATAAACAGCACTTACGTACAAACAAAATACATTCCGACAGCCAGTCCCGCAATGCGCGGAAGACAAACCTGGAGTTTGTGCGTTTTCACACAATCTGTTCAGCGTGTTTCTCCCCACGCACTCCGGCACATTGAAATGCACCTCGATGATGAATCCCTCGGTTTGGCTTATAAACTTTTCTGCCAGATTACCGCTTTGTAATTTCTATCCAATCATCCGCAGCGTATTCTGTATTCCGTAATCCATATTCATTTCAAAGTTCCTATTCACACGTTACATAAACGTAATACCATTTTGTTACCCTATGGTAATATCGCATAGAATTAATTTCAATAAAACCTCATTAGCTTTTATTTATTAAACAGATAGCATAATTGGTTAAAAGTGGTACAAGCTTTGCTTTGAAGCTCCACGGAGAAATCATAATGATCTTCATTGAAAAATCACCAAGACTCATGAGGGCTGAAATCATGAAAACACGGATGCTTGCTTGCCTGATTTTAGGCGTAGTTATGGTTTCGCCGCTATTTAGCAGCGAAACGGCTGTCATCATCAAAGTGACGGGTTTGTATGGAATCATCAACAAAGGTACCAACCAGGGACTGCAAGAAGGCCAAGTATTTTATGTCAAAAGAGCAGTGTCTTCGCAATGGCAGGATGTGGCTAAAGTGAAAGTGATTCGAACCACCGCCAACCGAGCCGCTGTGGAACAAATCACCCATTCCAGAAAATTTGTCATTCAGAAAGGGGACAAGTTGTTTGCCAACAAGGAGGTTGTTTTCACGCCGCCGGTTGTGCCGAAGAAAGCGGCGGCGCCACCGACGCCGGTGGTAAACAAGCGGCTAGGAAAAAGGCCTGCAGTCGAACCCATTACCGAACCAGTTAATAAACAGAATGATGTGTCCCTTCCGGAGCCGGCTTATACTTATCAACGCAAAAGCTATCTACGGGAACCGTGGGTGAGTCTCAATCTGGGTTCCATTTTTCCGAGTGGTGAATTAGGGAATGCCATTTCACCCAGCATAAAATTTGGCGCCAGCTACATGGTGTCTACCGGCAACAACTTAAATCTGGGAATTGAAATCAATCGAACTTTTTTTAGCGGTAGCGAATTAGGTAACAGTAATTTGACCGGCAGCAGCATCGAGTCGTCCTCGATATTGGAAGCCATCGTGGTGTTTCAAAAATACTTTGGAAATCACTTTTTTATCGAAACCGGCGGCGGCATTTACCGACCCAAAATCAAAACCATTTCGGTGGATAAGATCGAATCTAGTTTTTCATCTTCCAATTTTGGCTTGTTTGGCGGAACCGGATTTTTTATCCCCACCAGTAAATATGCCGGATTTACTTTGAAAGGCAGAATGCACAACTACTTTGATGAAACCACCAAGCAGTATTTCGGTTTGAGTGGCGGTTTTCGTTTTAAAATGTAACAGATTGTGGTAAAAAAAATCTGGCCTCGGCAGTTGCTGGGGTCAGGCGAGATGCAGGATCAATAAAATACCGAGGCCAAAATTAATAAGGAGGAATTCTTTTACAAAAGTTATCGACGGCTATTTGAAAACCTGAAGTTTTTTTTTGAGGGGCGGCCCAATAAAAACTCGCCACGGATCATCTCGGCATAATAGTAGTTTAGACGATTTGTTTAATCAGAGCTTATCCCTGATTAAAATAACGGAAATGGATTTTTGGGCTGCCCCTTTTTTGATTAAAAAAGGTAACTATTCTGCCGGGGTTGTCATTCTCAGCGCAAATTTCGGGTTCTTTGCTCATCTCCACGGATACGGATGTGCGAAGAATCTCTTAGCCGGTTCGCAGGATGCTTCGCGCAGATACTTCCGCTGTGATGCTGCACATTTGTGAGTTTGCGCTCAGCATGACGGTTTAGGCTGAACAGTTATTAAAAAATTAACATTTCTCACTTCGTGACGTGATTCATAAACCAACTGTTAATTAAGAGGTTACTGATTGTTCTACTTTCACCCTGAGCGGAGTCGAAGGGTGACTAGTTCTGGATGTAATTCATGCTTCGACTCCGCTCAGCATGAAGTGAACCTGTCGTATCTA
Source organism: bacterium (assembly GCA_046757025.1). Lineage (GTDB taxonomy): Bacteria > Zhuqueibacterota > Zhuqueibacteria > Oceanimicrobiales > Oceanimicrobiaceae > JBHHXN01. The sequence continues at coordinate 59,299 of JBHHXN010000005.1, forward strand.
ATTATTTAATATGAACATAGTTTCATAACTTAAAGTGAGAAATGTTAGTAAAAAAGTTTAAATTATTTGTAACGATTCAGTTGTTAGCTATCATTCCTGCGAATGCAGGAATCTCCTCCGACATCCATTGAAACAAGTTCAGCGTACAAGTCTTGCCATTCTGGATACATTTCTCGAGGGTCATTTATTCATGATTTTTTCCCGAGTTGTCATGGCAGTACTATCGGATGTTTGTTGAAACCACACCAGCTTGTGGCAATGGTGGTTTTTATTAAATCCCTGGCTCAATCCCTTTTTGTGTTCATCTACACGTTAAAAAAGGTTGTTCGTAACCTGATGTCAAGTGCGTTGTTATGTTTGTTTGACAATATGTACAATTATTAGTTTTCCATAATTCTTATACCTGAATTTGTTTCACTTGATTGAACCAGAAAGAATTCTTTTCTGACTTTTGTCCATTGAATCGGGAGACTCCTGCATTCGCAGGAGTGACACCTGAGTAGCTCCATTTATTTTAATAAAGTTAAAAAAAACCTGTAATTTTCACTTGACTAAATGTTAAAAATTCCTTATAATGTGCCTTGAAAATTAACCTGCTCGATTATGACATACCCACAGACACAAAAGGATTTTTATGCTATTTAATTTTGCCGCGATCTTAGTGTTTTTGCTTTTTGGTGCATTGTTTGTCGGCATAAATTTTCTTTTGTCCAGATTACTACAAACACGAAATCCTTTTCCCAGTAAAATCAGTACTTACGAATGTGGAGAGATTCCCGTAGGTGGCGGCTGGCTGCAATTCAATATCCGTTTTTACGTCATTGCGCTGATCTTTTTGATATTTGAAGTTGAAATCGTGTTTCTTTTTCCTTGGGCCGTGGTGTTTAAAAAGCTGGGCGCCTTTGCTTTTGTCGAAATGATGATTTTCATTGTGATATTGCTGGTGGGCCTAGCTTATGCCTGGGTGAAAGGCGATCTGGAATGGGACACGCCCACGAGCGTTCCCGCTGCTGAGCACCAAAATTTGATCACCAAATCCCTTACCAAAGAACTGGCTTCTTAAATCATGACTGGAAAGGAATCGAAAAAAAATTAATGAGTGAATTTATTTCGGAGTTAGCCAGCAGTCAATCCTTTGTAAGTAGTCTTCCTGAATTATTAGTAATTACTATTTTTTTGCTTTTATCCGCACTTGTTTTTGCAGTGCTGGCGGCGCTGTTGGCGCTATTTGGCGTTTATTTAGAGCGCAAAATTTCAGCGCACATGCAGGATCGCCTTGGGCCCATGTATGTGGGCAGCTGGCATGGTTGGGCGCAAACATTAGCGGATGCCGTAAAACTGCTCATCAAAGAAGATATCGTGCCCGAGCGTGCGGATAAAAAGCTGCATCTGCTGGCGCCTTTTCTGGTTTTCGCGGCAACCCTGGCAGCGTTTGCCGTACTTCCGTTTGGAAGAAGGCTTATCGTGAGCGATTTGAATATCGGCATTTTATACGTCATCGCGATTTCGTCGTTCGTGGTGGTAGGCATCATTCTGGCGGGTTGGGCTTCCAACAACAAATGGTCTTTATTGGGCAGTATGCGCTCCGCCGCGCAGGTGGTGAGTTTTGAGATCCCAGCGGCGCTGTCAGTGCTGGTGGTGGTGATGGCCGTGGGTACTATGAACCTAGGCAGCATCGTAGTGTTTCAGGATGGGGGGATTCACAAATGGCTGGTCTGGAAGTTTTTTCCTTTTAATTTCCTCGCTTTTTTAATTTATTTCGTAGCATCCCTGGCGGAAGTCAACCGAGCGCCTTTTGACATCCCGGAAGCCGAATCAGAAATTGTGGCGGGATTTCACACGGAATACAGCGGCATGAAATGGGCCATGTTTTTTCTGTCTGAATATGCCAACATGTTTTTAGTGGGCGTCATCGGTGCCACGCTTTTTCTCGGCGGCTGGTCCAGTCCGTTTGGCGATTTCATGAATGGCGGAGGATTTTCCGTTTTCTGGATTTGTCTAAAAGCCTTCGGGCTGATTTTTCTGCAGATGTGGCTGCGCTGGACCTTACCGCGTGTGCGGGTGGACCAGCTCATGTACACCTGCTGGAAAGTGTTGACCCCGTTTGCTTTTTTGGCTATGATCGGTGTGGGAATTTACATGATTATATGAGACTATGAATCTATTTGATATACTTTTTTACGCATTTGCTGCACTGGCTGTGTCCTCGGCAGCGATTATGGTGTTTTCGAAAAACGTGGTCTATTCTGCGGTGGGCCTGCTGTTTACGTTTGCCGGCGTTGCGGGGATCTATGTACTGTTAGCCGCCGATTTTTTGGCCATCGTGCAGATACTGGTATATGTGGGCGGCATTTTAATGCTGATTTTGTTTGGCATCATGCTTTCCCAGAGAATCACCAATGTTGAATTTCGAACCGGTGCGTTGCAGCTTTTTCCAGCGGTGCTGGTGGTCGGCGGGGTGCTGGCCATTTTGATCAGAATGATCTACAAAACGCCCTGGAAAACCGTACAAAATATCGATTTTAATCCATCCACCGAGGCCATCGGATTTTTGCTGATGACCGATTATTTGATTCCGTTTGAAATCGTTTCCGTGCTGTTGTTGGCTGCTTTGATCGGCGCCGCTTTCATTGCCAGAAAGGAGCAAAGTTGATGACCATTACTTTAACTCATTATCTGACTTTAAGCGCCGTTCTCTTTTCGCTGGGTCTTTTGTGTGTCATCACGAAAAAGAATGCCATCGCCGTGCTCATGGGAGTGGAATTGATTTTAAATGCCGCCAATATCAACTTCGTGGCCTTTGCGCGATTCGTGGACACCGACTTGGACGGACAGGTGTTTGCTATTTTCGTGATCGTCACCGCAGCGGCAGCGGCGGCGGTTGCTCTGGCCATCGTTTTGAATTTATATGAACGACTAAAATCCATCGATCTGGATGAAGCGGATTCGTTAGCCCGGTAGGATACGGAGTTGAATTCACTGAAAGAGTAAAATAGTCTATGATTACCAACGCCATTTTGATTTTACTTTTGCCGATATGTGCATTTACCATTCAAATTTTTCTTGGTAAAAGATTGCCGCGAAAAGGGGACTGGCTGCCGACCGGCGCCATGTTTATCGCGTTCTTTTTAGCGGTTCCCATTTTTTGGCAAGCCCTTTCGCAGTATGATCCCGACTTCAAAATTACCCGGACCTGGAATTGGATCGATTTTGGCGCCGTGTCGGTTTCGTTCGGAATCCACATCGACAATTTGACCGCGATCATGTTGATCGTGGTGACTCTGATCAGCGCGCTCATTCATCTCTATTCCATCGGCTACATGCACGGCGATGCGCGCTACAGCCGGTATTTTGCTTATTTATCGCTGTTTTCTTTCTCCATGCTAGGCCTGATTTTAGTCGATAACTTTTTCGGCATTTACATTTTTTGGGAATTGGTGGGATTATCGTCCTACCTGCTCATCGGATTCTGGTTTGAAAAAGATTCGGCTGCCAACGCCGGCAAGAAGGCTTTTATCACCAATCGTATAGGGGATGTGGGGATGTTCGCCGGCATTCTGATTATATTTACCTCTCTGGGCGTGTTAAATTTTGAAGAAGTTTTCAAAAACGTGGCCGACGGTCATCTCAGTGGCGGATTGTTGACCGCCGCCGGCATTTTGATCTTTTGCGGCGCCGTGGGCAAATCAGCGCAATTTCCACTGCACGTTTGGCTGCCCGACGCCATGGAAGGTCCGACGCCGGTCAGCGCGTTGATCCACGCCGCAACCATGGTTGCGGCCGGAGTGTATCTGGTGGGCCGCGTTTTCGTATTTTTCACCGCCGATGCGCTGCTGGTGATCGCCTACATCGGCACCATCACCGCTTTTATGGCAGCTACTATTGCTATCGTTCAAAAAGATATCAAACGAGTTTTGGCTTATTCTACCATAAGCCAGCTGGGGTATATGATGGTCGGCCTGGGTACGGGAGGGTATACCGCAGGCCTTTTCCATCTCACCACACATGCATTTTTCAAAGCCCTGCTGTTTCTGGGCTCGGGCAGCGTCATTCATGCTGTGCACACCCAGGACATGAGTGAAATGGGTGGGTTGCGCAAAAAAATGCCCATCACGTTTGTGACATTTTTAATCGCAACTTTAGCGATTTCCGGGGTGCCTCCTTTGTCCGGTTTCTGGAGCAAAGACGCCATTTTAGCGGCATCCCTTGAGTTTGGCATGACGCACCCGCAGCATTTAATCATTTTTATCGTTATGTTGTTATCTGCAGGCATTACCGCTTTTTACATGTTTCGATTGGTTTATCTAACTTTTACCGGCAGTGCAAGAGTAAAAGAAAAATTTGATCATGCCCACGAATCGCCGCTGGTGATGACCCTCCCGTTGTCGATTCTGGCGCTCTTTTCAGTGGGTACCATCTGGTGGGGATGGTATGCGCATTTGATGCCTACACCCGAATTAACTTCGTATGCCAGTGTGGTCGGACACGCGGTGGAATCACACGCAGGCGCACACGAATCCTCCGCACATCTGGCCCACAACATCGCCCTGGTGCTTTCTGTGGTGGTAGCGGGGTTGGGAATCCTGATTGCCACTGCCACCTACTACTGGAAAAAAATCTCCGCAGAAGCCTGGGGCAGGCGATTGCAGCCAATTTACAAATTATTGTGGAATAAATATTATTTCGATGAGCTGTATGGCGCCACCGTCATCAAAGCCACCTTGCTTTTTAGTAAATTCTCAGCGCTGTTTGATCTGCGATTCATCGACGGCTTCGTCAACGGTACGGCTCGATGGACCGCGAAGTTATCTTTTGCTGAGGGCAAATTTGATTTGAAAATCATCGATGGCCTGGTCAATCTCGTGGGTAGAATCGTGCAATATTTTGGGGCGCAATTACGGGAAATTCAAACCGGCAAAGTCCAGAGTTATATTTTGATGGCGTTAGCTGGCATCGTTGCGCTTTATATCATTCAGCTTTTACCTTAATTTGAACGTACAAAGTCGAACCCCGATTTTTCCCAATTGTTTAGAGGGGCCAAATAAATGGGAGGTAGAAAGGATAAATAAAAGATGGAAAATATGATTTTAACTCTGATAACATTTCTTCCAATTGTAGGCGTTCTGTTCATTCTATTTGTACCCAAAGATAATAAACAGGTTGTCCGGATCATTGCGGCGGTGTTTACCGGACTGCAGTTGGTGCTCGCTATCTGGATTTTCATGAACTTCGATCGCAGCACCGCAAATTTCCAGTTTACTGAACAGTACAAATGGATACCATCTTTTAATATCGAATACTTTATGGGCATCGACGGGCTGAGCGTGCCCATGGTTTTGCTCACGGCTTTTTTGTCGTTCATTTGCATTTTTGCCTCCTGGGGCATTGAGAAAGGCGTCAAAGGCTATTTTGCCATGTTTTTGCTGCTGGATACCGGCATGATGGGGGTTTTCTGCGCTCTGGATTTCTTTTTGTTTTACATTTTCTGGGAAGTCATGCTGCTGCCCATGTACTTTCTCATCGGTATCTGGGGTAGCCCTTCCCGCAGGGATGAAGACGGTATGGTACGCGGCGGTCCGTATGCTGCGATTAAATTCTTTCTTTACACCCTGTTCGGCAGCGTACTGATGTTGTTAGCCATGCTGGTGTTCTATTTCAACGTTAAGGACCCGGTATCCGGCGGCCACACTTTCAATATGCTGCACATCATGAATCAGGCCAACCACGGCGGCGTGCTTACAAATTTCGATATGAGATTGGTTCTGTATGTGGCCCTGTTCATCGGTTTTGCTATTAAGGTACCGGTTTTTCCCTTTCACACGTGGCTGCCGGACGCGCACGTGGAAGCGCCCACGGCCATCAGCGTAATATTAGCCGGGGTACTTTTAAAAATGGGTACGTACGGCATGCTGCGCATCAGTTTTCCCATGCTGCCAGATGCCATGAAATATGAATATTTTGCTTACGGTATGGCCATACTGGGGCTCATCAACATCCTCTACGGCGCATTTTGTGCCATGGCTCAAAAAGACCTGAAAAAGTTGGTGGCCTATTCGAGTATCAGTCACATGGGCATTGTGCTTTTAGGCATGTCCGGTTTAACCTCGCTGGGCATGAACGGCGCCGTGATGCAGATGTTCAACCACGGTACCGGCACCGCCATGCTCTTTCTTCTGGTGGGCGTGATTTACGACCGAGCACACCACCGACAGATCGATGGTTTTGGAGGGCTGGCTGTTCGTATGCCCATTTACGCAGCCGTGGTCAGTTTGGCCTTTTTTGCAGGGCTGGGTCTGCCGGGACTTTCAAGCTTTATCAGCGAAGTCTTTTCGTTTCTGGGTGCGTTTGGCTCCACCATGTTTAATTTGAAAGCCATCACGGTGATTTCCACCATCGGAATTATATTGACCGCAGGCTACTTTCTGTGGACGTTTCAGCGCATGTTTTTAGGCGAATTGAATCCTAAATACGCAGACTTGCCAGAAATAAACGGGCGGGAATTATTTACGCTTATTCCAATCGGAATCCTTATCATTATTTTGGGCGTGTATCCGGCGCCGTTGTTGAGTTTGATTAAAGTATCCTTGAACAATTTAGTGGACATTGTGGTGACAACGGGAACGCCAACATTGTTGGGTTTACAATAACGATAAAAAAAATGGATTATTCAGCGACTCTACAAAATAACCTCAACAGCTTAAGTTATTTTATTCCGGAGCTTATTCTTACCGGAGTAATCATTACCATCATCATCGCAGATTTGGCTCTGCAAAAAAAATACAAGCCCTGGACTTCCATCATCGCTCTGGCGGGACTGGTTATAGCTTTTATTGCGGTGCTTGGGCAGTATAAATTGGGAAGCCGAACGATTTTCAACGATATGATGGTGGTGGATCCGTTTGCGCTGTTTTTCAAGCTGCTGTTTCTAGGCTCAGCGCTGCTGGCGGTGTTTCTTTCCATCGGCTCCATTGAATTGTCCGGTCGCCCCATCGGGGAATATTTCACCTTGCTGGTCGCCACAACTCTGGGGATGTTTTTTATGGCCTCCGCTACCAATCTGTTGACCATTTTTATATCAATTGAAATGGTCAGCGTCACCTCATTTATTCTGGCGAATTATTTGAAAACCCGCCGACGGTCCAGTGAAGCGGGATTAAAATACGCCATTTATGGTGCCTTCTCTTCTGGTTTGATGTTGTACGGTATCTCCTTGATTTACGGCATCACCGGCACGCTGAACATAAATGAAATCGCCAGTGTGCTGAACGCGACCAATCCGGATAAGTTGCTCCTATTCGTTTCCGTGCTGCTGATCATGGCCGGTTTTGGTTACAAAATTGCTTCGGTGCCTTTCCACTTCTGGGCGCCGGACGTGTATGAAGGCGCGCCCACGCCCATTACCGCGTTTTTCTCAGTGGGGCCAAAAGCGGCTGGCTTTGCGTTGTTGATCCGGTTTTTTAACGTAGCATTGGTCTCGCATGGCACAAATGGCGAAACCTCAGTCTGGCATGCGCTCAATGGACTGGATTGGCCACAGCTTTTAGCGGTCATTGCAGCGGCAACCATGACTCTGGGAAATTTGACCGCCATCGTTCAAAACAATATTAAACGATTATTAGCTTATTCCAGTATTGCCCATGCCGGCTACGCACTCATGGGCGTGGTGGTGCTTTCCGAGCAAGGCATCCATGCCACCATGTTTTACCTGGTGGTATATTATGTGATGAACATCGGCGCCTTTTTAGTGGTCATCGTAAGCCAAGAAATCGTGGGCAGCGAACGTATTGATGATTACAAAGGTCTGGTCTGGCGTGCACCCATTCCCGCCATCGCCATGGGTGTTTTCCTGTTTTCGCTAACCGGTTTGCCGCCAACGGCGGGATTCATCGGTAAGTTTTATTTGTTTGCCGCCTTGGTCAAAGGCGGCCCGGCGTTTTATTGGTTAGCGGTTGTGGGCATCCTCAATAGCGTGATTTCGCTCTATTATTATGCTCGAATTTTGCGAGCCATGTTTATCGATAAAAAGGAAGAAAAAGCGGTGAAAACTTTAACCGTCTCTCCATATTATGTGGCCTTGCTTGCGGTATTAGTTATTCCAACCATTTTACTTGGTGTTTACTGGGCGCCGTTAGCGAATTTTGCAAATTATTCATTTGAGTTTTTCAAAGCGTTCTAACTTGCCGTTGGAACATTGCTTTATGTTTAGACGTTTTTTGCATAAAGAGGGTACCTGACTTTATCCCTTCAGTTGTCAATCATTAACCTGCCGTAGTCATTATGAAGAATCACATATTGCGTTCATATAGAAATGTCATTTTAAGCTTCCTGGCCATTACCTCGGGTCTCATATTATTGGCCGGTATTAGTTCCAAAAAAACCGCTCATCGAATCGACGTACGTATTTTTACGCCCACCAAAAAGGATTCTGTTCGTTTAAAGGTGTTCAATATCAAAATCAAAGGTAAAACCACCGCCGGCTTTGTGGACGCGGAAGTTTCAGAATCGGAATTAGAGAAGATCAGAAGAAGCGGATTTCAGGTGGCGTTGATTTCGGAGCTAAAAAAGAATACCACTATTCCGCCCTCGTACCGACCTTTAGAAGAGATCGAGCGAAAATTGCGGTACTATCAGTCAAAATATTCTGAGATTTATTCTCTGGAGAAAATAGGAAAATCCACTGCACAGAAACGTCCAATATGGGGTGTGAAAATATCCGATAACGCCGAGGTACGCGAAGATGAGCCCCGGATTTTATTTGTAGGTGTGCACCACGCCAGAGAGCCCATCGGCGCCAACATTTGCCTTGAAATAATTCGCGCGTTATGCAGCAATTATGGTAGAGATAAAAGAATTACCAGCTGGGTTAATTCCCTGGAAATTTGGCTGGTACCGGTGGTGAATCCAGACGGTTACCAGTACGTGATGAACAGCGACTTGTCGTTTCCCTGGTGGCGAAAAAATTTGCGCGATAATGATAGAAACGGTAAATTCAATCCCCTTTACGATGGTGTGGATCTCAATCGCAATTATGAATACAACTGGAACGAAGGCGGTGACGGCAAACCGAGCAGTTGGTTTTATCGCGGCTCCAGACCGTTTTCCGAATCGGAAACGCGGGCCATTCAAGAGCTGGCCATGCGAGAAAACTTTTTGTTCGGGGTTTCTTACCACAGTTACGGCGAATCTATTTTATTCCCCTGGGGCAATTACCATCGACCACCAGATATCGAGTTGATCGTGGAGGTTGCCAGTCAAATGGCATCCCGAATCAAAAAGGAATCCGGGCACGGACATTATGCCATTTTGCCTTTAAATGGCCGGGTGGGACAAAGCTCCATCTGGATGTACGCAGAATTGAACATCATGGATTATATTGTGGAAGTGGGAACCGAGTATTTCCCAGCAGAAAAAAATATTCCAGATATTTTAAAAGAAAATTTAAAAGGGGCCTTTTATTTATTTGATCGGGCTTTCGGCTCCGGCATCACAGGGCATGTATTTGACATGAACACGTTACAGCCACTTCTGGCGGAAGTTGAAGTCAAACAATTTGCCGCCCGATACGTTAAACCCAGGAAATCGGATGCGCATTTCGGCGGTTTTTACCGGCTTTTGAAACCTGGAACTTTTACGCTAGAAATAAATAGCAATGGTTACAAAACCAAAATTATCAAAAATGTTCGGGTTAAAAATGGTGAAATGACTCAAATCGAAATCGGAATGCATAAAATTAAAAAAAATATCACAAACGGTATTTCAAATTAATGTTCCATATTTAACATGAGAAAAAATATTTTTGCTGGTATTGTTCTCGGTGTCGTAATCGTTTGTTTTTGTATCGCCTTTGCCATTGGGGATTTTTCAAGAGGTCAAATGATTTACGTCAAATCCACCATTGAAAATCTGCGGGATGCGCCCAACGGCGATAAATTGGGGACGCTGGACAAAGGGGCAGAAATGATTGTGCTGGAAGACGCATCCAAATGGGTAAAAGTCAGGGTAGAGGGTTGGATTTGGAAAGACTCGGTAACCGATAGCAAACTGGGATTAGCCGGCGATAAGTACCGCGCGATGCAAATTATCGTCAAAGAGCTTTCCACCGCAGAGGACATTCTCAAGAGATTGAAAGCAGGGGAGGATTTCAAAGAGCTTGCCACGGCCAAATCCATCGGACCAGCGGCCAAACGCGGAGGAGATTTAGGATTTTTCAGCAAAGGCGATTTTAAACCCGAAATAGAAAACGCTATTTTGAATTTGAAGCCCGGCGAAATCAGCGACATCATCAAAAGCAACATTGGCTATCACATTTTTAAACGAATTCAATAGGTTCTTTGCTCAAGTTTGTAATTTTTTTATCAAGCGTTTTTGCCGGTAAAGCAAGTCTTGCCGGTACTCCTGCCAGGCATTTTGTGGGTTGAAGGAAAAGAGGATTTCCAATTCTTTTAAGGCGGAATCAACCAGACTTTTGGCCTTTAAATGATCTTTTTCTTTATGCTCATAATATTTCGCCAGTTCAATATACGGCACCGGATGAAAGTTTTGCGTTCCGATACATTCGAGCCAGATTTTTGTCGCTCGGGTCCAGTTCCTCACCTTTTTATAATTGAATGCCGTACGAATAAGCAATTCCTGCCGGTCCTTTTCAGCGGGCGTATCCGCTAAAAAGCCATCCATCAGCTCGATCGACTGCTCATAAAGCGACATCTCCTCGAAGATTTTACCCAGTGAAACCACATCCTGGCGGTTTTTGGTGGCGGCCAGGGGATTCTCAAAAGTTTGCATGGCGAGGGTAGTTAATCCAACCATCGACAGAATATCTTGCTGGTTGTGATAAAATATCGGTTTCAAAGGTAACGGATCTTTGTCGCGTAAAAAGTCAAAATACATTTGTGGGATCAAATAGCCCGGCACATCACCGTCCCTTTCCACCTGCAGAAGGCATTTTTCTGCACTGCCGAGAGAGCAATCTGGCAGCAGATGTTTCCACATCCTTCGCACTGCGTGCAACAGATCCAAATGCAAAACCGCCGTCAATTGGGATTTAATCCGGTTAACCGTGTTACGGGAATGCAGAAGCGGGATATCGTAACTTTTGCCGTTGTAGCTCACTAAGAGATCATGTTGACTGGCTAAAGTGCTCACTTCGTTTAGAATCGCTGTTTCCTCATGCAGATCATTCATAAAAAATTGTGCCAGGTGAAAGCGGTCCTCTTTGAAATAGCCCACCCCAATTAAAAAAGCATAAGTCCCGCTGCCGCCAGCCAGACCGGTGGTTTCAGTGTCGATGAAAAGCAGTTTTTTTAAGTCAACATTTTGGATTTGGTCATTTTTTCCAACCAGTGCCAGAAAGGAAGCTGAAATGTTCAGCAAAGAAGACAGCCGCAGGGCGCCGTGTTTAAAATCAAGAGAATATTGTTTCTCACAGACAAAAAAACGACCGTGAACAGACTCCCTGGTTTTACCGTTTAATGCTTGCTCAATGGATATTTTAGCCTGTGACTGAGATTCATGCCTTGGGTTAACTTCCGTTATTATTTGCAGAGACTCGATTTGGCGTAATTTGTCGACGATGTTCATGTAGCTACCTGGGAAAAAAGCAAATTATTTTTAGAAGTCAATCTCCCTTGCGTTGAAAAGACTTCACAATTCGAAACATCCCTCCTGAAATCAAATTGAAAACAGGCTTTGTTAAAAAAAACTGGCCGGATCTCAAATGAGCTTGGTCAATTTATTTTGTATGATACGGTGAAAAGTATTTTAGCTTTTCTTGTCGCCAGAAAAAAAGTGTTTTAACATATCGATGGGTAGTGGAAACACAATGGTTGAGTTGTTTTCAGCCGCGACTTCCGTCAATGTTTGCAGGAAGCGCAGTTGAAGTGCTTGTGGGAATTCACTTATCACCTCAGCTGCGTCTCGTAATTTTTCTGAAGCCTGAAATTCACCTTCGGCATGAATGATTTTGGCTCTTCTTTCGCGTTCCGATTCGGCCTGTCGCGCAATGGCACGCTGCATTTCTTGCGGCAAATCTACGTGCTTCACTTCCACCAGCGAAACTTTGATACCCCAGGGATCGCTATGACTGTCAATGATCTCCTGCAGACTGGTATTGATTTTATCTCTTTCGGAAAGCATTTCATCCAGTTCAGCTCCACCGAGTACACTTCGAAGTGTGGTTTGAGCTAATTGAGAGGTCGCATACAAATAATCTTCAACTTCAATTATGGCCCGGGATGGGTCCATTACCCTGAAATACAAAACCGCGTTGACTTTCACCGACACGTTGTCTTTCGTGATAACGTCCTGTGACGGGATATCCATCGCGACCGTTCGCAAACTCACTTTGACCATACGATCAATTATTGGGATTAATACGATGAGGCCCGGTCCTTTAGACCCCACCAATCTACCTAATCGAAAAATCACGCCTCTTTCATATTCTCTCAGCACGCGAATTGCACTGGCTAACAGCATAAATGCAAAAAAAATGATGAGTCCTGCATAAGGCATTTGAACACCTCCATTTGTTAATTTGAATAATGCAAAATCTTTTTGAATTAAATACCGCTTTATTGTATGACTTTCTCAACTTTGAGCACTAAACCATCCACCGAAACTACTCGCACCTTTTCACCCTTTTTGATGGTTTGATCGCTTATCGCTTTCCAAATTTCACCGTGAATACTGACGTTGCCTTCTGGTGCAATTTTGGAATGAGCCACGCCTTTTTCTCCCACAATTCCGGCCTTCCCCGTGGCCACTTTAGTGCGATGTGTTTTAACAGCCATACTAAAGGCAAAAATGAAGAATGCCGCGGTTAAAATGACAACGGTAATGATCAGGCTAAGAGAGATGGCCAGCACCGGTGCAAAATTATCAGGAGGTTGTTCTATCAGCATTAATGACCCCAAAATCATTGAAATGATCCCTCCAATGGTCAATAAACCAAAACTTGTTATTTTGACTTCGAGAATAAAGAGTACAATTGCAAAAATTATCAACAGCAATCCCGCGTAATTGATCGGTAAAGTCTGCAGGGCAAAGAACGCTAATATTAAAAAAATTACGCCGACCACGCCCGGAAAGATGGCGCCCGGGTTAGACAGTTCAAAGAAGATTCCATATATTCCGAGCATCATCAAAATATAAGCGATGTTTGGATTGGAAATTTTTTCGAGAATGCGGTAACGAAAATTCATTTCGCGGTACAGCAGACGGGCGGCTTTCGTAGTCAGTGTCGCTTCGCCGTGGGCTACTTTCACCTTTGTGCCATCTATTTGCTGCAACAGGCTATCGATGCTTGGGGAGATGTAGTTGATTACATTTAGTTCAAGCGCTTCCTTTTCGGTAATGGAAACACTCTCGCGAACGGCTTTTTCCGCCCACTCCACATTGCGACCGCTCCGTTCAGCCAGGGTTTTGATCTGCGCCACCGCGTCGTTGGTGATTTTGTCGGTCATGACCGAAGAGCTGTCTGAACCGCCACCGAGGTTGACAGGATGCGCCGCGCCGATGTTGGTGCTGGGCGCCATGGCCGCGAGGTGTGCGGCGTACGCAATAAAAACCCCCGCCGAGGCGGCACGGGCGCCACTTGGTGATACATAAAGGATGATCGGGATATTGGACGCTAAAAAACTTTTGGTGATCTGCCGCGTGGATTCTAACAAACCGCCCGGCGTATCCAACTCGATGATCAAACAAACGGCATTCTGATTTTCCGCTTTTTCAATGGACTTGACGATAAATTCGGCTGAGATGGGGGTGATGATACTTTCTACTTTTATGATGTGCACCAGCACTCTATTTCCTTCGGCTTCTTGACCCGACAAGACTCTCAAATTGGGCGAAGCGAATACATAAAATAGACCTAGTAGGCCAAGTATTTGGCATACCAAACAAAATTTAGCCCTGCGCGTTTTCATCGTTTTGTTCCATAAATGATTACTTTTTACTCAAGAAATAATATATCAAAGATAACAGAATACTTAAAAGTATGGATGTTGAAATGGGAAAATAAAGTGTAAAATTCTTTTTTTGAATGATGATATCTCCAGGCAGCTTACTGCCAAAAGCCAAATACTTGCCAAAAGTCAATATCAATCCAATAATCAAAAACAGGATGCCAGCGAGAATGAATATTTTGCCAATTGCCTCCATATTAAACATCCTGTGCTACGATTTTTATTTATTGGTGAGTTTACTTTCCCAGTTTAATACGTTGTATTTTTGACAAATCTCCACCACTTTATCGATGGGAATGGCTTCCACCACGTGACCGTCTCGGCCTTGAATGGTGGTCGCGCGAAACAGCGAGTTGTAGATGGCTTCCTGGGTGGCTTCAACCACCGCTAGAAACAAAGGCGAAAGGTGCCTGTTGGTAAGTTGTTCCACTTGTTGAATTTTATTCGTGGATTGCTGATTTATCAGGTTGTGGGAATAATTGGAAAACGCGATCACATAATCCCCGCTGCCGTTGGAAGAAAAGGCGCCGGTTTTCGCCAACGCCAGGTAAGCGCGTTTGGCCATTCTTTTGAGATTTCGCGATGAAACGGGGGCGTCCGTGGCGACGACGATCATACACGAACCGTCGCCGTCAGCATAGTTGATTTTATTGACATAAGAATATTTTTGCAGTTCTCTGCCTACCGGGGCGCCGTTGATTTCAAGAATTCCGCCGTAATTGGTTTGAACCAAAACGCCAACGGTGTAGGCCCCCAAATCAGGAGGTAAAATCCGGGAAGCGGTGCCAATGCCGCCTTTGAAGCCCAGACAAATGGTGCCCGTGCCCGCACCTACCGAGCCTTCTTCCACCGGGCCTGACCTGGCCGATTCAATGGCGTGGAAGACATCTTTTCTGGTCACATGCCTTCCGCGGATGTCATTGAGCCAGCCGTCGTTAGTTTCCCCCACCACGGGATTAATGGAACGGACCTGTTCGTTGTCTTTTAGCGCCAGCATGTAATCGATCACCGCGTCAGCAACCCGCGGCACATTCAAGGTGTTCGTTAAAAGAATGGGCGTTTCGATATTGCCAAGCTCATCGACTTGTGTGCTGCCAGCTAATTTGCCAAAGCCATTCCCCGTAAAAATAGCCGCCGGTACTTTTTGTTGAAAAAGATTTCCATCATGTGGCAAAATAGCCGTCACGCCGGTTCGGATATTTTCGTTTTGAATTTTGGTGAGGTGTCCCACTTTGACATCCTTCACATCCGTGATGGCATTCCATTTACCAGGCTTTAAAATTCCTACCTGGATGCCCAGATCGCGTGCACGAGGACGATTCTTAAAATACGCATTCGCTGTGGCGCTTAATAACACGATGAAAGTATAAAATAGCAGGGGGATTAGAATGGTTGTGTTATTTTTTTTCATGTTAAATAACTGAATAACCTTTTGTTAAGTGAAAATAACAATTTGCTTTATGAAAAGCAACTATTTTTTAACTGCAAGTTTAGGTGTCAATCAAAACACTTAAATAGTTTAAAAAATAATAGATTAGGAACGATCATTATCAGCAAAAAAAATACCTGAAATTCCCTTTTTATTTCTAATATAAAGCTTGACTTTTAAATTCAATTTTATTAATATTCATCAGAAAATAAATCCCTGCTTTAAGTGGTGTGGAATAAAATTAAAGAGCTAACACCTTTAATATGGGAGCTTAGCTCTGAGCGTGTATTGCATGCCTCATCCCGATTCATCGGGATAGTGGACGCAAAAAGCGTTCAGGCGGCGCCCACCGTGTCGTTCGAGTTCTTTCGATGACCCCATACTAACAAAGCAGGGATTTTTATTTGCCGACCTTTGCTATTATATCATTTCAAAAAAACCTTTTTCCGATATGACTTGACCTGCATCGGAATGGTCGCACCGACTGGATTCAGTTACCCGAGTTTATCTCATTTCCTATGATGGAATAAATTTATAAAAAAGCAGGACTGGCTAAAGATTTGTTGTTTTCTTTTGGCATGAAATTGCGAGGATAATTAAATTAGGGTGTCTCAATTCATGGCCGAAACAGAGGAGACCTTCGTGAGGGCGTTGCCACCATTTCCAAATAACTTCATTTGTTCTTAAAAATAGCTGTCTTACGAAATTGGAAGCATAAAAAAATCTTGACTTTTGAATTACAATTTAGTAATTTTATCTACCTAAAAAATATGAAATTATGAGATTAATCGAAGTTCTTTCACCAAAATCCTGATTTCTTACTACGATTAAACCTGCCAGTTCTGATAATAGGGTTAGGATGGCTCCTGTTAATTCCATTGACAAATCTCATAGTATTAAAGAGCACGTGTAATAAGTTCATATTTTTTATTTCACGCTGGGATTGTGTTCTTTAAGAATCTCCTGATTTAATTCAAAGTAGGAACCGTTGAACAAATGCGTCATATTTGGACGTGAAGCATTTGGGGAGAGTAAAATGAGCAAAAATGGAAAAATACTGCTTATCGATGAGGATAAAGACGAGTTAAAACGACTAAAGCTGTATATTAAAAAGTTTGGGTTTGATTGCTTTGCATCCAAATCCACCAAGAAAGCCCTGGAATTGGTTTCCTTAGAACGCCCGAACATCGTGATTGCGGATTTGAATTTGTTGGTTCATGCTGACAACTCGATTCTAAAGGAAATAATCAAATTTGATTCCAACATCCTCACCTTGCTCTACTCAACAGATAGAAACATCGATTCGGCCACGCTGGCATTCCGCTCTGGCGCATTTGATTATCTGCACAAACCCATCTCACCAGACCAGCTCAAGGCAGCCATTCATCGCGCCATGAATCATAAACTTTTTATGATTCAAAAGAATTTATTGATTTATGAAAAACTCGAAGATGTGGTTCGCAATTATATGGGAAAAAAGCCGGTACCTTCACACAGGTTCATTCAGTATGATAAGGAGATCAAAAAACATAAATTTGGCAACATGATCGGAAAGAGCCAGCTGATGCAAGAGTTGTTTCATAAGATCATAAAAATCTCGAAATCCAATGCGAATGTTATGATTTATGGGGAAAGCGGTACGGGAAAGGAATTGATTGCCCGCAGCATCCATAATTGCAGCCGACTGAGAAAAAACGCCTTGATTCCAGTAGACTGTGTCGCTTTGCCAGAGAATCTTTTGGAAAGCGAGCTATTCGGATTTGAAAAAGGCGCTTTCACAGGCGCTGAATCCATGCGCCGAGGATTGTTAGAATACGCCGACAAAGGCACCCTTTTCCTCGATGAAATTATTGAGCTCAATCCTAATTTACAAGCAAAGCTGTTGCGAGTATTGCAGGAAGGTGAGTTTAGAAGAGTGGGCGGCAAGCAGTTGATTAAGGTTACGATGCGCGTGATTTCCGCATCCAATATTGTTCCATTGGAAGCGGTAAAATACGGCAAATTGCGCGGGGATCTTTATTATCGGTTGAACGTCATTCCATTGGAAGTACCGCCTCTCAGGGAAAGAAAAGAAGACATTCCTTTGCTGGTGGATTATTTTCTGCACAAAAGCAGCCATTCAAACGGCGAGTCTCAAAAAGAATTCGATTCCACTGCAATCGATGCTTTGATGGAGTATTCCTGGCCAGGAAACGTCCGTGAACTGCAAAACCTCATCGAAAGGTTGCTTTCTCTGGTTGAAACCGAGCGCATCACGGCGGCGGAGCTACCTGAATACATCACGTCGTCAAACCACCATGATGCTTTGAAAAGAGCCGAATATTTCGATGTGCCTTTATTAGAGGCCAAAAAGAATGTTGTTGAAAATTTCGAAAAAGAATATTTGAAACAATTGCTCAAAAAATGCAATGGCAATATTTCGAAAGCCGCCAATAAAGCGGAAATCAGCCGGAGAACGCTCTATCGAATGATCAAATCATTTAATTTATATAAGCAATTTTAAATAGTGTTCATACGTGATCGTCATGCCCAGCGGGCTCCCTGCTAACGGCTTGCCGGGATCGGCTTAAGGGGAAATTTCATGCCTAACTGACGAATGGATTCCCACTTAAAGCTCGCCGCAATGATAACATAAGGCGCTTTACGAATGGACACGAAATCGCCGACAATCGGAAAGGCGCTTTCTCGTCACTTGAATTTTGGTTTCATTTTCAAGCTGCCCAGATTTAATAATTACTGAACACGATCCGTATTTTGACGTTATTCTGGAGATTGCTCCAAGTCCTCTCCTCTAAACGTTTGTATACCTTAATTCACAATTGTAAACTTTGTGTCACAACCTCTGTTTTTTAATTACTTGTGTAAGTAATTTGAAAATAATTTTAAGAGATTGTGTAGTTTGGGTTACAATTTAGGATTCATATTACACAGCGGGGAAGCGCTTTGATTCATCAATTTCACAAGTGTTGTGAACGGTATCTACCTATTGAAAATAATTAATTTATCCTATTTTTAATTTCCTACTTTCCGTCCTAATTATATTTACAAGTAAATCAGGGCATACTATTTGCACAAACCAAAAACATTCTCACCTTGCACTGCTTCCTTGATCACTCACCCAAATTTTTTGTGAGATTGTTGAAACATTTGAATTTAGAAAGCTATTTGAAATTCTAACTTCAATTGCGACAGCACTTTATCTGGCTCAACACAAGTAGAATAGCAGTCGAAAATTCTCAACCATTCTCCTCGCACAGCACCGGTGGTAAAAGCATTCATTTCAAACAGTCAATTAACGAAAAGTGGCGGGAAGGGTAGCGTGGATCATTGATAACAATCAATCCCGAAAAATCAAAATGGTACAGAACCTTAAACAGAACGGAACCCTGAATGTTTTATTGGCTACAAAAGATTCCACTATTGAAGAGAGAATTAAAAAAATATTACGAGCCAATCAGTATTCGCTCTTTGTGGTGGGCAGTTGCAAAGAAGCCTTAGAAAATATTTTGGATTATAATTATGATGCGGTTATTTTTGACCCGGAATTGAACGAGCTTCACAGTTCCGATGCTGTGCAATTGATTAAGAAAATTAGACCAAAATTAAATTTAATCGTTTTTTCAGATGACAGTTCTTATGAAACCGGGGTAAAGATTGCGGAAACCGGCGTGTATTTCAGACTGCTGAAACCCATCGACGACGACATCACGACTCAACTACTTTCGAGCTTGGAAAAAAAAGCCAATTCTCCTCTTGAATGATCTTTCGATATTTGATTTGATATCTTCTTAGTTTGGGGTCAATTACAGTTCTAAATTTTCAAAATCTGCACAATCTTTAATTAGTGTGCGCAAAAATTTAATGCAGGCAAACTATGTCTGTTAATAAAAAATCTATATCAGCGCAAATTAATCTTTTGCTAACGCACATCATCTCCACATTCGGTGCCAAGTTGGGTATGCTCTGGATTGCCGGCTCAGACACCTTTTATATGAATTCATTGAATGGCGAACCGACGCTGATCGAAACGCATCATTTAAACAACTTTTTGGCCAGTTATTATTATCGATTTTTACGTTCAAGTTATCGCACTTATCCAATCATTTTGGAAGATGTTTTCAAAGCTCCAAACATGCCAGAATTGTTGACCAACTTCGCTGAATCCGCGAACATTAAATCCGTGATGATTTCTCCTATTGTTAGGCACAGGCTCATAAAAGGCACTTTGTTGTTGGGGGCAAATTCCATCACCAAATTGAAAAGAATCAATAGTGATTTGTTGATGATGTTGTCTGACTTGGCGCTCTATTTAACCGACTGCGAAATGGATAACGATGCTGAAAAAAACGCTCCTTCATCCGTTGCAAACGCTTTCGGAATGCTCATCGGGAAAAATAAACAGATGCAGATAATCAATGAAACCATCTCCAAAATTTCCGATTCCGACGCAAACGTATTCATTTATGGCGAAAGCGGCACCGGCAAGGAATTGGTGGCTCGCACGCTGCATTCCATGAGCCGGCGCAAAAGTGAGACTTTCATCCCGGTCGATTGTGTGGCGCTGCCGAAAAACCTGCTCGAAAGTGAGTTATTCGGATTTGAGAAAGGCGCCTTTACAGGGGCTTATAAAATAAAGCGAGGATTGCTTGAATATGCTGACGGCGGATCTTTTTTTCTCGATGAGATCACCGAAATGAATTTTGATTTGCAGGCCAAGTTGTTACGGGTGCTGCAGGAAAAACAATTCAGGCGGATTGGCGGCAAGGAACTTCTCGATGTCGATATCCGCATTATTTCAGCCACAAATCGAAATCCGAAAGAGGCCATTGACAATAAGCAGCTAAGGCAGGATCTCTATTATCGTCTGAATGTGATTCCTATTTATGTGCCACCGCTGCGGGAGCGTGCAGAAGATATCCCTCTGTTTGTCATCCATTTCATCAAAGAGATTTCCAAATCCAATGAGCAGGCATCGCATGAAGTGACCGATGATGCGATGGAAAAGCTCATAAATTATCGGTGGCCCGGTAACATCCGAGAATTACGCAATGTGATAGAACGTTCGCTGGCGCTTGCACGTAACGACCTGATCTCAGTTGCGGACCTGCCGGATGAGATCGTACATAATAAATCGACCCACAGGAAAATTGAAAAAAATGAATCGCTTATTTTACCATACAATCAGGCAAAGAAACAGAATCTTCTTTCATTTGAAAGGAGTTATTTCTCAAAATTGTTAGACAAAAATCTTGGCAACATTACGAAAGTAGCAAAAGAAGCCAAAGTAAGCCGCAAAACTATTTACAATATTTTAAAAAAACACCGACTCAATATCGATTTAGTTTGAGATATTTGTGGAATTAACGGTGTCTATAGGGTAAGCACCATGTAACTTGCACAAACCATGATCAAATATAATTGTAATTAAAACAATTGTTCAAATGACCTGAAATTGTTTTGCTATTGTCAATGTATGGGTATGGATGAATTGTAATTAATGACTTATATTAACTTTTCGAAGGCACAATACCATGGATGTTCAGAGTAGCAATGCGATATCATTGCGCGATATATTTAACGTAATTCGCAGGAGAAAGTGGTTGATCCTCATTTGTTTATCTGGGTTTTTAATTCCGGTGTTGGTTTATAACCATAAAGCCGTACCAATCTATCGCAGCTCCACCAAAGTGAAATTTGAGCAAAGCAAAGACATTATGGCTTTTAGTCCTTTTGGTGGCATGAATAATACAAGCGATATCCAGAATATTATCGAGGAAATGAAAACAAAAAGCTTTGCTGAGGATGTCTATGCTGATCTTGATGGTGCAATTGTAGCACGATGTTCAAATCTTAGTCTGTACTCTCCTGAATATGATCTCGAGAAATTCGTAGTGAGTCATATCAAAGTTGGTTTATCGTCTTCGCCCATTCGTGGAACGGAAATAATCAATATTTATTATGATACTGAGGATCCAGAGCTTGCACAAATTGTTGCTCAGACTACGGCTGATGTTTTGATAAAGCGCAATATTAGAGAGAAAACTGAAAAATTACGAAAGGTACTGAAATCAATCGACGCACAGTTAGGAAAAGTAGAAAAGCGGTTAGAGAATTCGGAGAATGAATTAAAAATATTTAAAGAGACGAATAAAATTACCTCAATAGAAGGTGAGACCCGTGAGATATTGAGAAAAAAAACCGAAATTGAGAATTTATTGAATCAGGTAAAAATATCGCAGAAGGAATTGCATGAAAGGCAGGCAATCATAAAGATAAAGCTCGATTCAGCAAACACCGCTCTAATTAAAGCCACCGGTATTTCATACCGTCAGAAAATCAACCAGTTGAGAAATAATCTGGGGGAAATTGAGAATAGAATATCATCTCTTCGGTTGCAAGGGGTTCCGGAAAACAATGCCAAAATGATTGAGTCGGTAAATGAACGTGAACAGATACTCGCTGAATTGAAGTTGATAGCTGAAATGCACAAAAATTTAGATGACCCAATTAATAAGATTATTGAATACCAAAACAAATTGGATGCACTGGAAATTGATTTACAGGCCTTGAATGCAAAAAAAAATAAATTAGAAAGTCTTGAGAATAATTACATAAACAAACTGAATAATTTACCATGGATTGAGAAAAAGCTAGTGCAATTAATTCGCGAGGTGGAAATCAATAACAATCTCTACATCAACCTTTTGGAAAAAAGAGATGAAGCCAGAATCAATCTGGAGTCGGTAAAAAGCAACATACGGGTAATTGAGCCTGCCAGGTATCCGGGGATTCCTATTCGTCCGCGTAAAATCTTAAATATTTTCATTGGCATTTTTTCAGGATTGTTTTTTGGGGTGTTCCTCATCTTTGTTTTTGAGTACTTCAATAATGAAATCAGAACTCAGGAAGACATTGAAAATGAACTTGGTATTCCAGTGATCGCAGTGATTCCCAAAAACAGAACCGGGCTAAATGGGATATTCAATTTGAACAGCAATGGTGAAATGTTTGCCGGTACAAAATACGACTCCATATTTTTTGACGCTTACAATCTCCTTTCATTTGCATTGGAAAATCAGCCGCACCAGGGCTCGACCATCATGGTGACCAGCTGCGTACCGGATGAGGGGAAATCCACTGTCGCCAGTATGTTGGCATTAACCAGCGCGCAGCGCGGTAAAAAAACGCTACTCATCGATGCGGACCTAAGGCGGCCTTCACTGCACTCTTTTTTTCACGTACCCCGTGAACCCGGATTGACCAACATGGTGGTTGAAATGATGCAGTTACAAAACAGAATCACGCATTCGAGTAACAACAACCACAACAACGTGCATTTTAATCCTCATCGGCATCACACACCGCCGGTGCGAATTGTGGACGATCATATCGCTGGCGCTACGTTGATTGAGGAATTATTACAGCGTCTGGATAAAAATTTGTATTTTCTGCCTTGCGGTTTCATCCCGAACAACCCGGTTAGAATTTGGTCATCACGGGTGTGGAATTCCATGTTTCAGCATTTATCCAGTTGTGTGGATCTTATCATAATCGATGCACCGCCGATAATCGGGGTGGCTGAAACCACCATGATGGCCATGTATGTTGAGCACATTTTATTTTGTGTCGCCGCCGGCGGGGTGGACAAAAAAACCATTAAGCGCGCGTTTAAAACATTTCGGGAATCCATCCCGGATGCTGAAAACAAAATAATCGGAGCGGTTCTGAACAAGGCGGATTTAGCGAACACGTATGGCAGCTATAAATATTATCGTTATTATTCAAAAAGCGATAAGCTGCGCCTGACGCCGGAGCTGCCTAAAATAGATTTTACTCATAAATAAATTTTAATGGAAAAAAAATGAAAAAATTAATTCTGTTAAATTTCATAATGACGGTTGCGCTTGCGGTTTCTGGGATAGAGACCCGGGCGCAGCAGGCCGAACCCAGAGAAAAAAGTACCCCATCACAATACATAATCGGGGAAGAAGGGCAGCTGCTTTTGCCGGTCAATATCCTGGGACTGGTGCAAAAACCAGGACAATATAAAGTGCCTTACGGAACAGATTTAATTTCGCTGATTGCTTACGCCGGCGGATTCACCGAAGACGCCAAGATCAATGAGATAAAAATCGTTCGCAGTGTGCAAAGCAACGGCAGTAAACGCAAGCGTGCCCGGGTGTTTAAGGTAAATGTCAAGCGCTACTTTGACCATGGTGACAAATCACAAGTGCCAGAGTTGCAACCGGAAGATACCATTCTCGTCACAGGTACGGCCGCACGTACTTTTAACAAGATATTTTCATTTTTCCGAACCGTGCTGCCCGCCGCACAACTGGTGTTCATCGTGATAGTGAGTTTGGATCGCAGGTAGATATGGTGGTGAGATTTCAAAAATGAAAAGTAAAGTGAGATTATTGCCAATCAAAGTATCTCTATATGAGAAATATGCACTCTAAAAATGTAATTGCCATGCTAAAAAAAATAATCTTTTCAGCTGTGTTTTGCTGCCTGATCTGGCAACCTATGGCAATGGCTCAAAAGAATGATATGTGGCTGATCAATTTAGCCACTCCATTTACCTTAGAAAAAGGGACCCTGTCTATAGATTTGCTGGGACACTATACGAATTACAGCTCACCCGATCCCCGCACCGAAGTAGCGGATTTTACCCTGGTGGGCAGTCTGGGTTTGACGGACAAATTAAACTTGATTTTCAAAATACCATTTAGCTGGATAAGCGGGCGGCCGCACAATTTTGGAATGGACGATGTCGCTGTGAATTTTAAATATAAAATTTTGACTTCTGAAATATTTCACCTGTCCATCGCACCGAGGGTCATTGTTCCCACAGGTGACGATGAGGCATTTCGAGGCGGCGGTAAGGTCAACTTCCAGATTGATTTGAATTTTGCGCTGCAACAGTCCGTTTGGCGGTTCATAACAAATGTAGGGTACGGAGAAAATAAATATATTACTACGGTGAAAGAATACAGCCCAAGCGGGAGTCATTTTAAATTGATCAGCTCGGTGCAAAATCACAAACGTTTGCACCTTTCCAGCGGATTTGCTATCGATGCCAGTTCCGCAATGAGTTTTGTTTTTGAGGGCGTTTTGCAAATGATACCCGAGTTCTCTGACAAAGATTTTTATTTTCAGGTTGGGGGCGTTTTACGAATTCATAACTCCATGTTGCTCAAGGGAGGGGCTGGGTTTGGATGGCCTCGCGATGGACGTACGATTGTGGACACCAAAGCCACGCTGGGCTTGAGTTATTTTATCAATTAATGCAATGAAATGTTCATTTAAATTAGGTGCTGAAGATGTGGGCTTTTAAGCTGTTAAACAATTCTAAATCTTTCAATCAAGTCATGCTTCAATATCGGCAGATTGTCATTATCATCGTGCAAATAATGCTTGTCTTATTGGGTTATGTTCTGGCGTTTTTACTGCGCTTCGATTTTTCCATCCCCCGGGAAGAACAGACGGTTCTGTTGCAAACGATCTTATTTCTACTGGCCTGTCGATTGGCAACTTATTGTATATTCAAGTTGCACACCGGTTGGTGGCAGTTTGTAAGTATGTTGGACCTCGTGAATATCACCAAAGCTATCATAGTGGGTTCGGTGATGTTTTTAGCGGGCTTGGTCTTTATTTTTGGATTGTCGGGATACCCGCGTTCGGTGATAATAATTGAAGCAATTCTCAATTTTCTATTTCTTGGCGGCATTCGCTTTGCGGTTCGCTGGGTGCGTGAATCCACCAGTGAAGCGGCACCCAAACATCTCAAGTACATTTTGGTGGTTGGCGCCGGCAAATCCGGCTCGCAATTGTTGAGTGAAATCCGTACGAACTCACAACTGGGCATTCAGGTGGTGGGATTTGTGGATGACGATCCCTTAAAACAAAATGCATATATTCAGGGCGTGAAAGTGCTGGGAAATTGTGAACAAATTCCAGAACTGGTGAAGCAGTTCAATGTCGATGAAATCATCATCACGATTCCTTGCGCGGGTGTCAAGAAGATCGCTGAAATCGATAAAAAGGGTAAGGAATGTGGCGTAAAAGTTCGCGTATTACCGAGCATTTCAGAACTCATTTTTAAAGATGGACTCTGGCAGCAACTGCGGGACGTGCCATGCGATGAGCTCATGGATCGTCCCTTACTGGAGTTTCGCAGAAAAAGCGACATCGATTTGTTGCGACATGAAATTGAAGCAAAAAATGTCATGGTTACCGGCGCCGGCGGCTCTATCGGTTCGGAGATCGCCCGGCAGTGCGCCAGCCGCAACCCCAATTTGCTGATTCTTTATGAACGTCATGAGACGACTCTGTATTATTTAGAACGCGAGCTGCGCGAGGATTACCCGGATTGCCGTATTTCGTTAGTGGTTGGCGATATTCTGAACAAGAGAAAATTCAACAATGTTGTAGCCAGCAACGACGTGGATTTGATTTATCATGCCGCGGCTTATAAACACGTTCCCATGATGGAGCGCGAACCGTTAGAAGCGGTGCGTAATAACATCATCGCTACGAAATATGTGGTGGAAGCGGCTATCAAATTCAACGTGGAAAAATGTGTTTACATTTCGACGGACAAAGCGGTGAACCCCAGCAATATCATGGGCACCACCAAGAGAGTGGGTGAAATGATTTTGCAGGCTTTTTCTGGAAATGAAACAAAATTCATCACTGTGAGATTTGGCAATGTGATCGGCAGCAACGGCAGTGTGATCCCGGTCTTTAAAAAACAGATTTGCAGAGGTGGTCCGGTTACCGTAACGCATCCGCAGGTCACGCGTTATTTTATGACCATTTCCGAGGCGGTACAGTTAGTGATGACGGCCGGAGCCATCGGTAAAGGTGGCGAGATCTTTTTGCTGGACATGGGCGAGCCGGTCAAAATCGTCGATATGGCAAAAAAATTGATCAGATCTTCTGGATTGATTCCTGGAAAAGACATCGAAATTAAATATACCGGTCTGCGGCTGGGTGAAAAATTGCACGAAGACTTGTATTGGAAAGGTGAAAACATCATACCCACCGAGAACAAAAAAATCACCATGTTGCAGGCAAACGGATTAGATCGAGAATTGCTGCTGGTAAATGTAGCCAGATTGGCTAAGATCGATCCGGAATCAAGTAATGATTGCGTTCTGGAAATTTTGAAGAAACTGGTACCGGAATGTACTTTAAAAGGGCCAGTCAAAGTGGTTGATGATTATTTACCGGGACCGCCAGGGGTTGTTTATTCTTTGAAAAAAGATAAACTGGTATCCAAATGATGATTGAAATTATGACAGGAAAACACATAATTATTTTACTAAGCGCTTATTTGTTAACCGTCACCAGCGTCCCCTGGTTGATTAAATTAGCCAGAAAAACAAACTTGCTGGATGATCCATCGGGGGATGCGCTGAAAATTCATCGGAAGCCGATTCCGGTTCTGGGTGGCATGGCTATTTTTATCGCGGTCATCATCAGTTTAGGTGTCGGTTCGGTGATATGGAAATTGGATGGATTTTCGGTGCTGATGATTGCGGCCGCTTTGACCATGGTATTTGTCATCGGCCTCATAGACGATTCTGTGAACCTTCGTCCCGGCATTCGAGTAATCGTTCAGTTAATCGCCGGAGTTATG
Organism: bacterium; assembly: GCA_046757025.1. GTDB lineage: Bacteria > Zhuqueibacterota > Zhuqueibacteria > Oceanimicrobiales > Oceanimicrobiaceae > JBHHXN01. Next base: position 86,330 of record JBHHXN010000005.1, read on the forward strand.
CTGTTTTGGGGCAACGACGCTTTTGCAAATATCAGCTCCCATTGGTGGTTGAGCGCTCTGGTCTCACTGCCATACATTATGTTGGCCATCAATGCCATGAATTTGATAGACGGCATCGATGGGCTGGCTACCGGCGTGGCCATGGTCGCTTCCGTTGGTTTTCTGGTGGGATTCGTCAGTGTCGGCCATGTGCTGGGAACGCTCTTGTCGTTGTCGCTGATAGGCGCCACAGCCGGCTTTCTGTTTTTCAATTTTAACCCTGCGCGAATTTTTTTAGGAGATAACGGTAGTACGATTTTGGGCTTGCTTTTGGGCCTCATGGCGTCCTTGTACACCACTGCGCCATCGCTGTCCAGCCATTTTGTGTTTCCAATTTTGCTGTTATTGGTGCCTTTGTTTGAAACCTTGAGCACAATTCTAAGGCGGTTAAAAAACCACAAACCGATTTTTTCAGGAGATCGCGATCATTTCTATGATTATTTAATAAATATGGGTTTTTCACCCAAACAAACTACGCTGCTTTTTTACGGAATCAGTATCGGCGGCGTGTGTGCAGGTGTTGGACTTATAAAAATGTAATTGACGTTTGTACCTTGAAAATGAAGATCGAAAATATAAAACGCATACCGCTTTCACGGCCGGATATTTCACGTGTGGAAAAAGATCTGGTGAACGCGGTGCTGGATTCACCAAACCTGAGTCTGGGGCCCAGATTAACCGAATTCGAGTCTGATTTTGCTCGTTATCTGGGTGTGAATCACGCCATTGCGGTGAGCAGCGGAACCGCAGGATTGCATTTAGCGATTAAGAGTCTGGGTATCGGCGAAAACGATGCAGTGATCACCACGCCGTTCAGTTTTGTCGCTTCGGCGAATTGCATGCTGTTTGAACGGGCTACACCGATTTTTGTGGACATCGAAGCGACTTCGCTCAATATCGATGCGGAGAAAATTCGAAAATATCTCGAAACGGAATGTGAAACGGACCGCGTTTCTGGCAAAATAAAGGACAAGACCAGCGGTAAGTTCATCAAAGCCATTTTGCCGGTGCACGTTTTTGGTGTGCCCTGTGAAATGGAACCGATAATGAACCTGGCCGAAGAATTCCATCTGTACGTGATCGAAGACGCCTGTGAAGCCATCGGTGCAGAATATGACCAACAAAAAGTGGGTACGATTGGTAATTTAGGTGTCTTTGCTTTTTATCCCAATAAGCAAATGACCACAGGCGAAGGGGGGATGATCGTAACACCAGACGAGAATTTGGCGGCATTATGTCGTAGTTATAGAAATCAGGGGCGGGACACGGGTAACGGTTGGCTGGCTCACAATCGATTAGGCTACAATTACCGATTGGGCGAGCTCAGCTGTGCATTGGGCATTGCCCAACTCAGCCGGATTGAAGAGATTTTGTACAAACGAAAAAAAGTGGCAGAACAATATTGTGCGAGGTTAGAAGAATGGGTGAGGATTCCCGATGCCTCATCGCGGGCTAAACGCAGTTGGTTTGCTTTTGTGGTTTGTTTGCCGAAGGCTTACACGAAAAATGACCGCGATGCGATTTTACATGCGCTTGCTGCAAACAACATCGAGTGCAATAATTATTTTCCTCCCATTCATTTGCAGCCGCTTTATCTGGAGAAATTCGGATACCAAAAAGGCGATTTCCCGGTAACAGAGTCGATTTCTGAACGGACCGTGGCACTGCCATTTTTTAACAACCTGCAAAATTGGGAAATCGATTTTGTGGTTAATATTTTTCAACAGCTTCTGGTGAAAAATCACTTTGAAAACGATAAACCCGTCGCGATTGAAAATGAAGAAAAAGAAAAATCCATGTTAGCGATGACTTAAATCTCATTCAAAAAAAAAGGTAAAATGGAAACTAAATTGATTGAACCCTTTGGTGGAAAATTGGTGAATCTCATGGTACGGAGCGAGGCGTCTGAGGACCTCGTAGCCTATGCTCGCACCCTGCCCTCCCTGCAACTAACCGATCGCGCGGTCTGTGATCTGGAATTGTTAGCCAGCGGCGCCTTTTCGCCTTTAGAAAGCTTTTTAGGGATGGAAGATTATGAAAGCGTGCTGGAAAATATGCGACTTTCAGACGGAACGCTTTGGCCCATACCGGTGACACTGCCTGTGGAGGAAATCTCCGACCTGGCTCTGGATAAGGATTTTGCGTTGCGCGATGCCAAAAATGATCTGTTGGGTGTGATGAAAGTGGAAGAAATTTATTCCTGGGATGTGCAAAGGGCCTCCCAGAAGGTTTTCGGGAGTACGGATTCTCGCCATCCTCTGGTGGCAGAAATGCAGCGCTGGGGCAAGGTGAATATTTCGGGTAAACTGCAAATTTTGCAATTACCGCGTCATTTCGACTTTTCCGATTTGAGATTGACGCCCGCGGAAACGCGCCAAGAGCTGTTAAAATTTAATAATCACAATGTGGTGGCTTTTCAAACACGCAACCCCCTTCACCGCGTACACGAAGAAATGACCAAGCAGGCGGTGGAGGAGGTGGATGGAATTTTGTTGCTGCATCCGGTGGTGGGGATGACCAAGCCCGGCGATGTGAGCCATTATACTCGCGTTCGCACTTACAAGGCGCTGGCTCAGAAGTATTACGATTCGGACAGAATACTACTCAGTTTGTTACCTCTGGCCATGCGCCTGGCCGGGCCCCGTGAAGCGCTCTGGCATGCCATCATTCGAAGAAATTATGGCGCGAACTTTTTGATCGTCGGAAGAGATCATGCCAGTCCGGGATTGGATTCCAATGATCAACCGTTTTACGATCCATACGGCGCACAGGAGCTGCTGCAGCGCCACAGCGAAGAAATCCAGGTAGGCATGATTCCGTTCAAAGAACTCGTCTATTTACCTGAAGAAGGCGTGTATAAGGAAGTATCCAAGATTCCGTCCAATACCACTACATCCTCTATTTCGGGCACACAGGTGCGAGAAAAATATCTCAATAACGGCGAAACATTGCCTTCCTGGTTTACTCGGCCGGAAGTGGCTGAGATATTAGCGGATTCCTATCCACCACGCCATCGTCAGGGTATTTGCGTCTGGTTCACGGGATTGAGCGGCGCCGGTAAATCCACTACTGCGGAAATACTGACCGTCCTTTTGCAAGAAAAAGGTCGGCAGGTGACGCTGTTGGACGGAGATGTCGTGCGTACGCATCTTTCAAAAGGTCTGGGTTTCAGTAAAATGGATCGCGATGTCAACATTCGGCGAATCGGATTTGTGGCAGCGGAAATCGTGCACCACGGCGGTGTGGTTATATGTGCGGCTGTGAGTCCGTACCGAAATACCCGCAACGACGTTCGAAATATGGTTGGTAAGGATCGTTTCATTGAAGTTTTTGTGGATACGCCGCTCGACGTTTGCGAAGCGCGAGATACCAAGGGCATGTATGCGAAAGCGCGCAAAGGAGAAATTAAGGATTTTACGGGTATCGATGACCCGTACGAAGCGCCACAACATGCGGAAATCATTTTGAAGACCGTTGGAATGACTCCGTTAGCAAACGCACGAAAAATTTTGGAGTTATTAATTGTAAAAGGATTTGTAAAAACCGAGTAGATTTGCTTGTTAATTAGTGTCCATCGGTAATCGTCATTCCCGAGTGCCGTTATCGGGAATCTCGTGCCT
>JBHHXN010000006.1:0-89943 GCA_046757025.1 bacterium
TGGTGGTTTTGGGTTCCAGGACCGCCCGCACCGCCATTGAAACGCCGGTGCCGGTGGATGTGATTTCCGCTGTTGAAGTCCGACAGTCGCCACAATTAGAAATCAACCAGGCATTAGCCTATTTAGCGCCTTCATTCAATGCTTCCCACCAGACTATTTCAGATGGAACGGATCACGTGAACCCGGCCAGTTTACGTGGATTGGGACCGGATCAAGTGCTGGTTTTAATCAATGGGAAAAGACGTCATTCCAGCGCTCTGGTACACATCAATGGCACATTCGGACGTGGAACGGTGGGCGTGGATTTGAATTCCATTCCTAAATCAGCCATTGAACGGATTGAGGTTCTGCGAGACGGCGCCTCCGCGCAATACGGCTCCGATGCCATCGCCGGTGTGATCAATATCGTGCTTAAAGAGCAAACCCAAAATATTGAAATCAATAGTATGGCGGGTACCACAGGTGAAGGCGATGGCGATCAAATTGATCTCGATGTCAATTATGGATTTAATATTGGAGATAGAGGTTATTTTAACGTGACCGGCCAATACTATGATCGAGGTCGAACCAACCGATCGGGTGAATGGACCCGGGATATCTTCCCTGGTATCTCTGGCGAAGCGGCAACCAATGCCGAGTTGTCCAGATTGGGTTTGACGCGTAAGGATTTCTCGATGATCACCGGCCAGGGTAAAGCGACCGTCGGCATGTCGTTTTTCAATGCGTCATATACGCTTTCTGAAAACGCAGAACTTTATGGCTCTGGTGGTATCTCCTATCGCAAAGGCATGGCCTCTGGATTTTTTAGATTGCCTAATTCCGAAGCCCGAGTGGTTCCAGAAATCTATCCATTTGGTTTTTTACCAGAGATACATACCGAGATAATCGACCGCTCTTTTACTGCTGGATTGCGCGGTAACCGAAACGGCTGGGATATCGATTTAAGTTTGACTCATGGCGGCAATAGTTTTCAATTTAACATCGAAAACACTAATAATGCTTCTATGGGCACCGATAGTCCGACCTCTTTTGATGCGGGCCGGTTAAAATATAATCAAACCACCGGTAGCCTTGACATTGTTCGCCCCATTAATACGCAGGGCGCAGTCAATTCGCTTTCGATTGCATTTGGTGGCGAGTTCAGAATAGAGAATTACCAGCAAATTGCAGGTGATGACGCTTCCTGGATGCTCGGTAACGGAGGAGATCAGCCGGGAGTCGATTTTGACACCACCTCCACCGGCGCTCCTAAAGCTGCCGGCTCTCAGGTTTTTCCAGGATTTCAACCATCTAATGAATTGAATCGCTATCGGAACAGCATAAGTATTTACGGTGGAGTTGAAGCCGAAATAAGCGATCAGCTGCTGATCGACATTGGCGGCAGGTTTGAAAATTACAATGATTTCGGCAAAACCGCTACTGGAAAAATAGCTGCGCGATTTGAAGTTGTTGAAGACTTCGCACTTCGTGGTGCTGTTAGTACCGGTTTTCGCGCTCCATCCTTGCAACAGGTTTGGTTCAGCAAAGTCAGTACACAATTTGTCTTGAATGAAAATAATGTGCTGGTGCCGGCGCAAGTACTGAATGCAAACAGCAAAAGTTCAGTAACACAGGCATTTGGCATCCCGCAGCTTGACGAAGAAACTTCCGTCAATATCAGCGCGGGTTTTACTGCCAGACCTCATCCCAAATTTTCAATCACGGCAGACGCTTATTTCATCACAATCGATGACCGCATTGTACTGACCAGTCGATTTACGAGCAGTAACCCGACTTTTGCTAGAATATTAGAACCCTTTAAGGATGCCGGCGTAAGTCAGGCACAATTCTTTTCCAATGCCGTCGATACCGAAACCAAGGGTTTAGATATCGTTGCTGCTTACTTCACGAAAATTGGGCAGGGTAAATTGGATATCACTGCGGCTGCGAATTTTACCAATACCGACGTTACCTCCATCAACGTGCCTGCTGCGTTGCGTGATCAGGTGCTGCCTGGTGAATCGCTGGAAGCAGTTGAAGCCACCCTGTTCAACCGCGAAGAGAGAAACCGCCTGGAAGATGCTCTGCCGAGACAAAAAGCAAACCTGGCAGTGAGATATTCTCAGGGCCTTTTCAGCATTGGTGCCCGGGCCTCGTTCTTTGGTGAAATTGAATATAAACCAGTAAACGATGAAAATGATGAAACATTTGGCGCAAAAACTCTATTGGATGTTGACATTTCTTATGAATTGTTTAATGGAGCCACTTTCACCATTGGCGCCAATAATATTTTCAATACTTTTCCGGATGAGCACCAAAATCCAAATAACCGAAGTGGTGAAAGATTTATCTACAGCCGTCGTGTTACGCAGTTTGGTACCAATGGCGGATTTTATTACGGAAGAGTTTCTTTAGATTTATAATTTGCAGAACTCGTATTTTTAATTAAACTTATTTCGCTAACGTCTAAAAAGAAAACCCTCACAGAAAAGTCTGTGAGGGTTTTTTTTGCATTTAGTCAATGGGAAATTATTGCGGGCTTTTTTGTTGCAAATGCAGTAACCGGTTTCGTATCTGATCAATTTCCTCTAAAACCTGTGGATTAGCTAAGGCATTGCGATTGGCCACATTTTTCCCTGCCAGGATGGCTTTAACACTGAGCTCAACCGTTTTGCCACTGCGTGTGATGGGTATTTCTGATATTTGGAAAATATGCTTTGGTACGTGTCGGGGTGAACATTTTTCTCGAATGGTTTGACGAAGCATTTTGCGGATGGCTTCGTTGATTGTTAGACTTTTGGATAAGACTACCAGCAAAACGATGACTTCATCAGACTGATTTGGCGGTGTCCAGCCCACCACCACCGCGCCCAGAAGATTCGGAATGGGCTCGATTGCCGAGTAAATCTCCGCACTGCCGATGCGCACGCCGCCGGGATTCAACGTGGAGTCGCTGCGTCCCAAGACAATTGCCCCACCGTCGGGTGTGAATTGCACATAATCGCCGTGCCGCCAGACGCCCGGATAATCCTCAAAATAGGCTTTACGATATTTTTTCCCGTCGGGATCGTTGAGGAACTGTATCGGCATGCTGGGCAAGGGTTTGCGACATACCAGCTCACCCGGTTGGTTTACCACGATTTTGCCGCGCGCGTCATAGGCCTCGACGTCCACGGCTAAGCCCTTACATTGAATTTCGCCAGCCACCACCGGCAGGTTGGGATTCCCCAGAATAAAACAGGACACGATATCCGTGCCGCCGCTGATGCCGGCTAGGTGGACTTCTTTTTTGATGGTGTCATAAATCCAGCGAAAGCCGTTGGCTGAAAGGGGAGAGCCTGTGTAGAGCACGCTTTTTAAAGAGGATAATTCACCTATTTGTTTGGCGGTGAAAGCAGCTTTGCTTTTCATGCAGCTTTCGATGAAACGGCCGCTGGTGCCAAAATGCGTGATGCCGGTTTTATCCACAAATCGCCAGATTGCCGACAAGTCTGGATAGCCCGGATTGCCATCGTAGAGTACGATGGTCGTCCCAAGCGACAGCGCACTCAACTGCCAATTCCACATCATCCAGCCGCAGGTGGTGAAATAAAACAAAGTGTCGTCTTTGGTTAGATTGCAATGCAATTGATGCTCTTTGCGATGCTGCATCAGGGTTCCGCCGGTGCCGTGCACCATGCATTTGGGCGCGCCGGTGGTGCCAGATGAAAACAGGATGAATAAAGGGTGTTCAAAAGACACCGGTTCAAATTTAATTTCAGAGGTATCTGCCTCAGATAAAAACGCCTGCCAGGTGACGTCGCCATCTACATTAGCCGGCCCAACAGGGTAGGGCACAGAAACGATTTTTTCGAGGGAGGGAATTTTCCGCGGAAGTTCCTTCACCACCGCGTCCGTATGGAACGTTTTACCGCCATAACGATAGTGCGTACTGGCAAAAATGAGTTTGGGCTGGATTTGCTGCATCCGATCACAGAGCGCAGTCAGTCCAAAATCCGGTGAAGCGCTGCTCCAGGTGGCGCCGATGCTGGCACATGCCAGGCAGGCGATGATGGCCTCCGGTACGTTCGCCAGGTAGCCAGCCACACGATCTCCCGTTTGCACACCAGATTGTTTCAGGGCGCTGGCACATTTCGCTACTTGAATTTTCAGCTCATCAAAATCAATGCAGCCTGAATATCTGTCTCCTTCCCCGACTTCTTCATCGGATGGTTCGATTTGATAGATGATCGCCGGCCCCTGAAAGTTTCGACCCAAAATGTTTTCAGTAAAATTCAGCTTCATGCCCGAAAACCACCTTGCCTCCGGCATGTTTTGGGTGTTCAAAACCTGCTGATGCGGCTGGCGGTAGATGATACTGGTGTATTCTAAAAAATACTCCCAGAACACTTCAATATTTTCAACACTCCACTGGTGTAAAGAAGCGTAATCCGGAAAAGGCAATTTTGTTTTTTGAGTCAGATAATTGCTGAAGGCGGTCATGTTGGTGGATTGCACAAATACCGGGTCCGGTTTCCAGAGAATTTCGGACATGGCTTGCCTCCCGCGATGGATCATTGATGCAGCCAATCGCACAAGTGGTCGATGGCTGTGATCAGCCTGCCACAGTGTTTTCTTAGAAAATCAAGTTCACGGCCTTTACCCATGGGAATCTGCTGTGCTGCATGCAAAGCATTTTCACCATCAAAATCCACATAAGCGATGCGGGCGGTGAGCTCTTCTGGTTGGCGGCCAAAAACCACGCCAGGTAGAACGGCCACGCCGGTGTCGTTCAGCAGCCGCCGGCATAATTCAGCGCTGGTGGTGATTCCACGTGCATGCAATCGATCCCGAAAGGGGCTGAAATCGGGGAACAAATAAAAGGCGCCCTTGGGCTCTGGTACGATCACGCCGGCTTCGGTTAATCGCTGCGCCAGAAAGCGTCCAAGCCATTTCAAAATACGTCGCGAATGAGTTAAATACTCAGTAATTTCATCACCGCCTTCAAACGCGCGAATAGCCGCATACTGAATGGGTGCCGAGGTGGCGGTGAAGGTTTCGCTGGCCACCGCCGCCATGGCGTCTCGAAGCCAGTGCAGGGAAGGTGGAAAAAGGAAGGTGCCCAAACGCCAGCCGCCGGCGCCGCACCATTTGCTCAAGCCGCTACTAATAATCGTGCCTTCCGGGTAGAAGCGAGCGATGGAAATGTGCTGTCCGTTATGATGCAATTCCCCGTAGATTTCGTCTGAGAGCAGAATGACACGATGTTTACGAGCAATTTGCGCCAGCGCTTTCAGCTCCTCCAGGCGGTAGGTGCCACCAGTAGGGTTGTTGGGATAGTTGAGAATGATGATGCGCGGCCGATCTGGGTCCGACTTGCAAATATTGGCGATTTCTTCCGGCGTCAAGCGCCAGCCATGCCCAAGATGCGTCATCAACCAGCGAATGTGCCTGCCAATGATTTCTGCCTGTGGGGCGTAAGATACCCAACTCGGCGTGGGAATCACCAGGTCTCCGTAATAGACAAGCTGCAGAAGGAACATCAGCTCCTTAGACCCCGGGCCAATCAATACATCGTTTGCGTTGCAGTGAATGCCCTGACCGCGACAGTGATACTGCGCCACCGCTTCCCTGAGTTTGCTCAGTCCTTTAACAGGCAGATAGTCTTTTTGGTGGGCGTGCGTTTTGAGGGCTTCCACCACGGGGAGTGGAATTGGAAATGGCGACTGCCCCAATCCCAATTTAAACACTTCACGACCTTCTTTGACGAGCCGGTCGCTCCTTTCATTGATTTCCAGCGTGGCCGATTGCGGCATACCGCGAACGTTCAAATTTAAGTTGATATCCGGGGTGTAGTTTTTATTTGGTTTCATTTATAGATGGGTTTTTAGTAGCGACCTTGGGATTAAAATTCCAGACTTAACTATTAAGAAAATATATAACACCAATGCTACAAAAATGAGTAATGATTGTCAAGAAAATGTTGATAATTTCTGAAAAATACTAAAATTATTTCAATAAAATAATAAACACGATACCTACCTAAAAAACTTCCCAGTTTTTTTGAGTTATAGGGTTATGGCAAAATGAAATCGACAAATTTGATCGCAAATGGATTTTATTGCAAATTCAAACAATACTGGAAAAAATCTTTTGTGGTTTGATTAAAGTGGTGTAAAAAGACGCAAGCCAGCTACCTCGCCAACTGCTGGCTGGCGATGAGAGGAGGGAAGTCCATTGCTAATCAAAAAAGTGGAGATGAAAATCACGACTTTTTTTAATACAGCAAGCGCTTAGTCTGCCGTAAATTATGTTAGCTAAGAAAACCAGTTACGGATTATGGCGCTCAATGTGTGCTTCGGTTAATGAGACCGGCGTTTCTACCACCGTGAAACTGCGCGAAGCTTCCGACGTAGTTCCAGTCACATCATCCTGGACATGTACTGTGAGGATGTATTCTCCACCACTAAAATTTTCAAGCGGAATCCGCAGACTGTGCGCTGAAGTATGACCGGGCTTGATATTCGTACGCTTAAACCGGGTGTTTTTGTCATCCTTGAGATTTTGAAAAGTGTAGTATGAGGTGTATGTGGAATTTTTATTTTCAGCTTCGATATTTAAATTGTACACTTCAAAATAAATGAAGATGTGTTTGGACAATCCTGGCGTAAAAATTCTTCCGGCATTAGGTTCGATGTATCGCTGATTTTTAACGTACGGTTCGCCTTCTTTGGCTGGAACGATTTTCTGGCTCAGCTGGATGTCGCTAATATGCAAACCGTCTGAGGCAAAGTTTTTCACTACTGTGTGCTCCGATAGGATGGCAGTATGTAGGGTCTCCAGATCTTTTACGACGACGTTCAGTTTGTATTCGCCCGGCTGCAATGAATATGCTAATAGCATGGTACGGGCTTTCTTTCTCGAGTTGGTTTCGCGATAGGATTCCACTTCAACCACATCGCGATTTTCATACTGCTCAACGACCCGACCGGTTAAATCTTGTAATGAAAACGATATCTCGTACTCTGCGCGAAATCGGCCTCTATGTCTAATAAACTGCAGAGCATCGTAGCTGATCTGAACATAAAATTCAACATAGGTCTGCCCATCAATGCCCTGGAAGTTGGAGTAGTCCAGACAGAAATTCGGACCGTCGCCAATGGATCTCAACGGTGCAACAAGGTGATTTTTTGCGAACAGCGGTGGGAAAAGAAAAAACGGCAACAAAAAAATTGCCACGAATGCAATCCTTGCTTTCATAATTCCTCCGTGAATTAGAAAATGTAAACTGCGGATGAACCTATTAATTGATTAGAATATTTATCGGTAATTACCTGCAAATTGTGATGACAAAGTAAAAGAAAGTTGTGAAATAAATGCAATAAATCGTTTAATTTTTACTTTCAAATCTTGAGAGAATGATATATCGTGTACGGTTATCCAGTTAACTCAGTCATCTTCTAATAGGGTCATTTCTCGGAGAATTTTTATGCTGAAGTAATTTGAAAGGTATTCTGAATTAAGTGATGATATTAGGGAAGGAGTAGTAATTTCTTGATTTGACTTGTTTTGGCTGTAGATATGCGGTAAAAATACATCCCGACGGGCAAATGATGTACCGACCATTTGGGTGCGTGATAGCCGGCAGACATTTGATGATTTATGAGAACATCCAATCTCTGACCTTTCAGGTTGAACAACTCGATTCGAACACGCGCCGCTGTTTCCAACCGAAAGGGGAGGGTCACCTCTGTGTTCAAAATCTGGTTCGATTTAATGAACGGATTGGGGTAGCTTTGTAAGAGCGCTATTTTGGTAGGCAGCGTCTGCGGGTGGGTATTTTTCACCGCGGTGGTGTGGCTGTTGGTAAACAAGAACAACAAATCATCCAGCTCATCGATGCCGGTGATGTCGAGATCGCCGTCCTGGTCGCGATCGTGGAGTACTGCACAGGATCCCGCTCGGCGCGCCTGCAGCGTTTGGGGATTCACAAAACGTCCGCTGCCGTCATTTTCATAGAGGGTCCAGTCAGCGGAATCGAAATTGCTGGTAACGACGTCTAAATCTCCATCGCCATCCAAATCGCCTAAATCGATAGCCAGGGGAAATACACCGGTAGGGTAGATTTCGGCCGGGCGTAAATTCCCCTGGCCATCGCCGCGCAATACCGAGAAATGATTTTGTGGCCCGTTGGCGGACACGACATCCACATGGCCGTCGTTATCCACATCTCCCACTGCGATCATCCAGGCCGCACCGCCGGCGTCTGCTTTTGATTTCTTGGCTAAATTGCCATTGCCATCACTTAAAAGCACGGCGATTTCCTGGCTGTCGAATCCGCCGATATAAACATCCAGCAGGCCATCCTCGTTGGCGTCGGCAGATGCACAAGAGGTTTCACTACCCACGCCTGCCTCCATATACTGACTCCGCTGAAAAGTGCCATCTCCCATGTTCAACAGCAGGGAAATGTTGCTGCTTGCACGGTTTGCGGTCACAATATCCGTTGCCCCATCGCCATTTAAATCGAGCACGGTCAAACCTCGTGTGCCTCTGCCTGCTGAGTAGGTGCGGGCATTAACGAGTAAGCCGGAGCCAGAACCTTCAAACACGGTTACCGAGTTGCCATTAATATTTCCCACTGCGAAGTCGATTAAACCGTCGCCATTGAAATCAGCCCCTTCATTTGTACTCGGTTTAACATTGCCTGCTAATTGATAAATCGAAAAGTCACGATAATGGCCTGCACCGTCATTGAGAAATATCCTGATATCACTGGCATCCTCATTGGGAACCGTGAAATCATGAAATCCGTCGCCGTTTAAATCGCCTGCGTAGGCGCCGTATGTGCGAATTCCGCTTTCGCCGGCTCGACGAACTGGTATTACTTGAGTTTCGGTGAATTCCAGCCGTCCCACTTCTGCCTTTGTCCAGAAATTCCAGGAATATCCCGTTGACATGGGTTGCCCGGATGCACTCAGTATGTTTTTTGATAAAGTGACTGTCACCCACTCGCCCGCCGAAATGGTTTTTTGCGGGATAAATCGCACCTGATGCCGATTCTCTTCAAACAACACCTTTCCGGCACAAACGCCCGTCCAGCGGCCAAAGACCGAAAAGGAATGGGCGTCCACGCTCAGGGTGTCGATGGGCGAGTCAAAGCCGACAACGATTTCCAGATCGTTACGGTCGATCATAGTTTGCGGTTGGGGATGTACAAACGTCACCGGCGGGGTGTGCTGTTTTGTCCGGGCAATGGGGCTGAAACTGCATATCAAAATTAACGCAGCACAAAAGAAATGTTTGGATGTTATCATAAATTCAAAATTTAAACAACTGAGGAACGGACACGAAGCGCCGATCAAAGTGAGAATGCCCGCGTCTCAAATTGCAGCTCATTTTCCACCTCGCCCGTAAGAAACAATTGGTCTTCCAGCCAGGCGGCGCTGCGGCACCATGGGGGAACATCCGCAAGTACCACCTGCCATTTTGAGTTTTTTAGCAGCAGGATTTTACCTGCCGGTTCGCCGGGCATCAGCACCAGCGGGGTGGCATCATTCGCGGTTTTAACCAGACGCGGCGTTCTCACGAAACTCCCATCTTTGGTGGCGTGCAGCAAAACTTGCGGCTCGCTTGCGCTGTCTGAAATGGCTAACAAACGCATTTCATCCGTGGAGCCATCCAACCAGAGCGTCCAATCCTGGTACGCGATGGGACCCAGCGACGGGCAGCCTGTAATTTCCCACAGCGCCGGACCCAATTGTTTGGGCTCGCTAAAATCCCTGGCAGAAATCTGCGTTATTTTGAAGATGTCTCTAAATCCCGCAGGCATGCTATTTCTAAATACAACCTGAATAGCGCCGTTATTTCCACGACTGATATACGGGCGGCAACAACCGCAGACGCTGCTTGCCTGTTGGGCAGTGAGGTTGCGTTCCTGGAAACGACCATTTTGGCCAAAAGCATAATAAAGATCCGCGGGTTCTTCATGCCCTGGTTTAGCGGGTCGGGGGTCAAGCCAAACACAGTGCAAGCCGCCTGCCTGGTCAAAGGATGCTGTGACAAACGATTGCATGGCGCGAGTGGTGTCCTGGTTCAATTTAACAGACGGCGCAAAGCTTCTGCCGAAATCTTTGCTGACGGCTGCCCGCACATCCCAATTGCGGTCGGTCCAGGCGACAGCAATGAGTCCATCAGGTCCGGTGGCGATACTGGCGCGCATCTCTTCGAAATTGTTGGAATTGACTACGCCGGGTGCTTGATTCACCCGCACCGGTTCGGAAAAGTTTTGACCCATTCTCCATTTCGCAATAAACAGGTCCGAAGATTTTCCAGACGTCTGACGCCAGAGGAGGAGCAGGCTGCCATCCGATGCCACTGCCAATTGCGGATGGTAAATATTTTGACTGTTAAACTTCTTTTCACAAGCAGTAAAAAACAGACTTATTTGCAGAATAATAATCATGAAAGTTTTCATGGCAGGATTAATTGGTCTGTATGGTGATTTCTTTTTAGTTATGATACGAAATGTGCTGTTTTCAGCATGAGAAACGATTGAATGCATTCGATTCTTTTTTAACGCCTATCTCGCTTGTGTTCATCAACATGACTCCTTACCTGCTGAAAAAAATCAGATATTTTTGTAGATTTGATTTTGAGAAAAGGATCAACTAATTTACAAATGGATGAAAGTTAATTTAATTGAAATTCCGGCAGTCGGATCAATTGGATGAGAAATTCCGTCACTTGTCTTTCTGCACCTGGGTAGTGCAGAGACCAATCATCCGGGTCGGCGCTGCCCACCAGCACCGACAACAAAAACTCAAAGGTTTCGTTGTCAATTGGCATGCGCAACAGGTGGCTAACCATGGCCTGCGCCAGTTCGGGAGCGCGGCTGATGCCAAATTCACTGCCAAATTTCATGGCATTGAATTTGATGGGGGTACGTCTGCTGTCAGGATTTTTATATAATCCGCCATGAAGGTAGCTCTCGGTGAAAGTATTTCGAGTGACGTAGGTGGTGGGGGAAATCCACGACCTTTGCCCCGGCCAGCCTGCGACATTTGGTGGATTAAACAATTCCTGATTCAAAGCTTTCGTGGCATTCAAAACATAATTCAGGTCCAGCTTTTCCACCGCAAACAGCCGGGCGTTGCTGACGGCCATTTCCACTGGCGATTTGATCAAGGCAGCCAAAGCCTTATCGCTGTAAAAATGTGCGCTGTTGAACAATTTTCGTAGTACTGGTTTGATCTCATATTCCTGGCTGCGAAAAGTCTCTGCCAGCTCCGCTACAAAATCCTCGTCCAATTCACGGCTGATAAAAAATTTGTACAGCTTGCGGCAAATATGCACCGCGGTTTGTGGCTGCTGCAACACGATGTCGATGATGTCGTCGCTGTTCCAGTTGCCGCTGCGGCCCAAGAAAGTTTTTCGGCCGCTGTCAAACCTTCTGGGATTTAGAAATGAGGTTAAGGTTTTCGAGTCGATCTGCCAGCCTGTGAATGCGCGCGCGGCTTCTTTGATATCGTTTTCGGTGTAATTGCCGATGCCCATAGTAAATAGTTCCAGCAGCTCTCTGGCAAAATTTTCGTTGGGTTGTTTGGATTTGTTTTGCACGCCGTTTAAGTACAAAAGCATGGCCGGATCTTTATAAATGGCTTTCAGAAAATGACCAAAGTTTCCCAAAGCGTGGCGCCTTAACGTGTGGTTCTGAATGTAGAGATACTGCGCAAGTTGGACGCTTTTTTCATTAGAGGTAAAATGCCCGTGCCAGTAAAACGTCATTTTTTCGCGCAGGTTCAAAACTGAGCTCATCATCCGCTGCAGCCACCAGCCGCGCAGCTCTTTCACGCGCTTTCGGTTTTGCTGACGCCAGGCCTTCTGCTGATCTTTGGATAAGGCGCGAAAGGCTTGCCGATCAAATGGCTCGGCTACCCAGTCCCCCGGCGGCTCCGGCAAATCGTCTTCAAAGAGAAGTTTTTCAACGATCTCGGTTAAAGCAAATGGCTGCAGTTCTTTAATCTCAGCAACCGTGGCGCCAAAACTGGCTCGGTTGAGTAGATGTTGTAGTTTATTCTGCTGGCTTCGAAACATTCGCCGAGGTTGCCTGCTTCTCGTTTTCGAATTTTTGGATTGATGAGACCGCATTTTGTTAATTTTAGTGTTCATGGTTCCACTCCGAAACTGACTTATTTCTAAGTGAGATTCCTGATGGGAAATCATTTGACCAGCATCATACGCCGCGTCTGTTGAAATTCCCCTGCTTGAATCTTTAAAAAATAGACGCCGCTGGCATGACCATTTGCCTGCCAGACGATCTCGTGTCGGCCAGCATTTTGTGTTTCATCCACCAGCACAGACACCTGCTGTCCCAAACTATTGTGAATGACCAGTTTCACGTGTGCAGTTCGTGCCAAACCATATTTTATGGTGGTTTGCGGATTAAACGGATTGGGGTAATTTTGCTGGAGATAATGGTCCTTCGGAGCGGCGGCGGTTTCGCGGACGGAGGTGGTTTGATCGATTAAATTCAATTGCGTGAAGCTGCTGCCGAGAATGGCGGCGGCGTCACCAACTAGCCACTGCTCGATGAGCGAGGCGTAAATTTGCCGGAAATCCACCAGGAATTTCAGGTCGCCGTCGTCCAGATCCGTGAGACTGGGATGCGGATTGTGCACGCCGGCGATCACCGGTTTGCCAAAAAAGAACATGGGAGCGGCGGTGCCGTGATCGGTGCCCTGGCTGGCGTTTTGCTTGACGCGTCGGCCAAATTCAGAAAAGCAAAAGCCGGCCACGCGCTCGGCCAGCCCAAATTGTTCGATGTCTTTTTGAAATGTGTGCACCGCCTGAGTCAGTTGCTCCAGAAGACCGCGCTGGGTGTTAGCCTGAAAAGCGTGCGTGTCAAATCCCCGTAAGCTCACAATATAAATGCGCGTGCTCAAACCGCCGGCGATCAATCGCGCCACAATCGCTAATTGCTGCGACAGAGAGTCGTTTTGATAGGGTACCTTATTTTCATTTTTTTCATAAGCTTCCACAATTTCACCGGCAAATTGAAACGCCGCGGCTTCGGTTTCTCGTAGAAATTCCAGTTCGCGTTCCGCAGGTGTGGTGGGTTCAATGATGGGCAGCGGTTCATGATCGCTTCCCAATCGTCTTGCCAGGTTATAAAATTGTACAGGATTTTGCAGGGCAATGCCTTTTTGTTCGCGCCCCAGCAGCGCCAAAGAAGAAGTGAGCCCAATCTGGATGGCCGGCGGTCCCAGAGTGCCGCATTCCTCGCCTTCCGGGCACACCAAATCAAAATACCGGCCCAGCCAGCCGGTATCGACAACTTCCTCTGAGCTGGAACCGGTGAGCCAGATATCGGTTGAGCGAAAGTGCGAGCGGTTGGGCTGCGGGTAACCCACACCCTGCACGATGCCCAGACTGCCTTCGTTCAGTAAGGTTTTAAATTTGGCCATGGCCGGGTGAAGTCCAATTTCCTGATCCAGGGTGATGACTTCGTTTTTGGGAATGGCCAGTTGCGGCCGCTGCTGGTAGTAAATGTCGTTTTGAAAGGGAATGACGGTGTTCATACCATCGTTCCCGCCAGCAAGCTGCACCAGCACTAAAACGCGGCCGTCATCCGGAAAATTTTGCAGGCCATGCGACCGACCAAATTTTTTCAGCGGTTTGGAAAATGACCACATTGGCCACACCAGCGGCAGACCCGCTATCGGCATCATGATTTGTATAAATTCTCGACGTTTCATCGTACTATCCTTTCAAAAACAGATTTATTATTTAAACGTGGTAGATGGCAAATTATTGTGTTCATGCACCCGAGTTAGGTAAGATGGTATTCCGGCAGACGCAATATTTGAATAACGAATTCGGTGACCAGGCGATCGGCGCCCGGATAATCCAGCGACCAGTCGTTTGGGGCGGCGGTTCCGACCAAAGTCTGCAGCAAAAACTCGGACGTAACCTCATCCAACGGCCGGCTGACCAGGTAATTGATGATGGCGTTCGCCAACTCGGGAGCAGTTGGAATGCCAAAGCTGCGGGCAAATTTCATGGGATTAAATTCAATCACGGGCTGGTTCGTTACCGGATCGCGCACGAGATTTTCATTGACAAATATTTCAGATACGGTGTTGCGGAGAACATAGGTGGTGGGCGAAATCCACGCCCTCTGGCCCGGCCAGCCCGCCACATTCGGCGGATTTAGCAATTCCTGATCGAGAATAGCTGCCACCGTCAACAAAAAGTAAACATCGGCCTTTTCCACAGAAAGTTTCCTGGCATTACCGACCACCAGCTCGATGGGAGATTTGATGAGAGAAGCCCTGACGTTTGCGTTATAAAAATGCTCGCTGGTGAACAGACTTCGCAGCACGGGTTTGATTTCATAGTTGTTTGCTCGAAAAACCGCAGCCAGGTCCTGAACGTACTCCTCATCCACTTCACGACTGATGAAAAACTCGTAAAATTTTCTACAAATAAACGTGGCGGTTTGCGGTTGTTTCAGAATGAGGTCGATGATATCGTCACCGTCAAAATTGCCTCGTTCACCTAAAAATGATTTAACGCCATAGTCGTGTAAATTCGGATTGAAGAAAGAAGTCAAATTGTAGGGATCAATCTCCCAACCCGTGAAGGCGCGTGCGGCTTCTTTGATGTCGTCTTCTGTATAATTCCCAATGCCCATGGTGAACAGCTCCATCAGCTCCCGGGCAAAATTTTCATTGGGAGCTGTCACCACGTTTTGCGCCCCGTTGAGGTAGAGCAGCATGCCGGGATCTTTGTACACGTTTTTGAGAAAATCTCCGAAATTGCCCAAAGCGTGCTTGCGATAGGTGTCATTTTGTTTGAACAAAAACTGCGCGAGCTCGGCTGAGCTGATGTCGGTGGTGAAGTGTCCGTGCCAGAAAAAGGTCATCTTCTCGCGTAGATTTATTGCCGAACTCATCATCAATTCTAACATCCAAACCCGTAAATCATTGATGCGTTCGATATTTTGTACGAAATAGGCTTGCTTTTCGGACTCGGTCCATTTGAGGTACTGTTGCAGGTCAAAGGGCTCCGTCACCCATTCGCCTGGCGGCGTAGGCAGGGCCGGCTCGGTTAGCAATTCCTCCACAATTTCCGCGATGGAGTTGGACTCCAATTCTTTTAGTTCGGCGAAGGTGGCGCCAAAACCGGCGCGTGCCAGTAAATGCTTAACTTGCTCTGAATGAGACGAAGCGGAGCTGCTTGTCTGAGCAAGGTCGTTTAACGTTTGCCAATCGTGATGGCGCTCCATATTTTCTGAATTCTGAAAGTCCTTTTCAGGCCTCGCGGTGTGCTGAAAATTTCTCTGCCATTTTTGATAGTTGGTTGCGTCGATCAAATGATTCAGTGCGGTGGTGGGTAAGATCGGTAAATAGGTGGCCGGTTTCTTGCGAGACGATTCTCGTTTGTACCGGGCAAAAACGGATGTTTGATTCGGATATTTCATACAACACTCCTTTGACCGTGCGTGAGTTTTTAATTAAAGGAAAGAAATCTAAGGTGTTTAATTGAGAAGTGCAGTGACTATATGTATAAAAATAATTTTTCTCACATTCAAGGAGTTTTTTTGTTTTCTAAGAAATTCTTAAAAAGAAGAGGTGCAACTTTCAGGTTGCAGAGGTCTGAAGCCCGACCACCCCTCCGCATTGTTTTTGTAAAAGCCGGATTTTCTGTAAAAATCAGGAACCACATAAAACGGTGATTTGATCATCTGCGTTTGTTAGGGGGGCAATAACTCGAGAAAGACGGTTAGCTTGCATATTATCCAGTGGGGGAAAATCGCCGAAGGCATTTATATTTTAACCAGACTAATTCATTGACAATTATATCAAGAATTTTTATTTTTCTACACGGGCATTTCACATCTCTGTTCAATTAATTCAAATTATCCGATTAAAAACAAATTCTTTGTAAAATAGTGAAAGTTTTTGAACTTTTCATGAGCAAAGGCAATACCATGAAGATTAAAAACCGAGTCATTGGTGGAAATGCGTTCGTTATTGGAAGCTTGTTGGCGATTTTTGTACTTGGCAGGCATTCAACTGTCCTGGGGCAACAAAGCAGCGAAAAAATACGAATAGCGGTGGCACGATTCTCCCATGAAACCTGCACCTTTTGCCCGAAACCCACAACCGTTGCCGATTGGGAATATTACGGCCCTCCAACTCGCGAGATACTCAATTCCAATCGCGGATACATCGGCGGCTTCAAATCATTTTGTGATGAGATGGGCGGAGTGGAGCTGGTGCCCATCCTTTCGCCACGTGGTGCCAGAGGCGGCTCTTCTGGAAGCTGGATAACAAAAAAGGCGTTTGACAAATATACGGGCTTGATCGCAGAAGATATCCAGGCAGCGGGTGAGCTCGATGGCGTGTTTCTATCCTTGCACGGTGCCATGGCCGTCACCGACGTTCCAAAGCCGGAAGCCGAAATCGTACGCCGGGTGCGCAAAGTGGTGGGAGATATTCCCATCATGATAACACTGGATTTACACGCAAATGAAGACCACGAGCTTTCCGATGCCGCCGATGCGGTATTTATTGTGAAACGCTACCCGCACTACGACGCCACGTTACAGGGGGAGCGGGCGGCCCGGGTCATGCTCAAAACCATCCGCGGCACGTACAAACCGGTGATGGCCACTCGCAAGCCAGGAGTGATTACCCCCAGTGTGTTTCAGGGCACCGGTGTGTCCCCGGCCATGGATATCATGGAACGGGCGCGCCGATGGGAATGCCGGGAGAGAGATGTGTACGTTTCGGTCGCTTTCGGATTTGCCTACGCCGATGTGCCGGAAGTCGGGGCCACGGTCATGGTGGTGGCCAACGACTCGCTGAAGCTGGCGGAAAAAATTGCCGACGACATGTCAGACTACATCTGGCGGATGCGCAAGGAGTTTGCCGGCAAAAAACTGCCCAAACCCCGAGAGGGTGTGGCACGAGCGCTGAGTGCGGTAAAAGCGGGTCGAGCGCCAGTGGTCATCGCCGATCACAGCGATCGCACCGGCGGCTCTACGCATATTTTGCAGGAGCTCATCCAGCAAGGGGCCAGGAATTTTTGCATCGCCACTTTGCGTGATGAAAAAGCCATCGAAAAATTGCAAGCCACCGCAAAAGTGGGTCACAAGGTCAGCCTTGCACTCGGTGGCTATTCGGATAAATTTGCTGGAAATCCAGTGCAGGTTGAAGGTACCCTGACCTATCTTGGACAATACGGCCGGGATGCCACGGCCGTACTCAAGATTGGTGAAAATAATTATGTCATTCTAACCGAGCATTTGCGGCAGGTTACCGACACCAACATTTTTGCACCTTTAGGCATTGATTTCGAAAAACTGGAATTGATCGTACTGAAATCGCGTGTGCATTTTCGCCGAGGATATCATGAAACCGGCATCGCCGGAGCCATTATAGAAATTGACGCACCTGGATGGGGTCCAGCCGATCTGACTACTCTGCCTTTTAAAAATATTCCAAAAGATATTTATCCGGTTTACGTTACAAAATAGCACCTAACGATCTTAAAATTCAACTATCCATTTCAAAAAGAAAAAGAGCTTTTACATTGAGAGATCTTGATTTCACCCACAGTTGAACGTTGACTTCGTCGAAGAATCTTGCGATTTGGATATAGCTTAGGCAGAGAAGGAAAAGCGACTTAATTTTGTAAGAGATGTGTTTCTATAGAACAAATCAGAAAACGGCTGCGTAAATTAACTAGTGAATGACCGATAACGACCCGGTCTTCCCGAAGGCCTCCTGGCCGAGGTTGAATTCCTGCATGGCTCGGCGGGGCTTGTCCTGAACTTTGTCGATGGGACGCCTTCGCGAAGAGGTTTTTAAATCGCGCATTTTTCTAGTTTCCGTTCAGACCCTGACTAAAACCAAATTAAGCGATTTGGCGTTGAATTGTCTGATCATGGAGTTTAAGTGTTCAGAATAATGGGTGTTCACGCCTCAAGCGTGTTTTTCCCTCAACCCAGCAAACTGAAGAGACTGTGTGAAAAAGTGATATCGTGGCGAAAAATCCAATGCGCCATTATTGTCATCCCGCAACTGCGGGATATTTTTAATAAACAACACTTTACTTCAAAACAAAAAAGATTCCTCCTGCTTGTCCTACAATGCGGGGAAAGATAAAAGCCCGGAAGTTGACTTTTCACACAGGCTCTGAAGCTTTTACATTGTTCCCATTCGGTCAGGAATCGCGCCTTTTAGGTAAAAGGATTTTTTTCGTTTGAATTGATTCACGCTAAAATTCATAAAACATGCAAAAACATTTTAAAAGAGACCTCAAATCACTGGAAAAGATCTTTACCTTCATCGATGCTTTTTGTGATCAGAATCAGATCGACGAATCGGTTTCGTTTACGCTCAAATTAGTCGTTGAAGAGTTGTTCACAAATATGGTTAAATACAATGACGTGAGTCAACATGCCATACTATTAGAACTCAGCAAGCAAGACCAAAATCTGATTATCCGATTAACCGATCCGGATGCGGAGGCATTTGACATCACCAAAACAAAAGATGTGAAAGTAGATAAGCACCTGCAAGATCGAAAAGTGGGCGGGCTGGGAATTCATTTAGTAAAAAAATTTGTGGATCAGATTGATTACGAATATGAAAATCGAAAAAGCCAAATTACGTTAACCAAACATCTGGAGAAATAAAATGTTCGACATTAAAATTGCTGAAAATGGTGATATTTCCCTGTCGGGCCGATGGGACGCTTCGCAAGTTGAAAAGGCGCAAGTTGTTTTCGATACCATTGAAAAATCCACCACCGTCAATTTTAAGGATTTGGAATACATTTCCAGTGCGGGCTTGAGCGTGTTGCTGGGAACCCAAAAACGATTGAGTGAAATCGATGCCAGCCTGAAATTGATCAATTTGAACAAATATGTTGGAGATGTTTTCCGCTACGCCGGTTTTGATGCCGTCTTTGATATTTCTTAATAACCTAAATTTTGTTTGACATTAGAGCTTGCTGTACTTATATTGTGTCAAATGTTTAACAAAACAAGCGCCCTACTCTTGTTTAACACTTTGTTGTTTGAATTTCAAATACTCTGGGGTGTATTTTAAACGGTAGGTTGGTTCCATTGTATTCTTATTTCCTTTCTAAATTGATATCAAATCTTATTCCTGAAACCTGTTTCGCAAATTCATGTGGATTGATGATTTTTCAGGTCTGTTAAAATTGTCATCAATTTAATAAATTCAACATTTCCTGAAATGTACGAGTAAACATTTGCATCCAATTGTGCATGCTGTGTTTAAAATAGCATTTATCATGAAGCAAGCATGGACTATTGGGGAATGGGTTGTAGTCTTTTTATTTAAAAACTATCGCAATTATTTACCAACTTTTAAAAAGATAAATTGTAATTATGATTGAACCATCAGATAATGACTTGGTGAAAGTGTGTTTGAAGGGTAAAATAGCGGCGTTCGAAACGTTGATCGAACGCTATCAAAAACCCATCTTCAATTTGGCATTTAGGATGCTCAATGATTACGAGGATGCACAGGATGTCGCACAAACTGTTTTTGTGAAAGCCTTTGAAAAACTGGCTACGTTTAACTTCCGTTTCAAATTTTTTAGTTGGATTTACCGAATCGCAGTAAATGAATCACTCAATGTTATTAATCAGAGACAGCAAATCGAACAGTTAGATCACAATCTCAATCTCATTTCTGAAGAAAAATCACCTGCAGAGCATTATCAAAATCGCGAATTAAATCGAAAAATTCAAATGGCTCTAATGAATCTTAAAATCGATTACCGTGCGGTTATTGTGCTCAGATATTTTGAAGAATTCTCCTATAATGAAATGAGCTATATCCTTGAGATTCCTGAAAAGACGGTGAAGTCTCGTTTGTTCTCAGCGAGGCAGCAATTACGAAAGATTTTATTACTGAAAGGGTATATTGAAAATGATGGATGAGAAACAGATTGCGCTAATCAATAAAGCCATGGATGGAGAAATCTCTGAAGATGAACAAGCGGAAGTTGAAGAGTTATTGTCCAAAAACGAGGAAGCCAGAACTTATCATGATGAGCTGCAAAAACTAAAATCGATGTTTGATGAGGTGGCGGCGGTCGAACCGCCCGCCGATCTGAAAAAGAATATCTTAAATATCATCCCGACTCATAAATATCAACAAACGCCGCAGAAAGGATTGTTCAGATCTTTTTTTGAAAACTTTAGATTCGATTTTAATTTCAACTATGTTTATGCTTTTGCTTTTGGCCTGGTGTCCGGTATTTTTATCTTTACTTTTTCCAACAACGTCATTCCGCCGAGTACTCGCGACATAAGTGGTGCCCTGATTGGCGAAAACGCAATGGAAAAATTCAGCACTCTTGAACAGCAGAAATTCAAAGTTGCTGAATTAACCGGTACCGTTGAATTAAAGTGGCATCAGAATGTATGTTTGCTTGCAATTGAGCTGAGCTCGAAAACGGCTGTCGATTTGGTTGTGAATTTTGATGACCTCCTTGTTCGCTTCCTGGGATTCCTTCCTCAAAAAATCGAAAAAATGGATTTAGGCGTAACAGAAAATACAGTAAACCTTTCGCATGGCGGAGCTTTGCGATATGCTTTGTTGTTTGAAGTTCGGAACGAGCCAGAATCTTTGTTCGAATTAACGATTCTCTCTGCTGAAGGGGAAGTGCTATTTATAAAGGAATATTCATCGCCCGAAAAGTAATTTCTGTCAATTTGAGACTGTTCAATAATTAGGTTTTGCCAACACAGACATACAATATATAGACATAGTATCCACGACACATGCAATATATCGTATCCGTTTTCAGGAATTTTGAATTATTGAACAGTCTCAATTTATGTCTTTTTAAT
This sequence comes from bacterium, assembly GCA_046757025.1. Lineage (GTDB taxonomy): Bacteria > Zhuqueibacterota > Zhuqueibacteria > Oceanimicrobiales > Oceanimicrobiaceae > JBHHXN01. The sequence continues at coordinate 20,861 of JBHHXN010000006.1, forward strand.
GAAACAATCCCAACCTGTTTCACTCAAGATGGTATTTCGAGTAAGCAGTGTTAAAAAAATATTAAAACCAATATTCATAATTAATGGAGGTAACTATGACTGACCAAAGGCGCTCGGTATTAAGTACCGGTTTAGGCAAATTGTTAATGGGCGTGGCAGCATTAATCGTGGTGGTGGTAGTTTATTTCGCATTTTTTGAACCGTGGCCGGGCGGTGAAGACCTGTCTGGCACCATCGGCGGCGTTCAAAAAGCCAAAAAAGAGATCGCTGAACAGATCAGCGATGAGGATGTCACAATTCAGGATGCGGAAATTCAAAGCGTCGTGCAGAGCGAGGTGTTTCAAAAATTGATCACCGACAGCGATTTCCAGCATATTTTGGCTCGCGAAGATTTTCAGATGATGTTAGCCCGAGAGGACTTCCAGAACTTGCTGGCGCGGGAAGATTTTCAGCTCATGTTAGCCCGGGATGATTTCCAGCATCTGCTGGCTCGCGAAGATTTCCAAAATCTCCTGAATCGGGAAGATTTTCAACTGATGATGGCTCGGGAAGATTTCCAGCATCTGCTGGCTCGGGATGATTTCCGCAATCTATTAGCCCGGGAAGATTTTCAGCTCATGCTGGAACGAGAAGACTTTCGCAACATGCTGGCACGTGAAGATTTTCAGAAAGTCATGGCCAGAGAAGATTTCAGGAAAGTCATGGAACGCGAAGACTTTCAAAATTTGCTGGCCAGAGAAGATTTTCAACATTTATTGGCCCGGGAAGATTTCCAGAATATGTTGGCACGAGAGGATTTTAGGCACCTGTTGGCGAGAGAGGATTTTCGCCATCTTTTGGCCCGGGAAGATTTTCGCATGATGCTGGCCCGCGAGGACTTTCAGCATTTACTGGCACGGGAAGATTTTCGGCACTTGCTGGCGCGAGAGGATTTTCAACACCTTCTGGCCCGGGAAGATTTTCGCTTAATGATGGCACGGGAAGATTTTCAAAAAGTCATGGCGCGTGAGGATTTTCAACGTATGCTTGAAAGAGAAGATTTTCAAAAAATTGCCACATCGGATGTGAAGTAACGAGCAAAGAAATGCTCATTTTTACGGGCGAAAAGCCCTCCTATCATTAATTGTTTTAATCCAAGCTAAAACAGACGGAGATGTTGTAGCCTCTCTATGGCATCTCCTTCTTATTTTTAAATAAAGGGATAGCTGAAAATTGAGTATCTTTCCTGAGATGCGTGCTCTCTTTTTAGGATTCCTTGCCGGTGAAACCACCTTCCGGTTTGAATTGAAAATTAGTAAACATTCTGTACTTGAATAAATCACAAAAAAAGACTATGAGAAAGGTTGTAACTGTAAGCGGGTTATTATGGTATTGGCTGTTTATCGTTTCATCTTTATTCGGCCAAATAAACACTTTAGAAACCGAAAATTTACGACTGATTTATTTTAGTAAGATTCATTCGTTTCTGGTACCGCATGTGGCGCGTTGCTTTGAAAATTCCTTGAAATTTCATCGTGAACTTTTTGATTACACTCCTTCCGAAAAAATCACGGTGATGCTGCATGATTTTAATGATTTCGGCAATGCCGGCGCCGATGCCGTCCCCCGAAACAATATCGTCGTCGGCATCGCCCCATATCGCTATGTTTACGAAACTTCGCCCGCGAATGAGCGAATGAATTCCACCATGAATCACGAGCTGGCACACGTGGTGGCTATGGATAAAGCCAACAGCGTGGATGGCTTTTTTCGAAAAGTGTTCTGGGGTAAAGTTGCCATCACACCCGATAATCCCATTTCCATGTTTTACAGTTTCTTAACCACGCCCCGTAGATATTCACCGCGCTGGTATCACGAAGGCCTGGCGGTTTTTCTGGAAACATGGATGGCCGGAGGCCTGGGTAGAGCGCTTGGAGCGTACGACGAAATGGTTTTCAGGACACTTGTAAGAGACCAGGGACGCATTTATGATCTGGTAGGGCTGGAATCGGAAGGAGTGAAAATCGATTTTCAGGTTGGCGTTAATTCCTACCTCTATGGCACTCGTTTTATGAGCTACCTTGCCTATGAATTCGGTCCGAAAAGTTTGATCCAGTGGGCTGCACGTACTAACGGCAGCCGGGGATATTTTGCTTCGCAATTTAAAAAAACGTACGGCCTGTCCCTGAATGACGCCTGGGCGCAGTGGATTCGATGGGAAAACCAGTTTCAGCAATCCAACTTAAAAGCGATTCGAACGAATCCTACTACGCCGATTCGGGAGATCTTAAATCAAGCCCTGGGCTCGGTCTCGCAAGCTTTTTATGACTCATCAACAGCGAAGGTTTACACGGCCATGCGCTATCCGGGTCAAATTGCGTCGATTGTGGAAATTGATTTTACCAGCGGCCGGACGCAGAAAATATGCGACATCAAGGGCCCCGCTCTGTATTATGTGGCTTCGCTTACTTATGACCCGCAGAACGCCACCATTTTTTATACCACTGACAACAACGATTGGCGGGACCTGCGCTCGATGAATGTCAAGACCCATCGCGGGAAAACGCTGCTTAAAGATGTACGAACCGGCGATATAGTATTCAATCAGGCTGATGGCTCCATCTGGGGAGTACGGCATTATAATGGCCTGTCAACCATCGTGCGCATTCCACATCCGTACAAAGAGTGGAATCAAATCTATTCCTGGCCTTACGGTCAGGATGTTTACGACCTCGCTATCAGTCCGGATGGCAAACTTTTAACCGTCTCTTTGATTGACGTAAGTGGAAAGCAGAAGTTGATCCTCCTGGAAATTTCGAAATTGATGAGTGGAGACGCCTCGTTTAAGGTGCTGTTTGATTTTGAACATAATTCACCGGAGAATTTTGTTTTTTCACCAAACGGTAAATACCTTTACGGGACTTCCTATTATTCTGGCGTCTCAAATGTCTTTCGTTTTGATTTGGCTGAAAATGACCTGTCCGTTATCAGCAATTGCGAAACCGGCTTTTTCCGGCCAGTGCCCGTTTCTCAGGATTCCCTTTTGGTTTTTCGGTACACCAGCAAAGGCTTTGTGCCGGTCATGATCGCCAGTACCCCCATCGAAAATGTTAGCGCCATCAAATTTTTGGGTCAGGAAACTATAGACAAACATCCCTTGGTTAAAAATTGGATGGCCGGAACGCCAACATCCGTGAATATCGATTCCCTGACAATCTATTCAGGCGCTTATCACGGCCTCGCGAATATTGGACTGGCCTCGGCTTATCCCGTGGTGGAGGGCTATAAAGATTTCGCTGCTTTAGGAATGCGGTTCAATTTTTCCGGTCCAGTGGGGTTGCATAATTTAGCACTCACCGCTTCTTATTCCATTGATAATGATTCACCGGATGATGAAAAACTTCATTTGCAGCTCAGTTACGATTATTTAAATTGGGAGATTTCAGCAAGATACAACGCTTCAAATTTTTACGATTTGTTTGGGCCCACCAAATCCAGCCGCAAAGGTTATTCTTTGAGTTTGCGCTACAAAAAATCGCTGTTGTACGACGGGCCTAAGCGTATGGGTTACACCGTTCATCTGGCCGGATTTGGGAATTTAGAAACCCTTCCCGATTTTCAAAACATCAGCGCGCCGTTCGATAAATTTTTAACTTTCAATGTGAATTATTACTACCAGGATATCCGCAAATCACTTGGCGCGGTTGACGATGAGAAGGGTTTTAAGTGGCAAATCGTCGCCAACAACAATTACGTGAACAAAAAGCTGTTTCCACGGGCTTTTACCACTTTAGATTTGGGAGTGCCACTACCTTTTGGGCACTCCTCCATCTGGCTTCGAAGCGCAGTGGGGCAGTCGGCCAGCAAGCGCAGTGACCGTCTGGTGCAATTTGGACAGTTTTTCTTCGGCGGTTTTGGCAATAATTGGGTGGACCATCTTGGCGAGAAAAGATATCGCGAACATTACAGCTTTCCCGGACTCGAGCTCAATGAGGTAGGAGGGACCAATTTTGGTAAATTCATGTTGGAATGGAATCTGCCGCCGTTGAGATTTCGACGGGTGGGTTCGCCCTCGCTATATGCTACCTGGCTGCGTACCACGCTATTCGCCTCCGGCCTGACCACTAATTTCGATGACAAAAGCGTTCGGCGCGAGCTTTTTAATTTTGGTGGACAAATCGATGTGCGATTCAGCATGCTGTCACATTTGAAAGCGACTTTGTCGTTCGGCTACGCAGCCGCAATTGAACGACATCAGGATGTTTCCAAAGAATTTATGGTCTCCTTGAAAATATTGTAAGAAGTGCCCCAAAGATGACCGAATTTATGCGCATGGTTGTCAGCATCCTGCCGGTGTTTTTGTTTCTGGCGGCGCTGATCGTGTTCGACAGCTACAAACTTGTAAAATTGCAAACCGTGGTACTGACCATTCTGATAGGGTGTTTAGCCGCATTGATTTGTTTTTTAGTAAACAATCAATTGTACTCACAATTGGAGGTCGATTTCAAAACATTCATTCGATATGTTTCGCCGTTCACTGAGGAAAGTGTGAAATCGATTTACATCATCTATTTGCTGAGAAAGCATAAAGTGGGTTTTCTGGTGGATTCAGCTATCTACGGTTTCGCTATCGGTACAGGTTTTGCTTTCATCGAAAACGTATTTTATTTACATTCGGTACAAAATTCAAATTTTCTGATCTGGGTGGTACGCGGTTTCGGCACCGCCGTGATGCATGGAACGGCAACGGCATTTTTGGCGGTGTTTTCAAAAAGTTTGTCTGATTGGAACCAATCCGTAAAGTGGTTTCTGTTATTGCCCGGACTGCTGGCTGCGGTGTTCACGCATTCATTTTACAATCACTTTTTTTTGCCACCGGCGGTCATCACGCTGGCCTTTGTTGTCTTGTTACCAATGGTTTTTGTGGCGCTCTTTGAAAGGAGTGAAAAGATAACTCGCAAGTGGTTGGGAGTGGGATTTGACACCGATGTGGAATTGCTTGAAATGATCGTTTCGGGTAAAATATCAGAAACCCGCATCGGCAAATACCTGGACAGTTTGAAAAACCACTTTCCCGGAGAAGTTGTTGCCGACTTGTTTTGTCTGCTGAGAATAAACTTGGAACTGGCTATTCGTGCAAAAGGCATTTTGCTGATGCGACAATCGGGGTTTAAAGCCGCAGCGGCTCCTGACATAAAACAAAAATTGGAAGAATTACAGTACCTTGAAAAAAGTATAGGCAGAACCGGCAAACTCGCCATCCTGCCGTTTTTACATACCAGTCATCGCGATCTCTGGCAGTTGTACATGGTCAAATAATCGTTGACAATATAGAGAAATATTCATAATTTTTTAACACCTCAACTGAGCGATTCATCATCGGGGGATTAGGGTGTTCAAGTTTTGCTTGAGGGAAGATATCAGACCACATTTTTTTCATTTTTAAAATGAGAGGAAACTTTGTTTACTTCGTCATCTGATCAGAAAGACCTGGCGGATAATGGCTTGACTACAGATGTTAAAAACATCATAGCAAAAAAAGACGATGAGATACAAAAACTTAAATCTGCGGTTGAAGAGTTAAGCGTATTAAACGATTTAGCTATTGATGCCAGCCTCTCCTTGGAAGTGGATCAGATGCTGGACATCATCGTGGAAAAATCCATCAAGGCTGTGAAAGCAGAACAGGGCTCCATTTTGCTGGTTACGGAACAGGCTGATTCGCCATTAAAAACGCTCATTCGGCAGGCAGATGCAAGGAGCCGATTGCTCACTTACCGGGTGGGTACGCACATCACCGGCTGGGTGCTCAAAAATCAAAAACCGCTGATGATTGAAGATCTGGCAAACGACGACCGATTCCGGCCCACGGAGCAGGAAAGCAAAGAAATCCGTTCTGTTCTGTGTGTCCCCATCCGCTTAAAAGCCAAAATCATCGGTATTCTCATGGTGACCAACAAAAAGACCATGCAACCGTTTAGCGAAAGCGATTTGCGGCTGCTCTCCATCATCGCAGCGCAATCCGGCCAGCTCATTCGCAATTCACAACTGCAGCAGGAAGCCCTGGAAAAGAAACGATTGCAAGACGAATTAGCGGTGGCGCGCAAAATTCAACTTAGCTTACTGCCGAAAACCAGCCCGGAGATTGAGAATTTTGAAATTGCCAATTACTTTAATCCGGCTACCGAGGTAGGCGGCGACTATTTCGACTATTTTCAGTTCGATGATTCACAATTTGGTCTTGTGCTGGCGGACGTCTCCGGACATGGGCCGTCTGCTGCCCTAGTGATGACGTTGGTTAAAGGTATTTTACACGCCATCACCCACAAATTCAGCTCTCCCGATACCTTGTTGGCGGAAATGAATAAAATTCTCAGCGAGGTCATTCCCAAAGAGGTGTTTGTGACAATGGTGTTTTTAGTATTTGATCTGAAAGAAAACACACTGCGATTTTCCAATGCCGGGCATAATCCTATATTACACTATTCTCTCGATGGTAAGTCCTGTGGTAAAATAGAGCTCAAGGGCCCCGCACTCGGATTAACCAGTTTATCCGTGTATCAGCAAATGGATATCCCCCTGTTTTCCGGGGACGTTATTTTAATTTACACCGACGGCGTGACCGAAGCTTTCAATCAAAAAGGTGACATGTTCGAAGAAGAGCGACTGCGGCAGGCTTTAAAACAGACCGCGTCGTACGACGCCCGCGCCATCATCGAAAATCTGCGAATGGCGCTTTATACATTTAAAGACGGCGCTCCGCAGGCTGATGACGAAGCCATGATCGCCGTAAAAATCAAGTAATATCAAATCAGTTTGATTTTTTAGTGTTAGAACGAAAGTCCGTTTTTGTCATTCTACAGAAAATACAACTACCGATTTATTCTCAAAGTTGTAAACAGATTATGCAAATCAAATAATTGTGAGCTATTTTTAAAAGAACATCCCAGAGTACAGATTAGGACCGATCTTATGAAATATTCTCAAAAAAAATTCAATGAAAACAGTCTATGCTTGCTTTTTTGCGAATTTGGTTTTCTCACTTCAAGCATATTCTAGTGATTTGTCTTCTGCTGGGTAGGCACTACTGACTTTGAAGAGCGGTCAGAGGTTATAATGAAAAATTGGTGGCATGTCTTTTAAATATAAAATACAATGTAAAATTCTGTAAAAGAAGGTGTTCTACCTTTAGAGGCTGTGTGAAAACACGCAAACTACGCGTCTGTCATTCTGCAGGCATCTTTTTTGTTTTGACGTAAAGTGCTGTTTATTAAAAAGATTTATCCAGAATGACATTGACGGTGAAATTGGTTATAAGTTGACATTTCGATTTTTCACACAGCCTCTTTAGGCGGCAGCAGGCCGAAGCTTGATCAACTCTCCACAAGTTCATTTTGCAGATGTCTAAAAAAAGCAATTATCATCGATAAAAGGAGCGTTTCCTTTGATAGAAATCAAAAATTCAAAAAACCATGAAATAGCCAAGCTTACCGACGAAAACAACCGGCTAAAGAAATCCATTGAAGACCTGAAAATTATCAATGAACTGGCAAAAATTATCAGCTCAACCATTCCCGTGGAGCAGATTTTAAATAAAGTCACCACCGTGTCGGTTAGAGCCATTGGCGCGGAGCAGGGTACCATTTCATTGTTGAATGAACAGGAAGAAGAGGATGAATTCAAAACGTTGATTCGAAAGGTCGATGCCTCAAAAGTGACCAACAAATATCGACTGGATGATGATTTGAGCGGCTGGATGATTAAATATCGTAAACCGTTGATGATCACTAACTTTAATCAGGACCGTACCTTCAAAAGGCAATACGAAAATTCGGAGAAAATTCGCTCAATATTGAGTGTACCGTTGGTATGCAAAGGCAAACTCATCGGCGTTTTGAATCTATTCAATAAAAAACAGGATGGCCAGTTTACGCTTGATGATCAACGCCTGTTATCCATCATTGCATCGCAGTCGGCACAGGTGATTGAAAATGCCCGGTTATATGAAGAAGAGGAGCAGCTGCGTCTCATTGAGCAAGAGCTGAAAACGGCCCATGCCATTCAGGTGGGACTGCTGCCGAAAGAGAGTCCGCGAATTAGCGGATTTGATGTGGCCGGCCGAAGTTATCCGGCCACAGAGGTAGGCGGCGACTATTTTGATTTTATTGAACTGGATGACCACCTCTGGGGCATTGCGTTGGGCGATGTTTCGGGCAAAGGCATTCCGGCCGCGTTGCTGATGTCCAATTTACAGGCTACGCTGCGGAATCAGGCCTTGCACAACGCTTCTCTGGTTGAATGCATAGAAAAGGCTAATCAATTTTTGTGTTACAACACTGAATCCACCAAATTCGTCACGCTTTTTTGTGGAAAACTAAATTCAGAAAAGCGAACTTTTCAATTTGTCAATGCTGGACACAATTTTCCATTTTACCTTAACACCAAAGGGGAATTTGAAACGTTGGAAATCGGCGGGGTGGTACTCGGCATGATTCCCGAGTTTACCTTTGATCAAGGCGAGGTGCATTTGCAGCCTGGAGAAATTATTGTGGTTTATTCCGACGGAGTGACCGAAGCAGAAAACGAACTAGAGGAATTGCTCGGTGAGGAACGGTTAAAAAACATTATTTTGGATAATCGTCATTTAAGTGCTCAGGAACTGGTTGAAATTATTTATCAAAAAGTGAAAGAATTTAGCGGTGCGGCGAAACAGGACGATGACATCACCATCGTCGTATTGAAAGCAGAAAACGCTCATTAATAACGGATTCGGATAGCAAAAAGTCATTTGTCGAGTTGTATGAAGATCATCTGTTTCCGGCTAATCTCAGGCATTTTTTGCACCCTCCTTCTGATCATGTTTAGTTGTAAAAACCGGCCTCCCGAAGATATCACCGATCCCGGACAATTGCTATATCTGGGCTATGTCAAAAAAAAAGTGAATTGTTCAAAATGTCACGGACCGGACGGTCAGGGTGGATTGGACGCACCTGATATTCGGCCGGCTTTTAAGAAATTTGGCGAAAAAAAAATTGTCACGTTTATCCTGGAAGGCAAAGGCAAAGGTAAAAATGCCATGCCGCCGTTTGCCGATGAGATCACTTCTCTGGAGCTGGAGCAATTGATGCGCTTTCTGGAGACGCTTAAACCGCTTCCCGACAGCTTACAACCGGAGTAAGTAAAAAAAGCGGCTATTCAATATCAAGAACAGCCGCTTTTCTAATTGATCAAACCCTTCGCCTTTCACTGAAGGCAACAGTCGTCCTTCCCTGACAACAGAAAAGTCAATTTAATTTTGGGCATCAATCGAAAACATCATCTATGGTGGTGGTTCCGTTGGATCGGCCAAAGATGCTGGGGGGGGTTCATTCGGATCTGCTTGAGCTGACGCCGGCGGTGGTTCGTTGGGATCCGCTTTTCCTTTTGAAAAAAGTCGAGACTTTAAACTCGACCACTTCCCCATTTTCTCTTCGGCAGTTTTTTTATCCATGAAATTCACCTCCTTTCATTACTTTTTAGAGTTCGCTGGCAAATTTGAAATTTTATTATTTAAAAATGCAACTTTTTGTAAATTACCATCCGCTCCGGCCCAAAAATCAAGAGCTAAGCGGTAGGTGTGAAAAGCCTCTTCCGGCGCGTTATCTTTTTCATAAGCCTCTGCTAATCCTAACAGCGCATAGACATTCTGTGGATTGAATTGCAAGGCTAATTTATACGTTTCAATGGCATTCTGAAGTTGACCAGCTTGTGAATAACCATCCGCTAATGCTTTCAAATAGAATGACCGGTTCAATGGAAACAAATCCAGAGCCTTTTTAAAAGAGACCTCAGCTTCATCATAATCTTCTGCAAACAAGGAGACCATCCCTTGCAAATGATGCAAAAACCACCTTCCTTCCAGCTCTCCCAACGACGCGAAGGATCGCTCAAGAATGGCGATTTCGTGGAAAATTTCTTGTCGGTTGCCATTTTCCAGCAAGATTAAACCACGCAGCCAGTGCGCTTCCAGATTGTTGGGATTAGTAATGATGGCATCATCAATGGTCGTTTCCGCAACTGGCAGGTTGCCCGTTCTTAAATGCACCATGGCCAGATTGGTATAACCCATGGATTTAAAATAATTACCGGCAGAAGTATTGACATACTTCGTTAAAACTTTTTCTGCTTGCGAGTATTTTCCCTGACCCGACAACGCCTGCGCAAGTCGAATGGGTACGTATTTAAAATCCGGCTGCAAGGCGAGAATGCGGTCACAAATAGTCACGGCTTCTTCATATTCGCCGATGAGTACCAGGATTTCCGCCATGGAGTCGAGCGGATTGACGTCGGTGGGATTCAACTGCATTAACTTATCCATCATGGCCAGGGCTTTTTCCTTTTCACCTTTGGCCAGAAAAGCATAACCAAGCGTGTTGTAGGCAAGCACGTAGGTCGAATCCAGCTCGATGGACTTTTGAATTTCCGAAATGCCCGCATCGATTTGACGAAATTTTCGGTATTGCGTCCAGCCATATTTATAATGCGTAGAGGCTTTAAAGGGGTTGATTTTGAGCAACCTTTTCTGATGAGATGCATACTCCTGCCAGCGATGTTCAATCCGGGCTTCATTACTTAAGTATTCCAATCTCATTTCAAGAGAAAGATTTTCAATATACGGTTTACCGCTTGATAACACTTGTTTGGCTTTGTTTCGATTCCCGATGAGGGAATATTGCCACGCCAGGTAATAATACGGTTCGATGAATGTGGAATCCAGGGAGATTGCTTTATTCAAGAGGGCAATGCTCTCCTTGTGCCGCAGATCCAGTGCAGCATCCTTGCCTTCTACGTAATAGCGAAATGCGTCCAGGGAGGAAGTGGTCAAAGACGCCACGCTGCTTTCTACCACATTTTCAGCAGCTTCAAAATTCAACACCCCGACCAATTGCGAAGTAAACTCATCGACGAGATTATAAAGCTGGCTGATATTGCTCTCCAGGGGTTTCAATGACGCAACAGACGTGCCTTTACGGCTGTCTAAAATCTCCGCCTCCACCTGAATGGTTTCGTTTTGTTTGTTGAGTTTACCGACAATGACCTTTTGGGCATTGGCTTTTTGCGCAATTCGAATAGCTTCTTCCCGTGTGACGTTTTTGTTTTGGATGCCTAAATTCTGCATGATCTGATTCCTCTGTTCCGCGCTCAAAACGCGTATGGTGGAATCCTGGGACAAATCGGTATTCAATAAATCCATAAAAGCACCACTCAGCCACGACCAGTCTTCATCGACATTGTCCAGATAAAAAGGCATAATGGCGATAGCCGTACCCACCTCGTGCATTTTGCTTTCCGGCCTTAGTATGGCAAACAAAACGATGAGCAGAAGACCTAAAGAAAGACCGCCGAGTGTCGCAAACATTCGTTTTCGACTGAATTTTGGTTTTGGCTTGGGGGAAGTCTGCGCGGTTTTTGTTGCCCTTTCATCGAGCAACTCTTTCAATGTTAACTCAATTTCTCTGGCGTTTTGAATTCGGACCTCCAAGTCTTTTGCCAGAGCTTTGGTCACTAACTGTTGGTATTTATCAGATATCTCAGGTCGGATGCTGCAAATGGCTTCGGGTTCCTCATTGATGATGGCATAACCGATGGCCGCGCTGTATTCGCCTTGAAACGGTTGTCTGCCAGTACCGAGCTCGTACAAAACCGTACCCAGCGAAAAGATATCGCTGCGGTGATCGACTGGCAATCCCTGTAATTGCTCGGGAGACATGTAAGCCGCGGTGCCGATAACGCTTTCCTGCCGGGTGATTTGCGTCAGGTTTGCGACCTTTGCCAAACCGAAATCGAGAATCTTGACTTGACCGTCTTTCGTTAAGATGATATTGCCCGGCTTGATATCCCTGTGAATGATGCCCTTTTGGTGCGCTTCTGCCAATCCCCGGGCAATTTGCACACCGATGGCATAAACTTTATCTATAGGGATTTCAGATTTAAGCAGAAGGCTTTGCAGCGTATCGCCAGGGTAGTAGCCCATGCTGATAAACATGTAATCGTCGGATTCGTCGATTTCATACACCATGGCAATGTTTGGATGCTCCAAAGCAGAAATGGCTTTCGCTTCTTGAACGAATCTCTGACGAAACTCTGAGTCAGCAAGAAATTCTTTGTTTAGAAATTTCAGAGCAACCAGCCGGTCCAGTTTTAAGTCCTTTGCCTTATAAACGACACCCATGCCGCCGCTGCCAATTTCTTCAAGTATTTTATAATGAGATAACTGTCGTCCGACCAAGTTCATGCGATAAATCTTGTATAAGGGTAAAAAAAAACGCTCCCCTACATCCAGAACGCTTTAAGATTTGTAAAAGTGATTTTGAATAATAACCCAATGGCGAGTACCAGGATGCAACCTCAGTATCTATGATAACAATAAATTTACTTGAAGTCAAGGGAAAATTGATAATTACACATGTTTATCCTTTTCCAAATTTTTTGTTAATTATTCTAAAATACTCCAAACAATCAAGGAAGTTGGCGTCATTTTGAAAAATTATTAAAAAAGAACTTGACAATTACTAAATTATTAATTATGTTACTAACAAATTAGTAATTAAAAATAAATAGGAGGTCGCATTGAAAAATCGAAAAAAATTAGCCGATGCCGAATGGGAAATTATGAACGGCATCTGGCACTTCAAAAAGCCCGTCACCGTCCGCGAAATGCACGCTCATCTTTATCCGAAAGGGGAGAAAGCCTATACGACGGTGCAAACCATCATGAATATTTTAGTCGAAAAAAAATTTTTAAGGAAAGATAAAATCGGTATGGTCAATTTTTACTTTCCCATTGTGGCGTATGAAGATTTCACCAGGCAGGAGACCCGAACCCTGGTTTCGCGCATTTTTGACGGCTCTTTTGGCGCGTTGGCAACTTATCTGGTGGATTCGGGAGAGCTTTCGCAAGAAGAGTTAATTCAACTGAAAGCGCTCATCAATTCAAAAAAGAAAGAATAATAGCGAGGCAAATCATGAATGTGATTCATCAATTTGCAGAAACCTGGATGAGATTCTATGTGATTCATTTGCTTGAAATGTCACTTTTCATTATACTCATCTGGTTTACTGATAAATTCTTACGACTTCAAACCTGGTCACGCTATCTGCTCTGGATTCTGGCGTTGGTGAAAATCTTTGTTCCACCCGTTTTTACGTTTCCTTCAACCAGGCCATCGCTGGTTACCGGACCGATGATTTATCTGCCTACTGTTTCACCATCTCCCTTGGCTGGGCCGCAAACTTTGCAGGCGATTTTTCCACTTCTGTTGTTTGGGTTGTGGATTTCCTGGGTTGGTTCGATGACGTATTTTATGGTGGTTAAAAATAGAAATTTTCAAAGACGCTTGCTAGACGCAAAACCCATTTCGAACCTGACTGAAACAAAGCTGAGTACCTGCTTGCCAATTTATGTTTCAAGTCAAATCCAATCCCCCGTTCTTTTTGGCGCGTGGAAACAGAAATTGTATTTGCCTATTGAATGGCAAAACTGGTCAGACAAGGAGCTAAAAAGCATCGTAGCCCACGAAACCGCCCATTTTCATAAACGGGATATTTGGGTGTTGATTTTACAACATCTGGCCATTGTCTTGTTTGGGGTCAATCCATTAATCTGGTTAGTACATAATCGATTGAATTATGTGCGTGAATTGAATTGTGATGAAATGGCCATCCAGCACTCTGGCATAAAACCTGTAGAGTACAGCCAGCTCATCTACTCGTTTATTGAGAAACAGGCACAACCGCCCGGTCTCGTAATCATGGGCAAATCGTTTTTCAACAACGATCAATCTTTAATTAAGCGTATGAATAATATTCTTAAATTCGAGGAGTCTAACATGAAAATCAAATCAATTTGGCAAGTCATTTTATCGATTTTTTTGGCGGTTTTGATTTTACCGTTTTCCTGGAAGTGTGCTGAAAAGCCGTCTGATCAGAGCCTTGGTAAAGAGTTTACTCCCGGCCTTGTCCAGCCACAAACGGACATTTCATCAGAAAAATCTGAGAAATTTCAGCCCTTTAATGAACCTCCCAAACCCATCGGGGGATTTCAAGCGATTCAAGCAAATATTCATTATCCGGAGATAGCAAGAAAAGCCGGTATGGAAGAAACGGTTATCGTGCAAGTTTATGTTGATGAACACGGCGAAGTGGCGGATGCCACCGTTTTGAGGACGAAAAATGGCGGCGAGCCGGGCTTCAAAGAAGCGGCCCTTGCCGCGGTCAAAAAAGTGAAGTGGCAACCTGCGCTTTGGAAAGGCAAACCCGTGGCGGTGCAGGTGGCGATTCCAGTGATTTTTCAATTGGCCAGCGATGGAGTCTCGTCTCCGGATAAAGAGCCTAAAGTATTCCAATTTTCTATACCCAATAATAAAGTGAAATTTCAGCCATTCGATGAAGCTCCGCAACCGGTGGGCGGATTCACAGCTATCCAGAAAAACCTGCAGTATCCGGTGATTGCGCGCAAAGCGGGCATCGAAGGGCGGGTTGTCATCAATATTTTGGTATCAGCACAAGGAGAAATTGCCGATGCGGTAGTGATGAAATCGTTAGGGCATAGCGGCTGTGATGAAGCGGCAATCAATGCACTCAAGAGTGTTAAGTGGCGGCCGGCGAAAAATAAAGGCCAGGCGGTGGAGATGTGGGTCGCGATTCCCGTTGAGTTTAAATTATCCGAAACGGTTAAATAGTGTTGGAACGAAAACGATTCTATCTTCCCGAAGGCCTCCTGGCCGAGGGTTGATTCCTGCCTGGCTCGGCGGGGACGCCTTGGCGAGGAGGTTTAGAAATTGCGCATTTCTCGAGTTTTCGTTCAGACTCTAAATAGTGTTTGTCCGAAAATTTCACTTCTGTTCACTCTTGAGGGTATAAAAATGGAGTAGGGCTTTTTCCCCCTTGAGGGGGATAAAGGGGATGTTTGTTCAGCGGGCATGCTGCGAGCTTATTTTACGACTCATCGCCGCGGCGAAAGCGCAGCGCGCTCGCTGCGTGAGCCGCCCGCAACCCCGTTCATTCTCCACTCAGCGGTTGTTCTTACGCCGGGCGTGTTCATACCTCGGCGCGCTGAGAAAGTGCTTTTCGCTCAAACGCCCATGAGTAGGGCTATTCCTGCAGCACCAGCTCTCCCCAGATGTACGGATTGGCTTTGGCAAACATGGAGCTGTCTGACGCCCAGTACCATTCACATTTTTTGCCGGGGTTCAGGATGATGTTGAAAAGACAGCGGGTGCCGTTTTTCATCTCTAAAAACTCCAGGGCTCCGGTGGTAATTTTCAGAAACAGGACGCGGGCATCATTTGATTTCAGCAATTGTGCCTGCACCTTTTGTGATCCTTTTTTATCTTGCGGGTAGATTTGCTGCAATTGCAACTGCCCATCGGCTGCCACGATATCCCAGATAAAAGCGCCGGGTTGGGAGGTAACTGAACGTTGGTTTTTCATACCGAACATGATGTTTGCCACTATGTGCTTTTTCTTGGCGTTTGTTGATGTTGGATTATTGGGGACAGTCAAAATGAAGCCATCAGTAAACCAGCCGATTTTTACCAGCGGCATATCGCAATCGCTTCTTTTCACGGCAGCGAAACCGGGCTTTTTTAGCGATAATTGATTTGGAAGCGCATTCAAAGTTAACTTTTGGAGTTGTGTTTCGTTTATTTTCTTCACGCTTACCGTTGGCAGAGGTGGTAAAAATGCGCGGTGATTATCGAAATAGGACTCTGGCAGGCGATAAATTTCAGCTTGTTCGTTGGTGAAAACAATATCTGAGCCGTCGAAGCAAATGCCTTCACTCTGGCGTCCTTCAAGCAAAATTTTCTTATGAGGACCTGCCAAATAATTGTCGCTATCCTTGGGCTTTTCAAACAAGTAGATGTATTCGTAGCAAAGAATGGCGAGACGGCTGCCATTGGGGGAGACGTCAGCCGCCGTGACCATGCCATCGATTTCGAACTCACCAATTTTACTCAAAATCTGCTTTTGATTATCTACCAGTTGGTTGAATCGGTATAATTTTGTTCGATGGTTGCTGCGGTGTTTTGTGAGCAAATACAGATGGCCATTCGCCCAGAAGGCTGCTTCGCAGTCAAAATTCATATTTTGTGGATTGGGAAATTGCTTCTGATCTGGGTAGCTGAAGGGAATGCGCTTGCTCACACGGGCCACTTTGGCCTTGGACGGATCGGGTTCCTCGATCACATAAATGGCGAGGTCCTGGCGATCATTAGCGTTGTTGCCAAAATCCCCGATGATAAGGTGTCCCGAATCGTCCACTGCGATATCCTCCCAGTCGATATTTTCCGCATCCTCAATTCGAATATTGCCGATAAACTCACCGGTTTGCGTGGTAGCAAATATACGGGAATCGTTGCCGGAATCATTGTGGGTCCAAAAGACATTTTTAAATTGCCGGCTTTTAACTAAACCAGACGATTCTTTGATTTCAGGGTTTTCGAAACGGGCAACAGGTTGCCAGGCTATATCCGTATTGGACTTGCAGGTAAGGAGAGTCGCGACAGCACAGAGCCAAAACCAGAGATTTATTTTCATTACGTCGCTTTCTAAATTGGGGTTCATCTGAAACAGGTAGAACAAACTAATTGCGCAAGCCGCGCATTCAAATCACCTTATGTTCAAATTGCTTTTGAGAGAAAACGCAAACCAGCTTTAAATGGAAGACAACACTATTTATCTATTTGCGATGCTTGCCAGCATCGTTTAATACCTTTTCAAAACAATACTGGCATTGGTTCCGCCAAAGCCAAAAGAATTTGACAGGCAAACATCAATTTTGGCTTTTCTCGGCTCGTTCGGCACATAGTCCAGATCGCATTCCGGGTCAGGCGTTTCATAATTGATGGTGGGGGGGAGAATTTGATTTTCAATGGCCTTGATACAATAAATCGCTTCGATGGCCCCCGCAGCGCCCAGCAAATGACCGGTCATGGATTTGGTGGAGCTCATGGCGAGTCGGTACGCATGCTCTCTAAAAACATCTTTCACTGCTTTGGTTTCCGTGACGTCGTTCAACGGTGTGGAAGTGCCATGGGCGTTGATGTAATCCACCTCCTCAGGGTGAATGGCTGCATTTTTCAGAGCGTTTTGCATGCAAAGTCTGGGACCGCGACCCTGGGGATCGGGCGCGGTAATGTGAAATGCGTCAGTGCTCATTCCGAACCCGATGACTTCCGCATAGATGTTGGCATTGCGTTTTTTAGCGTATTCTAGCTCTTCGAGGATGATCACGCCCGCCCCTTCGCTGGACACAAATCCATCTCGGTGCAGATCAAACGGCCGGCAGGCTTTCTCGGGTTCGTGGTTCCGCAACGAAAGCGCGCGGGCATTGGCAAAACCGGCCATAGCCACCGGCACCAGAGTAGCTTCGGCGCCGCCCACGATCATGGCTTCTGCTTCGCCGCGGACGATGGTGTAGTAGCCATCTGCGATGGCGTGCACGCCAGTGGAGCAGGCTGAAACGACGCCGTAACTGGGTCCGCGGATTTGGTATTTGATGGCAATCTGCCCGGAGGCTAAATTGATGATGGCCGATGGGATAAAAAATGGTGAAATGCGGTTGCTTTGTCCGTTGTACGCTTTGATCGTATTTTGTTCGATGACCGTAATGCCTCCCTGTCCCGAACCGATGATCACTCCCACGCGTTCGGTGTTGGACTCATCGATCAATAATCTCGCATCCGTCATGGCTTCCGCTGTTGCGGCAATGGCGTACTGAATGAACGGATCCATTTTTTTTACTTCTTTTTTGTCGATAAAATCTTCAGGATGGAAGTCTTTGACTTCACCTGCAATTTTAACTGGAATTTCAGCAATATCAAATTTCGTCAGGGGGCCGATACCGGATTCCCCGTTTAAAATGTTGCTCCAGTTTTCTTTTACCGTTAAACCGACCGGCGTAACCATACCCATGCCGGTCACTACGACACGACGTTTCCTTTCATCCATACTTCAGGCATTCCTTTTCAAAGTTGATTCATCTGCTAACTGTTTATCAAAGAATTATGCTGATTCTGCTTGAATTTCCTCAATGGCGTTAAACGCATATCGCAAATGAGGAATGACGATGGAACCGCCTACGATCAATGCGATATTCATAGCCTCGTGCAATTCTTCGGTGGTGGCGCCTTCGGCGATTGAACGATCCAGATGGTAGAAAATACAGTCGTTGCAACGCAATACCATGGACGCCACCAATCCCATTAATTCCTTCATTTTAGCTGGCAAGGCGCCGTCGATATAGGCTTTATGATCCAGTGCGAAGAATTTTTTAAAATCTTGAAAACCGCTGTTCAGGATTTTCTCATTCATATCCGCACGATATTTTCTTGTTTCAGAAGTAGTGATTTTCATGTTTATCCGGCTAGTTCAATATAAAATAAACTGATTTTATAAATAATAAATTCCTCTCACAAAAGCATCTCTGAAGTACTCAGCGGTCACCGCCAATAATATCGCCTAAAATGCCCAGCGAACCGCCTCTTTTCACTTCACCGACGTTGCTTCGAATCGCAGAAGAAACCCGATCTGCCAGGCGGGAGAATGGCAGGGTTTGCAGGTAAACTTTGCCTGGCCCTTTTAGTTTGGCAAAGAACAAACCCTCACCTCCAAAAAACGCGGTTTTGATTCCCCCAACAAATTGTATGTCGTAATCCACGGATTCTTCAATGGCCACCAGGCAGCCAGTGTCCACCTTCAAGGACTCTTCGGCTGACAATTGTCTTTCTATGATGGCGCCGCCGGCATGGACAAAGGCCAGTCCGTCACCCTGTAATTTTTGCAAGATGAATCCCTCACCGCCAAAAAATCCCGCCCCCAATCTTTTTGTAAACGCAATGGAAATGTCGATGCCGTAAGCTGAGCACAGGTAGGCATCTCTTTGACAGAGCATCGAGCCCGATGCATTTAAGTCCAGAGGAATAATTTTGCCAGGGTAGGGTGCGGCAAATGCGACTTTGCCTTGTCCGCTACCAGAATACTGGAAAGTGGTGATAAAAAAAGATTCACCCGTCAGGATTCTTTTGACGCCTTTAAGCAGACCGCCACCGGTGCCGGTATTCATATTCACACCGTCAGTCATGTACATCATGGCGCCGGCTTCGGCTTGTACCATTTCGCCGGAGTCGAGCGTGATGATCACGGCCTGCATGTCATCGCCCACGAGTTCATAATCAATTTGATGAGCCATTATTCGCCTTTTTTAGAATCTGGAATATTTATGTTATGAAATTGTTAAAAATGAAATTTAAATCCAAAGAAGTTAAAAGTCAAGATTTAAAAATCGCCGATTCTTTTTTTCTTGCTTTTTCCACTTCAAAAGATTAATTTTTTCATTCAAACTGTCGTTAATCGAACGGCAGTTTGAGTGGAATGCGAAAGGGAGAATATATGGACATTGAGACGCTGAGCCGGTTGTTTTGTCATAATGTTTCGCAATTTAATAAATCTGATTTAATGGTTTACCGCGGAAAGGCAGGCGCTTTCTATAAGATCTCCAGCAATGAATTCAAAGACCGGGTGATCAATTTTGCACTGGGATTGAAAAAGCTGGGTATCAAGCCGGAATCAAAAGTCATTCTGCTTTCAGAAAATCGTCCTGAATGGCACATTGCCGATTTTGCCTGCCACCTTTTAAATGCGGTGGTAGTACCGATTTTTCCCACGCTCATCGCCGAACAAATTCAATATATTGTTCAGAATAGCGACAGCGAAGCGATCATCCTTTCCAACAAGCAGCAGGCTGGTAAGATCCATCAAATTAAGCCAGAGTTGAAAAAAGTTAAAACGATTGTCACCATGGAGCCGGAAGCGGCTCTGGAAGAGGATTTGTGTTTCGAAAAAGTCATCGAATGCGGTCGCGAACAGGACGATGCCGGATTTTTTGAGAAAGCCGTTCAATCCGCAGATGCGGACACCGTGGCCACGATCATCTACACATCTGGCACCACCGGCGCGCCCAAAGGGGTCATGCTTACTCACAAAAATATTGTTGCGAACGTAATGGGGTGTTCAAAAGTCATCGATATCACCTCCAGCGATCGGGGATTGTCATTTCTACCGCTTTCACACGCATTCGAACGAACGGTGGATTATTTATATTTTTATCGAGGCGCCACGGTAATTTATTCGAGCATTGACCGCGTTGCGGAGGACATGCTGGAAACTCAGCCTACCATCATGGCTTCGGTACCGCGGTTCTACGAAAAAGTCAAATCAAAAATTGAATCCAATGTTCAACAGAGCGGTTTTATAAAACAAAAGCTGTTTCACTGGGCGATTCAGATTGGTCGCCAAAAATTTCAAACGGACATGAATTCGCACAAACGAGGGCTGAAATTGAGTTTGTTTTTTGGAATAGCTAACAAATTGGTTTTATCGAAAATACGAGCCCGCACGGGCGATAGAATAAAGTATTTTA
This sequence comes from bacterium, assembly GCA_046757025.1. Lineage (GTDB taxonomy): Bacteria > Zhuqueibacterota > Zhuqueibacteria > Oceanimicrobiales > Oceanimicrobiaceae > JBHHXN01. Next base: position 41,301 of record JBHHXN010000006.1, read on the forward strand.
TTTCTGGCGGCGCGCCGCTTTCAAGCGACGTTGCACAATTTTTTTTCGCCACCGGCTTGAAGATTTTAGAGGGGTACGGTTTAACCGAAACCGCACCGGTCATCACGGTGAATCGTCCTCAAAAACCCAAAATTGGCACCGTCGGGCAATTACTGCCGGGCAACGAAGTCAAAATTGCTGAAGATGGAGAAATCCTGACCCGAGGCCCAAATGTCATGAAAGGTTACTACAAATTGCCGGCTGAGACGGCGGAAGTCATGGTGGATGAGTGGTTTCATACCGGCGACATCGGTTCATTGGATGAGGAAGGCTTTCTCTCCATCACCGATCGCAAAAAACAATTGATTGTGACTTCCGTCGGCAAAAAGGTCGCACCCCAGGCCATCGAAAAGGAAGTGGAGAACAGTCCGTATATTGAACAGGTTTTGCTCATCGGCGAAAAGCGCAACTTCATCAGCGCTTTGATCGTTCCGGATTTTGAAGCCCTGGAAATTTTTGCGAAAAAAAATAAACTCCGTTACCAAAATCGGTCTGACTTGCTCCGGCAAGCTGCTATTTTGGATTTGATTCAGAAAGAAGTCGATGCCCGGCAGTCTATATTTTCAAATTACGAAAAAATTCGAAAATTCCAGCTTTTGACCGAACCTTTCACCATTGAAAATGATCAGTTAACACCCACCCTGAAAATAAAAAGGCGGGTGGTGGAAAAAAAATATGCGGATTTGATCGAAAGCCTGTACCAGGAGAAACCAGACAATAAATAAAATATCATTTGCATTTTAATTATCGAATTTCTATATTCGGTGAATTAAAATAGAGAAATCAAATTATGTTTAAAAATTCATCAGCCAATCAGCTTCATATACCTTTTCATCATCACCATCATGTATTCTTGATGGTGAGTTGTGTGATTGCGCACAGGTACCGGTTGATGAAATAGAATAATCCATACTTCGTAATAAATCACATAACCCGCTATCAAGTTTCGGTAGCGGGTTTTTTGTTTTAATTAGAAAAGGGAAGTGACTTTTACCATGAATCTGAAAATTGGTTTACCAAAAGGCAGTCTTCAGGAAGCGACTTTAAATTTGATGCGAAAAGCCGGCTTCAATTTTTCCATTCGCGATCGCTCTTATTTTCCTGCCAGCGATGATGACGAGTTAGAAGCCATTCTCATCCGGGCGCAGGAAATCGCTCGTTACGTTTACGACGGCGTGCTCGATGTGGGCATCACCGGCAAAGATTGGATCCTTGAAAGCGGGAAGGAAGTGGTTGAAGTGACTGAGCTTATTTACTCAAAAGCGAGTTTTCGTCCAGTGCGCTGGGTTGTGGCGGTGCCGGAAAATTCAATCATTAAAACCATTGAAGAGTTAAATGGGAAAAGAATCGCCACCGAAGCCGTGAGCATCACCAAAAAATATCTGGCGCAGAAAAATATTCAGGCAGAAGTGGAGTTTTCATGGGGCGCCACCGAAGCCAAAACCCCGGAGCTGGTGGATGCTATCGTGGAAATCACCGAGTCGGGCGCCTCCTTGCGGGCGAATAATTTACGTATTCTGGACACGGTTTTAACGTCCACGGTCAGGCTCATCGCCAACAAAAATAGCTTTGAGGAGCCCTGGAAAAAAGAAAAAATCCAGAGCATCGCCTTGCTCATGCATGGCGCGATTCAGGCAAGCGGTAAAGTCGGCCTAAAACTCAATTTAAAAAAATCGGATATCGATAAAGTCCGGTCTATTTTGCCGGCTATGAAACGACCCACCATCTCGCCGCTGTTAGGAAACGAATGGGTGGCGCTGGAGACCATCGTCGATGAAAAAGTGGTGCGTACCATCATCCCATTGCTTAAAAAAGCCGGCGCAGAAGACATTATTGAATATCCTTTAAATAAAGTGATAAAGTGAAAAATGCTAAAACTTTTTAATTCACCTGAATCTTTCTTGCAGGTGCAATCCACCAAAATGGACACCGACGAGGCGGTAGCTGAACAAGTGCGCAAAATCATCGTAAAAGTGCAATCCGAAGGGGATGCCGCTTTGCGTTTTTACACGCATAAATTCGATGGTGTCGCTGTACAGAATTTCAGAACCCCGCAAGAGAAAATCACGGCGGCAGGAAATAGTCTGCCTGATGAGCTTCGGCAGATTTTTAGCGAAGCCGTGGACAATGTGCATGCGTTTCATCAAAAACAGCTGCCGGTATCCTGGAATGACAAAAGCGAAGATGGTACCGAGCTGGGACTGCGTTTTACCCCCATAGCGAGTGTGGGGATTTACGTACCTGGTGGAACCGCCGCCTATCCATCCACGGTGATCATGACGGCGGTGCCAGCGCAAATCGCCGCAGTACCGCAGATTGCGTTGGTTTCGCCACCGGATCGAAACGGTTGCGTGAATCCGCTGGTTCTGGCGGTGGCCAATCTGCTGGGCATTCGAGACGTTTTCGCCGTCGGCGGCGCCCAGGCCATCGCTGCCCTGACTTACGGCACGGACACGATCCCAAAAGTCGATAAAATTATCGGGCCGGGCAATGCATTCGTAAACGAAGCGAAAAGACAGGTCTTCGGTCTGGTGGGAATCGATGCCCTGGCCGGTCCAACGGAGCTGGTGATTCTTGCGGATGAAAGCGCGCCACCAGAATGGGTCGTTCGAGATCTGTGTGCGCAGGCTGAGCATGACGTTGCGGCGCGGGTGATCTTGATTTCCACGTCCAGATTGTTAATTCAGGAAGTCAACAATATTTTGCAAGCGTACATCAGCAAGGTTAAACGGAATGATATTTTACAGCAATCGTTGCGCGATCACGGGGCGGCTATTGTACTGAAGGAAATCCAGGAAGCTTACGAGCTAATTAATAAAATCGCTCCCGAGCATCTTGAAATCATGACAAAAAATCCCGAACACAATTTTTCCCACATTCAAAATGCCGGCGCTATTTTTCTGGGCAAATACTCGCCAGCAGTGGTGGGAGATTATTTTGCCGGCAGTAACCACGTTTTGCCCACCGGCCGCAACGCGAGATTTGAATCGCCACTAAGCGTGTGGGATTTTATGAAATTCTCTTCCATCGTCAAATACTCGAAATCACGATTCAAAAAAGACGTTAGGAAAATTGCACGTTTTGCTGAATTGGAAAATCTCTTTAACCATCAGGCTGCTATGGAGTGTCGAAATGAATAGTTATCTCAAAAACATCAAATCGTCTATCCGCGAGCTTACTCCCTACACATTGGTACAGCATGAGTTCAAGGTGAAAATAAATCAAAACGAAAGTCCGTTTGATCTGCCTGATTGGCTCAAGCAAGAAATTCTGGCGGAATGCCTACAACTTTCCTGGAATCGCTATCCGTCGTTCAATCCGAATCGGTTGCTGGAACGATTAGCTGCGTTGTTGAAAATTTCTTCAGAGCAGCTACTCGTGGGAAACGGCTCCAATGAGCTGTTGCAGCTTCTTATGACCGCTGTTTTAAATGAACAAAAAAAGCTGCTGCTTGTTCAACCAACTTTTTTGATCTATCAGAAAGTCTGTTCACTCACTGGCGCTGAACCCATCCGCCTGGAATTTGCTGCAGACTGGTCTTTTCCTGTTGAAGCAATTCTCGAGGTCATCGAAAAAAACAAGGTGGCTCTTTGTATTTTTTGTTCGCCGAACAATCCCACCGGCTCCACACTCAAAGCGAAGGATTTGCGGAAAATACTAGAGCGCACCTCCGGCCTGGTGTTAGTGGATGAAGCTTATCATGAATTTTCAAATGAGCGTTATTTGAATCTTCTCCCCCTGTATCAAAACTTGATATTGACACGAACGTTTTCCAAAGCCCTTGGGCTGGCCGGACTGCGTGTTGGTTATTTAATCGCGCATCCTGCTATCATCACCGAATTGCGCAAAGCCAAATTACCCTACAATTTGAATGCGTTCTCAGAAATTGTGGCTGCAAAATCGTTGCAGCATTTTGATTTAATCGAAATAAATATCCAGAAGATAAAAACAGAAAAGCGGCGCTTGGTACAGGCTCTCTCCGATATTCCAGAAAACACGGTTTATCCGTCGCAGGCAAATTTTTTCATGCTGGAAACGCCGGTTGCAGCGAAGGCACTTTTCGATTATTTAATCAAACGCGGAGTTTGGGTGCGAGACATTTCCCAACATCACCCACGCCTTCAAAACGTTTTGAGGATCACCGTGGGTAAAAAGTCGGAGAACGACCGCCTGTTTGAGCTGATTGAAAATTTTATTAGGAGTGAAATCTAAAAGACCTTTTTGCAAAAAAAAGCGGCAGTTTTAAAGTTCAATTAAAAATATTCACTAAATGAAAACAGGAAAATGGCCAAAATAAAAAGAATCACCAAAGAGACGAACGTAGTACTTGAACTAACGTTAAGCGGTGAAGGTAAAAGTGAAATCGCAACGGGGATCGGATTTTTTGACCACCTGCTTGAGCTCTTGGCATTTCACGGCTGCTTCGATTTAAAAGTCCAGTGTGAAGGCGATTTGACCGTTTGTGGGCACCATTCCGTGGAAGACGTCGGCATGGTTTTGGGGCAGGCTTTCTTCCAGGAGTGGCAGGTCTCGAAAGATCTTCAGCGATTTGGACAGGCGCACATTCCCATGGACGACGCCCTGGCAAGCGCGGTGGTGGACATTTCGGGTAGATCTTTTCTGGTGTTTCACGCTGAATTTAAAAGTCCCAAAGTGGGAGATTTTGAAACCGAACTGGTTCGAGAGTTTTTTCAGGCCTTTGTGAGTCACGGCCGAATCAATTTGCATTTGCAGGTGCTTTATGGCGAGAATACCCACCACCAGATTGAAGCTCTGTTTAAAGCGGCAGCGGTAGCTTTACGTCGCGCCCTCCGGCTGGATTCGGAGCGAAAAGGCGTGGCTTCCACTAAAGGAAAACTTTAAAGGATGCGAGTTTGGTGTAAAATATGAGAATTTCAATCGCTGACTATGGCGTGGGTAACCTGAAAAGTTTGCAAAACGCGTTTTGGTATTTAGGCGTAAAATCAAAAATTATTCGGACCCCGGAAGAGCTGCGGCGCGCAAGTAAGATCGTTCTGCCAGGAGTCGGGGCGTTTGGTTACGCCATGCGCAACATTCGAAGCCAGAACCTTGAAACCGCCATCAAAGAAACCGCGCAGCACGGAACGCCGATATTAGGCATTTGCCTGGGGATGCAGTTATTGCTGACCAAAAGCGATGAAGGCGGCTGCTTTTACGGGTTGGATTTGCTTCCGGGCTGCGTGAAAAAGATGCCGGTGAAATTGAAATTGCCACACATCGGTTGGAATCAAATCAAATCGGTGGCCCATTCACAACTTCTGGCCGATTTGCCTGATTCAAATTACGGTTATTTCGTGCATTCTTACTTTTGCGCGCTGGGCGATTCGCAATTCGTGCAGGCGACCACCAACTATGGATTTACTTTCACATCGGTTTTTGTAAAAGAAAATATTTTTGGTGTGCAGTTCCATCCGGAAAAAAGTCAGGAATTGGGATTGCGTATTTTACAGAATTTTGCGGAGATGTAAAAATGCTCATCATTCCAGCCATCGACATCAAAGACGGCGCCTGTGTGCGGTTACAGCAGGGTGCATTTAACGCTAAAACGATCTACGCTCACGACCCCATTGAAATCGCTCAACATTTTAAATCATCTGGGGCTAAAAAATTACACGTGGTAGATTTGGACGGCGCCGAATCTGGCACTTCCCAAAATACCGATGTCATCAATAAAATGATCAATCAGGTGGCGCTCCCGATTCAGTTAGGCGGCGGAATACGCTCGCTAAACGCCATGAAATTTTGGCTGGATGCCGGCGTGGAGAAGGTCATCGTAGGCTCGCTGGCAGCACACAATCCAGAGCAGTTGTTTGAAGCGCTGAATAAATATGAGCCCGAACAAATCATTTTGGCAGTGGATGCCATAGGAGGCAGAGTGGCGGTTCGCGGCTGGCAGGAAAGCACGTCTATTACCGCCTTAGATATGATCTTAAAATTTAAACCTGCGGGATTGCAGCGACTGCTTTATACCGACATTTTGAGGGATGGCATGCTCACCGGGCCGAACCTCCAAGCAACCAAACATATCGCACAAAGCTCCGGTTTGAAAGTCATCGCTTCGGGCGGCGTTTCGTCAAAGCAGGATTTGGATGATCTTAAAAAATTGCAAGATTACGGCGTGGACAGTGTGGTGGTGGGCAAAGCATTTTATGAACGCCTAATTTTACCCGAAGAGGTTCTTTAATGCTGGCCAAAAGAATCATTCCTTGCCTAGATGTGAAAGCCGGCCGAGTGGTCAAAGGGGTACAATTTCAGAATTTGAAAGACGCAGGAGATCCGGTCGAGCTGGCAAAACATTATGTACGGGAAAGGGCCGATGAGTTGGTGTTTTTGGATATCACGGCCACCCAGGAGCAGCGGCCGCTTGTTTACAATCTGGTTGAACGGATCGCGGATCAAGTTTTTATTCCGTTCACTATCGGCGGCGGTTTAACTTCGGTATCTGAAATTCGGGAGATTTTAACGCGCGGCGCCGACAAGATCGCACTGAACACCGCGGCTGTCTTAAATCCTGAGCTGATTAAACAAGCTGCAGAAAATTTCGGTTCACAGTGCGTAGTGGTGGCAATGGATGTTAAAAGACAACCAAATGGGTGCTATCAGGTGTACACCCACGGCGGTAACCGAGCCACACATCTCGATGCTCTGGAGTGGGCGCTGAAAGCAGAAGCATTGGGGGCAGGAGAAATCTTGCTTACCAGCATGGATCGCGATGGCAGCAACCGCGGCTTTGATTTGCAGATCACCTATAAAATTTCGACTTCGGTGAATATTCCCGTTATCGCCTCGGGCGGGGGCGGCAAACTCGACCATTTTGTAGAAGTGTTTGAACAGGGCAAAGCGGATGCCGCACTAGCTGCGTCCGTTTTTCATTTCAATAAATTTAACATAAAAGAAGTCAAAGCGCATTTAATGAATCATAACATCGTGGTGAGAAAATGACCATAGAAAATTTACCTAAATTAAAATATGACCAGAATGGTTTCATACCTGCCATTGCACAAGATCATCAAACGAAAGAGATTTTGATGTTGGCCTATATGAATCGGGAAAGTCTGGAAATTACTTTGAAAGAAAAAAAAGCTTGTTATTTTTCTCGCTCCCGGAAAAAACTCTGGCGGAAAGGGGAGACCAGCGGCCATTTTCAAATCATCAAATCCATAAAATACGACTGCGATGCCGATGCGCTGCTTTTACAGATCGAGCAGATTGGCGCTGCCTGTCACACAGGGCATCGCAGCTGCTTTTATCGTTCCCTTATATAATAAAGATTAGCAGCAACCACTCCGAGAAATTTTGACTGCATCGGACTTTTCATTGAAATTACTTGCCGGTTTCCTTTGCACAGGCTGTTGTTCAATGAATTCTTTTTGTAGCAGATAGAAACTTAACCTGCACACATTTTCTGCAATTTAATCCAATTGCGGTTGATTCTTTGCTTCTACTTTAATAAATTTAAAATCAGCAACAAATGCGACTGTTTAGTGTCTGAAAGGAAACTCGAGAAATGCGCGATTGGAGAGCCTCTTCGCGAAGGGGTTAACGCCGAGCTAAACAGGAATTCACCCTCGGCCAGGAGGCCTTCGAGAAGATAGGGTAGTTTTCGGTCAGACATTATTTCACACAATAATAAATCCGCAGAATCGACCGAAAATATAAGTGAGTGGAACAGCAAAACAGTAGCGGTTCAAATATACAATGCACCAGAAGGCGACATTCAATCCCATCGTAAACCGAGTAAATGAGAGAACAACATGACGAGGAACCGGAACATTCAGACCAAACAAATTCAAAATTTAGCAAACGATATCACAGATGAAATTATTAACCTGCGAAGATATTTTCACCAGTACCCGGAGTTGAGCTGGAAGGAACATAAAACCGCCACGCACTTGCGAGAAATTTTAGTGGCTGAGGGTTTGCGGGTGAAATCCGGCATTTGCGGGACCGGCCTGGTAGCAGAGCTCAACGGTCAAGCGGCGGGTAAAACGCTGGCCATTCGTTCCGACATGGACGGCTTACCGATGTACGACGCAAAAGACGTCTCCTTTGCTTCGAAAGTCACGGGCGTGATGCACGCCTGCGGCCACGATGCGCACATGGCCATGGCTGTGGGTGCCGCCCGTGTATTGAACCGACTCGGATTCGAGCTGTCGGGAAACGTGCGTTTCATTTTTCAGCCCTCGGAAGAAGCTGCACCTAGCGGCGCCAGCGAACTGGTGAAAGAAGGCGTTATGCAAGACGTGGACAGCATTGTGGCCTTCCATGTTGACCCGGAAATGCCAGTGGGCAAAATCGGATTGCGGGCTGGTATTTTGACCGCACACTGCAACGAGTTTAATCTGACTATTTTGGGTAAGAGCGGTCACGCCGCACGTCCTCACCAGGCCATCGATACCATCCATCTCAGCAATCGTGTCATGAGTGCGCTTTACGAAATTACCGCCAAACGCACACAGACTTTTTCCCCTGCGGTTTTGTCCATTGGTAAGATTGGGGGCGGAAGCAAAGCTAACATCATCCCCGAGCGCGTAGATATCCAGGGAACCATTCGCACGGTGGATGAGCAAAGCCAGAATGAAATCCTCAGTGCCATCGAAGAGTCGGTGCATGCAATCACGCGCTCCGCTGGCGGCACCTACCAACTGGAATTTCTCTCGCCCGTGCCGTCGGTGGTCAACGATCCCCAGATCACGCAACTCATACGAGAGGCTGCCGCCTCGGTTCTGCAGGAGGACAACATTGTCGAGATTCAAAATGTCAGTATGGGCGGGGAAGATTTTTCCTGGTATCTGAAAAATACTCCTGGCGCTCTGATTCGACTGGGCGTGCACAAAGAGGGAGAAGAAATTCGCTACCTGCACACCCACCATTTTGATATCGACGAGCAGGCCTTGCCCATTGGAGTCGCGCTCATGTGCCAGATCGTGCTGTATTATTTTTCGGATTCCAATCCTTTTGATGAACCCATTTTGCATGGTCGATAAATTTAAAAAACATCTCGAGCAAAATCGTTTCTTTACCGTTGGAGATAAAATTCTGCTGGCGGTGTCCGGTGGCATGGACTCGGTGGCCATGCTGCATCTGTTTTATCGATTGAAGAACCAATTGCAGTTGCAATTTAGCATCGTACATGTGCATCACGGCATCAGAGGGGCGGAGGCGGACGAGGATCTGGAATTTGTAAGGAAATTGGCCGAAAACTACCAAATGCCGTTTTATTTTCGCAAGGTGGATGCGGTAAAGTATGCCTCCATAAACCGGCTATCTCTCGAAGAAGGCGCGCGGGAATTGCGCTATCAGGCCTATGCAGAAGTGTTGAGGGAAAGTGGCAGCCTGAAAGTGGCGACAGCCCACAACGCGAACGATCAAGCAGAGACCGTTTTAGATCGCCTGCTGCGCGGTAGCGGAATTTCTGGGTTGTGTGGAATTCCAGCAGTGCGGGGGCGGTATTTTCGACCGCTGTTGATTTTTGATCGCACTGAAATCGAAAATTATGTGCAGCAACTAAATCTAAGTTACCGGCAAGATTCAAGCAATCGCGATTTGCGCTTCAAACGAAATCGTATCAGGAATACGTTAATGCCATATTTAACTGCTAATTTCAATCCCAATTTGGTTGCAACGCTTTGCCGTATGGGGAAGATTTTTACTGAAAATGAACGTTATCTTCGCGTCCAGTCTAAACAGGCCTTTAAATCCTTAGTTTTGTTACACAAAAAAAATGAAATAGTTCTTGATATTGTTGGATTTTTAAATTATTTTGAAATAATACAAAAATATATTTTAATTGAGGCATGTGAAGCCCTAAATATAAAAAAAATTGCTCTTACTTTTGATAAATTAGAAAGCATTGTTACGCTCATAAAAAATCGCAACATTGGAAAAAAAGTCGCCATAAATAAACAATTTCAGCTCAGTATTGACCACGACGGGATTGTCATAAACCAGAGCAAAGAAAAGCCGTCGGTACTCAAATTAAACTTACTAAAAGAGACATCCTGCAATTATCAGAATTATGAACTTCATTGGAAGATTTACAAAAGAACCTCAAAATTACAATTAAACCAAATAAAAAACGCGGAAGTAGTCGATTTTGATAAAGCTGGCAGTCGATTATTGTTGAGAACATTGCAACCAGGAGATAGATTTATTCCGCTAAATTTTACCGGACATAAAAAGGTTTCTGACTATTTTTCCGATCAAAAAATACCTCATCATTTACGAACAGAAATTCCTATTTTAGAAGCACCCACTGGCATTATTTGGATATGTGGTCATTGCATTGATGATCGCTTTAAGGTGACCAGTGAAACATCAAAAATACTTAAATTGGAGTTAGTGGAACCCATCAATGCAGAATGAAGAAACCCAAAAATTTTTTAAAAGCAATAATTATGAAATCCTGCTGACTCGGGCACAGATTGAAGCGAAAGTCAAAGAGCTGGGGGAGCAAATATCCCGGGATTATGAGGGTAAATGTCCTATTTTGATCGGGGTTTTGAACGGTAGTTTCATTTTCTGTGCGGATCTCTTTCGCGAAATCTCCATCGATTGTGAAGTGGATTTTATTAAAATCTCAAGTTATGGCGATAAAACCGAAACATCTGGTGTGGTAAAGTTGTTGAAAGATATTGACGCTCATTTAAAGGACAGACACGTCGTGGTTGTGGAAGATATCGTCGATTCCGGATACTCTGTGCAATATTTAGAAAATAGAATGAAAATGGCGAATCCCAAATCGTTAAAATTCGTTTCATTATTGGTTAAAGAAGGCGGTAAGCAGGTTCCGTACGAAATAGATTACATCGGATTCAAAATACCGAATCGATTTGTGGTCGGATATGGGTTGGATTATGCACAAAAATTCCGAAATTTACGAGATATTTATTTAATGGATTAGCAACAAAATCAACGTTAACAAGGAATAGAAGATTTTGAATAAAAAAGAAAGCAGAAATCAACATTCGCCCAACCGAAAGAATCAGAAAAAGGATGAAAATTTTCAATGGAAGAAAGCCACTCGCACCTTGACATTTTGGTTGATCATCATCTTTCTCTCGATATTTTTATCTCAAACCTGGAATTTCAATGAACGCGGTGAAGTTGAGATCTCTTATTCACAATTCATGGAGCATCTCAAAAATAATCAGATTATTGACGCCATCGTTGAAAACAAGGAATTTCATGGCAAGTTAGCCAGCGAAGCCAGTCATGATTTCAATGGAAAAAGAGAAATCTACACCAAATTTAAGACCACTTTGCCAGAAGCTCCTACCGAAGAGACGGCTCAGCTTTGGTTAGAAGAATATCATCTGACCCTAAAATTTAAAGAAATCTCCAACGATTGGTGGAGTTATCTGCTCAATCTCTTGCCCTGGGTGCTGTTCGGGGTGTTCTGGATTTTTTTATTGCGGCGAATGCAAGGCGGAGGAGCCAAAGGTATTTTTACTTTTGGCAAGTCAAAAGCAAAACTGCTCACGGAAAATCAGGCCCGGGTGACGTTTGAACATGTCGCAGGTGCGGATGAAGCTAAACAAGAATTGCGGGAAATCATCGAATTTCTGAAGGAACCGGAAAAATTTCAAAAGCTGGGCGGTAAAATTCCAAAGGGCGCCTTGTTGTTGGGACCGCCCGGAACGGGAAAAACGCTGTTGGCCAAAGCCGTGGCTGGCGAAGCTGGCGTGCCGTTTTTTAGTATGTCCGGCGCTGATTTTGTCGAAATGTTTGTGGGAGTGGGTGCTTCGCGCGTGCGCGACCTGTTTGAGCAGGGGAAGAAAAATGCCCCTTGCATCATCTTCATCGATGAAGTGGATGCCGTTGGCCGACATCGCGGAGCTGGTTTGGGCGGGGGACACGACGAACGCGAGCAGACGCTGAATCAGCTTTTAGTAGAAATGGATGGTTTTGATTCCAACGAAGGTGTTATTTTGATTGCGGCCACTAACCGGCCGGATGTGTTGGATCACGCACTGCTGCGGCCGGGTCGATTTGACCGACGTATTGTGGTGGATTGGCCGGACTTGCGCGGCAGAGAGGGCATTTTACGAGTGCATTCAAAAAATATTCCACTATCAAAAGATGTCAACCTGCCCAATCTGGCCAAAGGCACGCCGGGATTTTCGGGTGCGGATCTGGCCAATTTGGTTAACGAAGCGGCGCTTGCGGCTGCCCGCCAGAACAAAGACTTCGTTGAAATGAGGGATCTGGAGGAAGCCAAAGATAAAGTGATGATGGGCGCCGAACGCCGAAGCATGCTTATCAGTGATTATGAAAAAAAGGTCACGGCTTATCATGAAGCCGGGCACGTGTTGGTGGCGAAATATTCGCCCAGCTCGGACCCGGTTTACAAGGTCACCATAATTCCGAGAGGCCGTGCGCTCGGTCTGATGACCTCATTGCCCGAAGATGAGAAGCACAGTTATTCCAAAGCCTATTGGGAATCTCGCATTGCCATTGCCCTGGGCGGTCGCGCTGCTGAAAAGCTGGTCATGAACGAGCTTACTACCGGCGCAGGCAATGATTTAGAAAAAGCATCGGATATTGCCAGAAAAATGGTGTGTGAATGGGGGATGAGTGAAAAATTAGGCCCCCTGACTTTTGGCAAAAAAGAAGAAGAGATCTTTCTTGGAAGAGAAATTGCCAAGCATCGTGATTACAGCGAAAATACCGCGCAGATTATCGATGCGGAAGTGACCCGGATTGTCACAACCGCAGAAAGACAGGCCGAAGGCATTCTCAATAAACATATCGACAAACTGCACGCTTTGTCGAAAGCGTTGCTTGAACGGGAAGTTCTGGACGGCGATGAAATCAATCAGGTGCTCAACGGCCAAACTTTGAAACCCATGAAAAGTAAAAACGAGCCTAAAAAAGCCAAATCACGAAAAAAAAAACGAAGTGGTCAGCGACTTGAATTAGATGCGCAACCTTTGGAGAAAAAAATGTAACAAATGCTTTCAACCCCTTTGAACATACCGGACGCGCTGCTTATCTTTATAGTCTTGGGTGTATTTTGTGGAATCACCGTCTGGTATTTATTGAAATTCTTAAAAATAAAAAACAGAATGAGGTACACAGCAGTTGGCTTGCTTACGCTCATTCTGTTTTTTTTTGTTTTATTCCATCCTTTAACTGAAAAGTTCGCGACAAAGGCTCCTCAAAGATTTGCTGTTTTCCCCTTTTTAAAAATTTCAAATGGTAAAAGCGTGTGGTCATGGGAAAGTCTGGCCTTGGCAGATTTACCAATCAGGATGCTGCAACCGTTGGAATCAGAAAAAAGATTATTTTACGAACCGATGGCCATTGCGCATGCAGCCATACTCGACTCCCTGGAATTCCCTTTTTACGCGAAAGATTTTGCAGAACGTGTCAATCTCGACCTGGCGGTGTTCGGTCGTTTCCGTCAGCGTGGGACTGAATTAACGGTGGAATATCAAATCTACGATGTAAAACAACAAATAGAATGCTCTAATCGAAAAACTATAATCGATGAAAACGGCCTTTTCAAATACGGCAGACGTTTGAGCGAAGATTTGCTCAAATTCATTGTGCAAGGGCCTAATTCAGTTTCTTATCAAATTGTGGAAACGAATTATTTGGCTGAGGCTAATTATTACAATTCTTTGTTGTACGAGCTAAATGGGCAGCTTGACAGGGCGTTACAATTGGCGCAGGAAGCGGTTAAAATGGATAGCTTGCCGGTTTATTTGAATCGCTACGCTGAATTGCTGCTGAACACGGCTGAGCGCCGAAAAAATTCTGGCGGGGAGCCGGTTGCCGAATTTAAGAGGATTCGCGATGTACTGCAGCGATCACTGGCCATCGACGAAAACAACAGCAAAACCCTGCGCTTAAAGGGGGAGCTTTATCTGGCCAATGAACGATGGAGCCAGGCTGAAACCGCGCTAAAACTCAGTCATCAGCATAACCCATTCGATGCACGAACTTACCTGGATTTCACGCGTTTGCATAAAACCCGATATGCCGGGCTTGGATATAAAAATGAAGGCGCCTTGCTCGAACGTGCAATTCACCTGGATCCGTATTTTACATTAGGCTATTTGAATCTGGCTAATTTTTACACATCAAAAAATCGTCTGCATCTCGCTTTGCACACGCTGCAAAAACTTTTGAGAATCAATCCCATTTCCGTGGACGGCCTGATGGCCTTGGGGCAAGTGTATCTGTCCCAAAACGATTTATTAAATGTGTTAGAAACCTATCAAAAAGTGGTGGAATTAACGCCTGAAAACAGCGATGTTTATTACAACATCGGCATTGTGTATTATCATCAAAAAGACTACGAAAATGCCATTAAATATTTTAAATACGCCATTGAATTAGACGATCACCTTGATTCTCATTTATATCTTGCTTATATTTATGAAATAAAGGGCGATTTCGACCGTGCGATTCCTTTGCTGCAATCACGAATCCGTAAACGCCGGGGAGAGGACGATACATTCGCTGAAGAAGCTCGAAAACACCTTTACAAAATCATGCAGGAACGCGGAGTCATCGATTCTCTGCAATCTGATCATAAACGTTCAATCCAATAGATGTCTGACCATTGTAAACTGAATTGTGGCGGGAAAGAGCTGAATTTAGGCAGCCGCACACACTTGATGGGCATCGTAAATTGTACGCCGGATTCCTTTTACTCAGCCAGCCGGCATACATCTGTCCGAAGTGCCGTGAAAGCCGGCGTAGAAATGGTTAAAGCCGGAGCGGATTTTCTCGATATCGGCGGAGAATCGACGCGGCCAGGAGCAAAAAAAGTTTCAGCAGAAGAGGAAATTCGAAGAGTGGTTCCCGTGATCAAAGAACTCAGTTCCGTGGTGGATGTACCTCTGTCTGTGGATACATATAAGTCAAAGGTGGCCCGACTGGTGCTTGAAGCGGGTGCGAGCATGATCAACGATATCAGTGCTTTGCAATTTGACCCGGAGATGGCAGCGGTAGCGGCGGAATTTGAAGTGCCGGTGGTGCTCATGCACATCAAAGGTACACCGCAAAATATGCAGAACCATCCTGAATATGAAAATGTCATCGATGAAATTGTTTCTTACTTCGAACGAAGAATAGAATTTGCTTTAAGTCAAGGGATTAAATTTGAAAATATCATATTAGATCCGGGCATTGGCTTTGGGAAACGCTTGCAGGATAATTATCAAATACTCCGAGAATTGGCTGTTTTCAAAAAAATGTCGCGTCCGATTTTAGTGGGCATTTCTCGCAAATCATTTATCGGGCGGGTGCTTGGCAAGCCACCCGAAGAATCGCTTGCGGGTTCCATGGCGGCATCCACGCTGGCGATCTTGAATAGCGCTGACATTTTGCGTGTGCACGATGTCAAGCCAATGAAAGAAGTTGTCACTATCGCAGATCAATTTGTTCACAAAATGAATCATGTGAATTGATATGAGCGGTCAGCTAACCATTTATAAAATCGGCTTTATCAAAATAACCGTCTTTGATCTTCTCGATATTTTTGTCATTTTTTACATTCTCTATAAATTGTACTGCTTTATGCGGGGCTCCCGCGCCGCGCAAATGTTAGTAGGACTGGTTTTAATCCTCATCATTTCTTTGCTGGCGCGTTTGTTCAACATGAGCGGCATGAGCTGGATTTTTGATAATTTGAAAACCGTCTGGTTAATTGCCTTTGTGATTATTTTTCAGCCCGAGCTGCGACGCATGCTGATTTTTATCGGGCAGAGTCGAATTATCCGATATTTCATCAAAGTGTCCAGCAGCAAAACATTTGAGGAAGTGATCAAAGCTGCCGTTGAATTATCAAAGCGCCGGTATGGTGGCTTGATCGTGCTGACTCGCGACACCGGCATCAAATCCATCACGGAAACCGGCATAAAAATTCAGGCGGAAGTGTCGGCTCAGCTCATCGTCTCCCTGTTTAACACGCGCTCCCCGCTGCACGACGGAGCGATAATTATTCAAAACGACATCATCGAAGCGGCGAAATGTATATTGCCGTTGAGCCAGGAGCAAAATATCGATCCGCACCTGGGAACCCGGCATCGCGCTGCTCTGGGCATGGCGGAAGAGTCGGACGCGGTCGTGCTGGTCGTCTCTGAAGAAACCGGTAACATTTCTGTGGCTTTGGATGGGCGATTAATTCCGGATTTAGAAGAAGACGCCGTGCGAAATGTCCTGGAAAATGCCTTTAAATATTCAGCGGAAAAATCTTCCGTAAAAATGGAATAAAGTTATTCACTGCAGTGAGGCCATTTACGCCATTCAAATATTCCAATTCCCAATCACCGTTTTTAGCATTCAAATCATTTAGATGAAAAATTTCGAACTTAGTTTGATTAATATAGCGATTTGTAAACGATTACTTGTAATTGCCATTGTACTGAGCACTATTTTGTTCAAATATTCGCTGGCCAGAGCGCACGATCTCAATTCCAGCTACACGAGCATTGAAATTCAGGATAAGGCGCTAAAATGTCGGTTGATTTTTGATAAAACCGATCTGGAAAAGTTGTTCGATTTGGATGAGAATGGCGACGAGATTGTGACTAACGATGAATTGCTGATAAATGTGGCTGAATGCTACCAGTTTTTTGAAAACAAAATTTCCATCGTCATCGCGGGTAAAAAATTGTTCTTAGCAAGAGGAGACGGCTCCATTGTAGAAGATGGGCAGGGAAATATTTTTATGCAGCTTGATTTTACTAGTGAGCTGAAATTTCAACCGTGGAAAATAACTTTGATTTTGGATTTTCTCGAGGAGTTTGGATTTCAGCACAAAAATTTGATCAAAGTGGTGCATCATTCGGAAATTCAGCAAGCGGTGTTAACCAGCGGTTATAATAAAGAAACATTTGGTTTTGAGGGTCGCGATGTAAGGCTAAGCCAACAGGTCAAACAATTTGTTTGGCTGGGGATGGAACATATTTTTATCGGCTACGATCATATTTTGTTTCTATTGGGTTTAATTGTCATCGGAGGGAGTTTCAAAAATCTCATTAAAATTGTCTCGTCGTTTACCGTTGCTCACAGCATCACCCTGGCGCTTGCGGCTTTGCAAATTGTTCAAATTCCGGGCAAAGTAGTGGAATCGGTCATCGCGTTGAGTATTGTGTACATTGCCGCGGAGAATTTTCTGATCAAAAACAGCGATCAGCGCTGGTTAATCACGTTTATTTTCGGACTCATGCACGGCTTCGGATTCGCCGGCGTGTTGACGGAGCTGGGACTTCCCACCAGCGGACTGGTGGTGTCGCTCTTTTCATTCAATCTGGGCGTGGAATTCGGTCAAATCATGATCGTTTCTCTCACATTTCCTGTCATTGTTTTTTTTACCCGCACTCGGTGGCAAAAGCAGATCGTATTCGGGCTTTCTTCAATTATTCTGATTTTTGGATTGATCTGGTTTATCGAGCGCGTGTTTGAGTTCAATATTCCGCTCGTTTAATCGGAATTCTTTGAAGACCAAAAGGGGTACTTAAAATATCCACCAGTTTTCCGACTTATTTTTTCACTTTTTCCAAAAGATATCTGTCACATCGTTTACATGATTTTCATAGCGGGCAAATACGAACAATGCATCGGAA
Organism: bacterium; assembly: GCA_046757025.1. Lineage (GTDB taxonomy): Bacteria > Zhuqueibacterota > Zhuqueibacteria > Oceanimicrobiales > Oceanimicrobiaceae > JBHHXN01. The sequence goes on from JBHHXN010000006.1 coordinate 58,943, forward strand.
AGGCGATTCAGATAGGACAAAATCAGCGGGTTGATTTTTTCTGATTTGGATAACGTGACGGTGTAGCGTTCCGCGCGCCGGCAGATGCAGCGTGCCTGATGCAGAACCGCGGCACACTGAGTGCCGCCGGGGAGAATGAAGTCCTGTAAAGGCGGTAACTGGTGGTTGAATTTGTCGATGAGTTTTTCGAGAAAGGACTCGTGATCTGCGGTAACGCCCTCCACCGCGATTTTCTTTTTGTCTTCATCCAGCACGCATAAGTCGCCGCCCAGTGTGAACAACTGATTCTGAATGGTTCTAAGGGCCTGATGGATTTCAGAGCACGGATGGAACGTCATGGCCAGTCCGATGACAGAATTGAGTTCATCCACGGTGCCGTAGGCCTGAATGCGTGTGGCGTCTTTTGCGATTTTTTGTCCACCACCCAGGCGCGTTTCGCCGTCATCGCCCTGCTTAGTATAAACTTTCGTTATTCGGTATTTCATGTTTTACTCCACCAGATTGGGTTTGATATCGCCGTAACCGACCGTCACGTTGTCGAGCGTGAAGAAATACGGTTCGCTCCAGCCGCGTTCGTGGCAGGCATGGTACTGGATTTGAAAATTACTTTCCTTGAGAAATAACTCGCACAGTGCTTGAATCGACCGGAGATTTCTTTTGGAAGCATTTATGTTTACATCATTCTTCCTTTTTCAAAATACCGCATAACCGCTATCTCATTTTGAAATTGAAGTTAGAACTATTAAACTCGTAACTTAAATCGTTTTTTCTAAAGGTAGCATAAAGCTATTTAGTGTCCATCCGTAAAGAGCTTTTTTTGTCATTCCCGCATCTTTAAGCGGGAATCCATTGGTGAGTTATGCACGAGATTCCCGATAACGGCACTCGGGAATGACGATTACGGATGGACACTATTTAATGCCCGCAAAGTTGGAGATAAAATAGGGTTCATCCGGATAATGTGTACTTTCGTCTCTTTTGTTGCGATAAGATATGCTCTATTACGGACAGAATAAAGGCGACCTCCGAAAGTATTCGTTTTGGCGTCAACCTAAAATTAATGACCAATTTCAGCCATGTGTTTACCGAAAACCAAGCACCTTCTGGTTCCAAAATTTCTATTTTGGAACGCAAGTATGGAGAAACCCAATTTCGGAAGACTCCTTTAATAGCAGAAACAAAGTTTCTTGAGAAAGTTTGTTCCCAAACTGGAGTTTGGGAACAAGGATTTTTTCTTAGGTTGACGCGAATTCGAAAGTATCCGGGACTCGCAGAGAAACGACCGGCCTTGATTTGGGTCTTCACTTTGCATGCCGTTCGTCAATACAAAAGAAAGAGAAAGAATCAAAAAACCATTTCATGTTTTTTGAGCAGTCTTTACACAGCGCGTCAAAAGTACGCATTTTTCGGATGAGAATAAAATAGCATGAATATAAACTGAAATCAAGCAAAATGTCTTGACATTTAGTTGTGGACGTATTATTTTAAAAACTGCGAAACAGGAGAGGAGAGCATGGTTAAAACGATTTTTTTCATTATTTTATTTTCGGCGTGTGTGGGTAAACGAGTCCGGGCTGAGGATACCGAAATCGAGAGACCTAAAATCGATCACCACCAAATTCAGCGCGACCGCATCAATAAACTTCTTCCGCAAATCATGCAAGAGCAAAATGTGGAAATGTGGCTGGTGTTCACGCGTGAAAACTCCGAAGATCCCATCCTGCCCATCATAGGCATCAAACACATCGTGGCCCGCGGCGCGTTTATTTTTTCATTCAAAAATGGCAAGTACAAAAAAGTGGCCATCGCAGCCAGCTACGACGTCTCAGCCATTAAGGCGACGGGTTTATTTGATGAGGTGGTTTCCTACAAAACCGAAGGCGTTAAACCGCATTTGAAATCATGGCTCGAAAAGCTCGATCCCAAAAATATCGCTATCAACTTTTCCAGAGACGTCACCATCGCCGACGGCTTAACCCTGGGCATGAAAAAATATCTGGAAGAAGCCCTGGGCTCGGCGATTTCAAAGAAATTTATTTCTGCCGAAAGGTTAATCGTGTCACTCATCGGCAAAAAGCTGCCCATGGAAATTGCCGCCTTGAAGACGGCGGTACTGGCGACCCAGAAAATCATCTCAGAGGCCCTGACTGCCGAGCAAATTGAAATCGGTGTGACCACGGAAAATGACCTCGGTGCGTTTATGACAACAAGAACCGAAGAGCTGGGAATGTCGGTGGCGTTCATGAGCATTGTGGTGGGTCCCACCAGAGGCCATTCCGAGCCCACGGATCGCGCCATCGAGGCCGGCGATTTGCTCCGAATCGACTTCGGCGTGCGCTATGAAGGCTACGCAGCCGATATCCAGCGCACGGCGTATGTTCTCAAACCGGACGAAGAGCAGGCGCCTGCGGAGATTGTGAAAATGTGGCAGGTGGCGCTGCAAGCCAATCAGGCCTGTGTGCGGGCGATCCGGCCCGGAGTGACCGGCAACGATATCGATAAAATCGGACGTCAGACTTTAGTAGCCGCTGGCTACAAAGGCTACCCGCACGGCGCCGGACATGCCATCGGATTGAAAGTGCACGACGTAGGCGCCATCCTGGGTCCCGATTGGAAAGAACGCTACGGCAACACGGTATTTTTCCCACTGGAAATCGACCAGGTTTATGCAGTGGAACCGCTTTTGTACGCTCCGGATCCCCGCAATGGCCAGGAAATCAACATCGGCCTGGAGGAAGATGTTCTGGTGACGGCCAAAGGCGCAGAATACATCGGGCAGCCCCAGACGGAACTCATTGTGATCGATTGTGGCTGCTGATTCCTTGTTGTACATTTAAAAAACTGTATTCTCTCTCCATTTTTATCTGCTGTTATTTACTGATATTGGCTTATTTCACAATTAGCTGAAAGTTGATGAAAACTTTTCATAAGCAATTAATCATCGCGTTAATATTTTTTGTGATCGTATTCGGAACTTCGGTTTTTTTTTCGTATCGGGGATTGCACGCAGTATTGGACAATTTTGCTGAACAGACCGCCAAATTGGTCGTACCGCATCTAAAATCTACTCTCAAAAGCGGCATGAGTAAATTAACAGCTAAAAACACTTTTACCAGAGCACAAGAAAATCGAATACGACAGCAGCTCATCCAGGAAACCACACAGCATCAAATAATCGAAGATTTGTATTTAATCGATGGAAAAGGCCAAATCCTTTTTTCTTTAATACCGACAAGCGAAGGCAATCCTTACTCAGAAATTGAAATATTAAAGAACGGCATTCTAAAGAATCGTCAGGAATTCGAAATGCAAAGACTCGGTGGCGCCGGCGAATTTGATATCATCTGGTTAAGTGACAGCAAACGAAAAATATATAGCGTACTCCGGTTAAATGCCAAAGCGGGTAAGCTCAAGCCGGTTCTGCACAACCTGCAAATCACATTTTATTTCATCGGATTCGGAGGCATCGTAGCGGTCATCGTTTTCTCTCTCATTTACAGTCGCACTTTGAACTCGCCCATCAAGCAAGTGGAAAAAGCCATGAGCATGATCGATAAGCGTAAATACGGCTTTCGAATCAAGTGGAAGGAGGGAGATGAATACGCGCCAACTTTTAAAAGGGTCAATGCGGCTTTACAGCGTTTGGAACAGTTGGATGTGGCGCAGAGAAAAGCTGCACACAGCCATCAAACCATTCGAAATGAGCTGCGCACGTTTTCGCGTTTCCTCGATATCATGTCGCACGAGATAAAAAATCCGCTGCACGCTCTGGGCATCAATATCGACCTTCTCAAATCCAAGATCAAAAAAAATCAGTCCAAAGAAACCATGCTGAAGAACGCGGAAATTCTTGAAAACGAAATCGAGCACATGGAGGAAGTAATTCAGGGCTTTCTCAGCTATGTGCGGCCGGGCAAACCCAAAAGAGAGCGCGTGCCAATTAACAAAATTATCAAAGACACCTGCCAGGGGGTGTCAGCCGAAGCTGAAAAATCGAAGATCCGCATCGAATCGCGTTTGAGCCGAAGTGTGCAGCATGTCCTGATCGATAAAGGACATCTGCAGCAAGCCCTGCTGAATATCATCATCAACGCCATCCATGCTACTCGTGCCGGTGGCAAGATCAACGTTCGTTCCTGGACGAAAAAGAAAAAGATCTTTGTTTCCGTAAAAGATACCGGAGCTGGTATTTCTAAAGAGCAGCTAAAAAAAATATTTGACCTTTATTATACCACCAAAAAAAATGGCTCGGGACTGGGTTTACCGGTCACCAAACGATTGATCGAAGCCAATGGTGGACAAATGCAATTGGAAAGCAAATTGGAGAAAGGCACCCAAGTAACGTTCTCGTTCCCAGCAGCCTAAACAGGTAAGTTGAAAAAATGAAAAACGCATCTCAAAGCAAAATTCTCATTGTCGATGACGAACCCGCTATCACCGAAGGATTGTCTGAACTACTAAATTTAGAAGGCTACACCACCGCAGCCGTGGACGACGGTTTGAAAGCGCTGCAGCTTTTGGAAAGCCAGAATTTTCATTTGGTTCTGGTGGATTTGATGATACCCGGCTTGAACGGCATTCAGCTTTTGGAAAAGATCAAGAAAAAAGGACTGATGACCGAAGTGATCATCATCACTGGCAAGGGCACCATTTCCACGGCCGTGGACGCCATGAAAGCCGGCGCCTATGATTATTTGACCAAGCCCGTGAAACCGCATCGGCTAAAATCGATCATTCCGAAAGCACTGGAACATCAAAATTTGATTGTGAAAAATCTTCAGCTTGAAGAAACCATCAAGCAAATGACGCATTACGAGGACATTGTCGGTCAGGATGAAAAGATGCGTCACATATATCAATTGCTCGATGCCGTTGCAGATACCACCGCCAATGTGCTCATTACGGGTGAGAGCGGCACCGGCAAGGAGTTGGTGGCACGGGCCATTCACAACAAAAGCAGCCGCGCTCTGCAACCGTTTGTGGCCATCAATTGTTCGGCTTTTCCACGCGATATTCTGGAAAACGAGCTATTTGGCCATGAAAAAGGCGCCTTTACAGGGGCGCTGAAAGAAAAACCCGGCTGCTTTGAAATGGCCAACGGCGGCACGTTATTTCTGGACGAAATCGGTGAAATGTCCGCAGACACCCAGACGAAATTATTAAGAGTGCTAGAAGAGCGCAGTTTCCGCCGGTTAGGCGGCACCAAAGAAATCACCGTGGATGTGAAAGTCATTGCCGCCACCAACCGCGATATCAAAAAAGCGCTGTCGTCTGGGGCGTTGCGTGAAGATCTCTACTATCGCCTGAGTGTTATGGAAATCGAAATGCCGCCATTGCGGGAGAGAATGAGCGATCTGTCTCTTTTGCTCAATGAATTTCTGCAGCAATTTAATAGTAAAAACAACAAACAGATCAACGCCTTTTCTGATGAATGTCTCACCCTTTTGCGGAATTATTCCTGGCCCGGCAATGTGCGGGAGCTGAAGAATCTCGTGGAACGCGCAGTGATTTTATGCAACGGCGATACCATCGAATTGGAGCATCTACCGCAATCGCTCCTCAATCCCGTTTCCCCGGCAAGCTCCGATTCCGAAAACATCGTCCTCGGGAAATCTCTGGAAGAAGTGGAAAAAGAAGTGATTTTCAAGACGCTCAAAATGACCAACAACAACAAAACCAAAGCCGCACAGATTTTAGGCATCAGCTTGAAAACCATGCATAATAAATTGAACAAATATTATCTTGAAAAGGAAATTGAGAAGTAAATTTCGCACGATCAATTGACTTTTGAATCGGAACCCGCCAATTGCGCCTGCAGGTTAAATCGACCGGTGTCGGAGCGGTAATTTCATGCTCTGCAAAATTCAATCGGTTTGATTTTTTATTCACAAAAAGTGCCGTGTAATTATTACATGCGATTCACGCCTGTTTTTGTCCTCGCATGCCGCATTGTTTAATTCAGCTATGGATGAATGTGTCATAACACACAATAAATTAACAACTTAGACCATACAAGTACCATTGTAATTATTTGGCATTCTCTTTGCCATAACAAAAGAATACGTTTGTCAAAGAAGAACGCTTATTTTGTGGTTCCCATCACACGGAAAATTTATTATCAAAACTTAATAATATTATCTTGCTTAAATTGAGAAATTGCAAGTAACACTATTTATAAAACTGGAAGCAACTATGTGTGCGACCGTTGGTCAGGAGGGAAAAGAAGTTGGCAGTAAATGTTTTAGTAATTGATGATCAAAAAAACATCGCAAATATGATGAAAGAGTATTTGCAAGAGCATGGCATGAGCTCGGATGTGGCATTTAATGGCCGCTCGGCCATTGAAATGTTGCAGGTAAAAAAGTACCAGGTTTTGCTTACCGATTACAAACTACCCGACCTGGATGGGGAGCAGGTGATGGCGAAGTGTAAAAAAATACAGCCGGATCTAAAGGTCATTATTATCACGGCACACCGGGAAATCATTTCCCGCCTACGAAGCAAAATAGGGCGAACCTTTCAAGTGATCGAAAAACCCTGCCGGGCCAAAACGATTTTAGCCGCTATTCAGAAAATGTTGTAATTGAGATATTCAGAGGTATTCATCAAATAAGGGATTTTTGATATGTTAGGCATGACCACCAAATTCAAGGCGCGACGGATGTTTCATTTTCATCCTTTATTTCAAAGATGGCTGAATTCAATTTTTATTCAGTCGCTGCTGATTTTGCCGGTCTTGAACACTGGCTCTGTGCAGTTATCATGGGATCCCAATCAGGAGAACGATCTGGCCGGCTACATTATCTATTACGGCCAGGCATCTCAAAATTACTCTTCAACCGTTCAAGTCGGCAACCAGACCAGCCACCGAGTCAGCGGCCTCGAGGTCGGCAGGCGCTATTATTTTGCGGTCACCGCGGTGGACTTTTCCGGCAACGAAAGTCTGTTTTCAAACGAGGTCAGCGCAGTGATTCCAGCAGACGGGGAAGAAGCGCCACCGGACGGCGCCCAGACCCTGATGGCCGATGTCTATAATTTTCCCAATCCATTCAGAATAAATCAGAGCAGTACTACCATTCGCTACGAGCTGGCCACGGCTGCCCAAGTGACCATCGAAATTTTGGATGTGGATAACAAATTGGTGAAAACTCTGGTGGAAGATGAGTTTAAACGCCAGGGAGAGCACTTGGAAGACATCTGGGATGGCACGAACTCCAAAAATGAGCTCGTGGCAAATGGAGTATATTTTTGTCGCATAAAAGCACCCAATGTGCAAAGATTCATTAAAATCGCTGTAACTCGGTAAATCAAAAAAAGAGAGAGAAGAATGCAACGCTGTAATTTGCCATTAAACCGCAACAACTGGATTTTAGCAACCACGGCCTCTTTGATTCTTCTGTTTTGTCCGATGAGCTTCGGACAGGAGAGTCGCGGTGCCGCCGGCACGTTTTTAAGAATGGGCGTGGGCGCCCGGGCGTTGTCGCTGGGTGGAGCCTTTACCGGTCTGGCAAACGGCCCTTCGGCAACCTATTGGAACCCGGCCGGCCTTCATCAGATTCAAAAGCTGCAATTTGAATTCATGAACATGAATTTGCCATTTGATCGCACCTTCAATTTTTTCACCGGCGTCATGCCGGTGAAAAACTATTTCAGTGTGGGCGTGAGCTGGATCGGTTTAAAAGTGGACAACATCGAAGGGCGGAGTTTCAACAGCTCCACACCGGAAAATATTTTCAGCAACTCGCAGAATGCCTTTCTGATTTCGGTGAGCAAAAATATCAATTCAATGATCGCCGTTGGTGGGAATTTTAAAATCATCCGAAACGACCTGGCAGACCAGTCGGCTACCGGCATGGGTTTCGATGCGTCGCTTCTGGTCAATTTCAATAACCAAATTCGCCTGGGACTGTTGCTGCAGGATATCGGTACGGATTTCAGGTGGGACCGCAATTACACCGAAGGCGTACCGTTGAATTTACGTGTGGGTGCTTCCTGGCGGGCGCACGAGCTGGTGACTGTGGTCGCCGATGTTAGCAAAACCGCGGGCCTGTCGCCGGTATTGCACCTTGGCAGCGAAGTAAGGCCCATCAGCATGCTACCTATTCGCGTTGGTTTGAATGATAAGCAATTTACGGGCGGCGCCGGATTTGTCTTGCCGCTTTCCGAGCATACTCTGGAAATCAATTACGGTTACGCATCTGATAAAGTGTTCGACGATGCCGTGCACCGTATTTCGTTGGTCTTTTCGTTGGATCACACGACAGGCCGATTCAAAAAGAAAAAGTCCAAACCCGTGTGGCAAACGAACAGCGTCGTTGAAAAAAACTCATACGATAAATTGAAGAAAATGGCTCAGGTGACAGCCAGCACCTTGAACGTGCGCTCCGGGCCAGGCAAGAATTTCAGGATTGTCACCAAGGTGCAGCGGGGACAGAAATTTGAATTGCTGCAAGAAAACGGCAAGTGGCGTAAAATCAGATTAGGCAGCGGCAGCACCGGCTGGGTGCATGAAAATTACCTCAAAATTGTGTATGAGTGAATCACTTGGTTGCATACACTGGCCGCTGAGCAGGAATTTTTAATGAGGTACTGTATATTGGTGGTAGCTGAACATGCCATCGGCCTGAAACCTCGAGTTTTTTTCTTTACTGTAAAAGCTGCGAAATTAAATCCGGATAATCCGTCAAAACCATTTGCACGCCGCACTGCTGGCAGCGCTCGAAGTCGGTTTTGGAGTTCACCAGGTAGCCTAAAAAGCGTTTGCCGCGCCGGTGCAGGTCTGCGATTTGCGCACGGTTAACAAGCGGCAGGCCGTGGTAAAAAGCGGGTAAGGAAAGCAGTTCACTGCGCGGTTCAAATATTTTCCCTAGACCTACCAAACACCCCAAGCCCCAAAGGCGGGTTCTACTTTCGCGCGGAAAAATGGCGTAACCCGGGAAATAGGTTTGCACGAGTTTATCTGCCTTTGCGCACCAGGTGAGAAACCACACGCCATCATGAAATCTCAGATCTGACAGCGTTTCCTTCAAAATCTGGAAAAGCCGTTCATCGGATATTTTGCAGTCAAAAATGTAATCTTTGGCGCGATATTTTTGCAGAAGGGTGACGAGATCGATGAGATTATCGCGAAAACGGCCGTCGGGAGACTGGATTTGAAGATCACAAATTTCACTGCAATCGAGTTCATGAATCACTTTGTCCGGGTGTCCGAATCGCGCCAGGTCGGCGTCGTGGGAGAGAATGATTTTATCGTCTTTGGAAAGCCGCAGATCGGTTTCAAAACCGCTGGCGCCAGCCTGGTGCGCCCGGTCAAAGGCCAGCAGCGTGTTTTCCGGCCAGATTTTTGAGGAACCTCGGTGGGCAATTATTTTCATTTATCCGGATTTGTTCTTCTCAAAAAAATTCGCCTCAGTTTGATACGGATATTCACAGCGCTGCAAAGCTGCAATCAATATGTGAAACGCAGAAAACGCCGCGGGCGCAGAGGAAAAAATAGAAAAAAGGAATAATATCAGTAACAACAATAAGTTTGGTCGTGTGGGATTGTTATACGGCTTTTCGCTTATTGAAATCAAAAACTCTGCAAACCTCTGCGTTCTTTGCACAACTACGTCAATGACTTTCACACTGTACAATTATTTGGATTTGGCAACTGGAATCCGCTTAGAAACTTTGCAAACAAAACAAAGAAATGCCGGTCGGTAGTACGGATTAAATGTTTTTGATTAGAAAATAAATCAGTGTTTTATCTGTGAAAATCCGTGGCCCAATTATTTTTTATCGCCCCGAAAGCCGCGAACTTTTGCCTGATTTTGTTCGCGACCTTCGTGACGAATCTTAACGACTTATAAACTCAATTTCACTTACGGGAGATCTCCATTTTCTCTTTTGCCAGTCGTTCGTATTTGGATTTGTATTTTTCATAAAGCTGTGTGTGACGGCTGGTCAAATCGATTTTGCGACCCTGGATGAATTCCTGCTCCACTCGGGTCATGATTTCCAGCGGATCGCCGTTCGTGACGATGAGCGTGGCGTCTTTGCCGACTTCCAGCGAGCCCACGCGATCGGCGACGCCGAGTATCTGAGCTGGGTAGAGGGTCACAGCTTTCAGCGCCTCCTCTTTGGGTAAACCGTACGCTGCAGCCATCGCCGCATGGTACGGCAAATTGCGCGCATGCGCCGCTTCAAAACTAAAACCTATGCAGAAAGAAACGCCGGCTTCGTGCAAACGCAGAGCATTTTTGTACGGAGTGTCATAGGCCTCCCATCGGCGCATGGGTGTCGTGAGCACCCCTCCAATGATCACGGGAATATTTTTAGCTTTCAGCAATTCGGTGATACGCCAGGCGTCGCGGCCGCCCACGAGAACCATGTTCACGTCTTCCTGAGTTGCCCAGTTGACTGACGCCTGAATTTGCAGGATTTCATCGGCATGTATGAACACCGGCGCTTGTTTTTTGAGAACAGGAATCATGGCTTCCCAGCGCAAGTCGGTGGCGTGGTAAGGCGTACCCTTGTTGCTCATCTCCGCCTCTTTGGTTTTGAGATAGGCCCGAGCTTCGGCAAATGCGTCCTGTATTTTTTGGAGGCTTTCGTCGCGGCGTTTTAGCAAATCACTGGCGCTCTGCCTGAAAAATCTCGAACGTCCACCCGCTACCATACGCGGCCAGCGTACGTGCAGTCCGGCCGGGGCTTTTAGGGTCATGTCTTCCCAGGTCCAGCCGTCCAGCATGATGAGGGCGGAGGTGCCCGAGATCAAGCCGCCAGACGGCACACTCAATGTGAGGGTGATACCATTGGCGCGGGTGACCGGGAACAGCTCGCTATCGGGGTTGATGGCGGCTTCCGCACGCACGTTGGGCTTGATGTCGCCCAATTCCGCGTAATCGCGTGAAGCGCGCACCGCGCCGATTTCAACCAGACCCAGTGCCGTGTTGGCGGCGATCAAGCCGGGATAGACGTGTTTACCCTGGACATCGATTTCTTCAGTACCCTCGGGTAAATCGACATTTTGCCCCAGGGCCGTGATTTTTCCATCCACAAAAAGAACGGCGCCGTTTTCAATAGTTTCGCCGCTGACGGTATGGATGGTGCCGCCCACCAGCGCGATGGGATGATCCTGCTTGGGCGCGGGAATTTGATCAGACGCTTTCAGGCTTAGAATGAAACATCCCACGAGGAAGAACATGGTGAATGTGTTTCTAAATATTTTTTGCTTCATTTTTTAACTCCTCGTAAAAATTTACTTTTTAAGAATCCGAATTCTTAGTTTCAATAAGGATCACGATCAATTTGATGGCCGGCCGCGACCACTGTCTCTATTCTTTTTCTTCTCACCACCGGCTGTCAGCACTTTCTGGATCAATCGCGCGCGCTCTGCTTGTACCTGTTTGCGCATTTCCCGGTCTTTTTCGAGACTAAAATACTGACGGCCGTCGATCCAGGTTTGTTCGCAAATGGAGTAAGTGGAAAGCGGGTGTCCGCTCCACACCACAAAGTCCGCGTCTTTTCCCACTTCTAATGAACCGACTCGGTGATCGATTTTGAGCTGTTTTGCTGGATTGAGGGTAACGAATTTCAACGCGTCTTCTTCGCTGATTCCGCCGTATTTCACGGCTTTGGCTGCTTCCAGGTTCATGCGCCGCGCCAGCTCACCGCTGTCGGAATTGAAGGAAACCACCACGCCGGCGTTGTGCATCAAAGCGCCGTTGTGGGGGATGGCGTCGTACACTTCGAATTTGTAGGCCCACCAGTCGCTGAAAGTGGAAGCGCCCGCGCCGTGCTGCGCCAGCGCTTCGGCCACCTTGTAGCCTTCCAAAACGTGCTGAAACGCGGCAATGGTGAAGCCGAAATCTTCCGCTACCCGCACCAGCATAAGGATTTCATCCTGGCGGTAAGAGTGGCTGTGGACGTCGCGTTGGCCATGAATGATTTCCAACAGCGCTTCCAGCTCTAAATCTTTGCGAGGTGGAATGACGCCGTTTTTCCTTTTGGTAGAATGATATTTTTGCCATTCTTTTTCATAATCCAGAGCAGCCTGGAGACGGTCGCGAATGATCTGCTCCACACCCATACGCGTGTCGGGGTAACGCTGATTGTTGCTGGAGCGTGAACGTTTGACATTTTCCCCGAGCGCAAATTTAATGCCCTCGGGTGCATCCTTCACCAGCATCTGTTCCGGTTGCGCGCCCCAGCGCAGTTTGATTATAGAGTTCTGCCCGCCGATGGGATTGGCGGAACCGTGCAATTGGTTGGCGATGGTTAAGCCGCCGGCGATTTCGCGATAGAGAGAAATATCGTAACTGTTGATTACGTCTCGGGTGCGGACTTCTGAAGTCACGGCTTGTGAGCCTTCGTTGATGGAGCTGAGTCCGGAGTGGGAATGGGCGTCGATCAAACCGGGCGTAACGTGTTTACCTCCGGCGTCGATGATGACCGCATTGGAAGCCGCACTTAAATTCTTTCCGATTTTGGTGATCTTGCCTTGCACCATCAGCATGTCGGTGTTTTCCAGATTTCCCTGCGGGCCGCAAGTCCAGATAGTGGCGTTGCGAACGAGTATCTGTTTCGGCTGTTCTGGAATTTGGGTAAAACCAAAGGCGCCGGGAGGATTGTTGGGAGCCGGCACGCTTTGCACTTTTTTCGCTATTTTCGCTTTTTGGGACTTTGGCCTGGCCGCTTTCACCGCTTCTTTCCAGGTCGCGCTCCAGGTAAACGTACTGCCGTCCGGCAGCGCTCCTTGTCCCATCATCTGCTTGTCTTCCACGCTGCCAGAGAGGCGAACCACCCCGGCGTAGCCCAAACTGTCGCCAGCAAAAGACATGGTTACCCGGCGGCGTTCCAGTTTGATTTTTTTCAATTTCACACGGGTGCTGTCTTGCAGCAGCGATCCACTCAACTTTTCCGGCTTGCCTTTTATTTCGAGCTCAGTCGATAGGGACTTTTCTTGGGGCAGGGCAAATGTGAGGGTCCATTTTCCAGCCGGATCGACTTCCGGCCGCTTTTTTATTTCATAGCGTTTGCCGTCAACCCAGACGTCGAGAATTTTGGTTTTTTCACCGAACAAGTCTCCGTCGGTCACCACCAAATGACCTAATTTCCCAGAGCGGACGCTGCCCAGCAGATTGCTAACTCCTAAGAGTTTCGCCGGTGTGGTGGTCAGGGCAGCCAGCGCCGCGTCGGCAGACAGGCCGCGTTTTATGGATTCACGCAAGTTTTTTGTAAAATCAGCGGGCTTTTTTAATTTAGAGGTAGTCAGCGCAAAAGTAACACCCGCATCTTGCAATCGCTTTGGATTTTCTGGCGCCGCCTCCCAGTGACTCAATTCCTGCAGGCTGACATTCAAGGCTTCTTCTGGAGATTCGACTTTTGGCGTCTCGGGAAAACTCAGCGGCAGGATGAACGGCACCCCGGCCTTTTTGATGGCGCCAAGCTGGCGGTATTCGTGTCCGCTACCCAGAATCCACGATTTCAAGCCAAATTCTTTGATGACGTTGATGGCCCGCAGGCAATTCAAATCGTCATTCACATTGATCAAAACCGGCTGCCGACCGCGCACGGCCATTTCTAACGAGGCCAGCGATTCATTGATCTCCGGACGGGTTTGGCCAATGGGTTTTTGGGCGTAGGCGGCGTGCGCTTTTTGATACCAATCCGCATCCAAAAAGGTCTGGCGAATCAGCGCAATAACGCCCATTTGAGAATTCGGGTAACCGCGGCTGCGAAATCCGCCGGCCCGGCTAAACTGAATATTTTGCATGACCTGATCTTTCAAAAGCTGCTGGTTGACCTCGCCGTCGCCAAGACTGACCAACGCCCCCGTGCCACTAAAAATGCCTTTATTGGGCGCAATCAGGGCCGCAGTAAATCCCAGAGAACGATATTTCTTTAAATCTTCTTTTTTAGGAGCAAACTTGTCCATAACATGGGTTTCAGGCAGCACGTTTGGATTCCAGTGCTCTGGCCCGGTTCGGGGCTTGCTGCTTTGGGATGATGAGCCGCCGGGCTGCGTTGGTCGCTGTCTGGTTTCTTTTGGCAATCCGATGTGCGAATACGATTCGATCAATCCCGGATACACGGTCAGGCCATCGTAATCCCAGATGCGCGCGTCCGCCGGGGGGGTAACGTTTGCTCCCACCGCTTCGATGACGCCGTCTCGTAAAATGATCGTGCCCTTCTCGATAACTTGACCGGGGGCTTGCACGATTCTGGCGTTGATGAGCGCGTGCACTTGCGGAGTGTTTTCGCGAATCCCCTCCACTGGTTTGGTTTGCGAAAGCACCGGCGCCGTCATGGTCATCGAAAATATCAAAACAATCGATATTCCGAAAACATGGTTTTTAGTGAGCATTCTCATAAATTGGCCTCCTCTAAAAAGTGATGTACATTTGATTAGATGTGATTCTGAATAAAATAATTTTGTTAGAAATGAAAAGAAATGTGTGTAAAGGGTTGTAAAAAAAAGCAAATAAAATATAGGATATTCGATTCCAAAGGGCAAGAAAATATTTGTAACAAAGTTTTACAATTTAATCCTTTAAAATGAATGGGTTGTTTGGGTAGAGAAACAGAAGAATGGTGGTGGGGGGTGTAAACCGATTATTTTTTCTCATCAAGTTGACGCTGCATCTGGCGGACGCGACTTTGCCACTCTTTCTGTTCCATCAAGTCCCCATTGGCAGAAGATGTGAGGGAGCGCACTTTTTGGAGGAGCTCTGTAGCTTCAGAAAGCTGCTTGAGTTTGATATAGAGCTCCGCTAAAAACAGGAGGTTTTCGGGAAAATCGGGAGCGAATTCGCAGGCCGCTTTCAGGTGACTTAGAGCCAGGCGGCGGCTGCCAATTCCGGATGGGGCCCCGGGAGCCCGCATGTAAAGCGCTCCCAACAAACGGTGAGGACCGCCCTGATCAAAAGCGGCATCGATGGCGATGGCTTTTAAAGCGTCGCTGCGCATGGCGGTCATGGCGGTGCGGGCTGCAGCCATTTTTTCACGCGCGAAAAGGCCGGTGGCGATGGCGCGATAATAATAACCTTCCACGCGAGCGGGGGCCGATTGAATCGCCCGGCTGGCGAAATCTCGAGCCTTCGCAGAATATCTGGATATCAGATTTTTGTCCGGACTATGCAACGCCAGCCAGCTGCCCAATTTGGCCGCACGCCAATAAAGGTGAAAATGTTTCCGCTGAGCTTGTTCGATTTCCGTTTCGAGCCGTTCAAAGGCTTGCTGAACGGATTGAAAATTTCGGGGCTTGATTGCGTACAGGGAATCTACCAGGTACAGAGTCCTTTGAATATCCGCAACCAGCGTCGTTTCTTTTTCAACGACTTTGTTTGCGCTGCAGCTCAACAGCGACAAAAACAGCAAAACGAAAATGGGCGCTAAGTGGTCTCGCTTCATTCACGCTTTCCTTTTTCAGATGTAAAATATTTGGCCGCGGTTTCGGCCAGCAGCGTAGAATCGATTTCAGTGATTCCGGAGGACTGCATCAACGACAGCAGCTCCTGACCCAGCGCGTCCTGATTCATGTCGATGAGCGCGTGCAGCAATTCGCGTTCTTCCGCAGTGCTCCAGTCGTTACCGATCAGCACAAATAAATCGCGCGGCAAAGGCGGCGAAGTCCAGAGTATCTGCAATTCGTCCCGGATCAAATCGTCGGTTTCGAAAAAGTGTTTGAGCTCCTCATCTACCAAAATGGCTGCTGCCGGCTCCAATTGATCGATTTCACCGGCATCTCGTGCTTCGAGCATTAAGAAAAGATCGTCAGCGAGATTTTCGCTTGCCTCCAGTTTGAAATGCGTGCCTGGCTGAAAATCGGCCGGAAAAACCACCCGTTTTAAGTAAGCCCAGTCGATGGCAAAATTTGTTCGTACCCGTTGGCCTTTTAGGGCTGCAAGCGAGCTGGGTCGCCTTTTTAGGCCCAGAAGGTAGTAGTGTTCAACCTGTTTTCCAAAGCGCGGTGCCTGGGCGATGGGACGGGTGTTTTCGGCATAATTGGAAAGGTGCTGCAGATAAAATCCCGCAGGTACAAAAACAAACACTGGCCGATGTTTTTGCAAAATCACGATTGCGGAGTCCAAGCGATTACTGATGAGGCCCAGCAGCGGCTTCTGCTTAAATCGGCTGACTTTCTGACTGAAATATTCACCGATTTTATTTAAATACTCTGAAGCGGATTCGGATGTGGCCCCGGCGTCGCCGGGTTTTACAATTAAGAAGCTCGGCCTTTTGGCGTCCTGAGCAAAGGTACACAGCCACAAAAGTAGGATAGAAAAAATCGTTAAATAAATAGAGCTTTGTTGTGACTTTTTTAAATGGCTTAACATTTCTAATTGTCCCCTTTTTTCATAAAGAGATTTAGTGCGGCCGGCAAAAGCGTCAGGGAAGAAATCAAGCACAAGGTGATGCCGATGAATAAAATCAAACCCAGGGAGCCGATCCCGAGGTGATCGCTGGTGGCCAAAATTCCAAATCCGATCATGGTGGTGAGGGAACTGAAAAGCACGGCTTTCGCGGCGCCGTGGTAAATGTCGATGGAATTTTGCTTCCAGGCGCGCACCAGATGGATGCCGCTGTCCACACCGATGCCGATCAAAATGGGCAGGGCAAAAAAGTTGGCGAAATTCCAGTAAATTTTTCCGGGAAGCCATTGCATCAGCCCCAATAACACACCCACACTTGAAATGAGAGGTAAAAGGGAGAAGAGGGTGGAACGCATAGAACGAGTCCAGAGCAGCAGCAAGATCAAAATGGCGATCAAAGCATAGGTTGCGGAATACAAAAAGCTGCGAATCAATGAACGACCGTTTTCATAAAGGGCAACGATTTCACCAAAAATGTTGGGATCGATCTTGCGTGTGCGCGTTACGAATTCCTCCAGCTCACGACGATTCCAGGTGTTGTTGGCCGGGTAGATCAACAGCGCCACCGAACCGTCCTTGCCCTGAAACCGCTCTCGCAAAGAAAGCGGAATTTGCGCGAGGGTCAGGGGCGGCGGATCAAGATAGACCAGCACTTCTTTGAGCAGGGTGCGGACCGCCTGAATAAGATCGCTTTGCAAGCTTTGCAACCGTTTTAAACTAACCTCTGCAGGAAGATCGTTCAAAGTTCGATATAAACCATCCACGGTTCCGGCCAGCTCCGCCAGTGCCGCTTTCGCTTTTTCACTGCTCTGGCGGTATTTGCGGACGGTTTGCCGCACATTCCACAGCCGACGTTTGACATTGAAAAGCGAAACTTCGGCAGAATTTGAAATGTTGACCCGGGCAAGTTTCTTATGGATGGCCTGCAAAAGCTGCCTTTTCTGTGCCTCTTCGGCCGGGTACAAACTTTCGGTTCGTCTTACAAACTCCGTCGCGACCAGCAACTTTGCGCGAGTCTGCTCCATGGATGGCCGGTCCGGATGCAAACTGATGGCAAAATTCGTGCGGTCGTCGGTTGCAAGCAGCAGACGCTGCCATTTCTTCGCTTTCCCTTCCAGGGCTTGCAAATTCAATAAATTGGTGTCGAAGTCATACTGCCCGAAAAAGTAACCTGCGGATACGAGCAGTATCGCCGCCGTCAGGAACAGACTGAGCTTGTTTCGTGGAGTTTGCTCAAAGGGTACCTGCAACGGCAGGATTTCCGCCATGGAGCGCAGACGAAATGATTTTACTATCTTGGGAAATCGCGTATCCAGCAAAAACAACATAGCTGGATAGATCAGGATCATGCATGATAAACAAATCAACAAACCCGCACCCGCGATGATTCCCAGCTCGGACAGCCCGGAAAATTCGGTGAAGTACGCAGACAGAAAAGCCACGCCAGTGGTCAATCCGCCCATCCACAAAGCACTGCCAATGGTGTGATAAGTTTTCTCGATGGCCTGAGCCGGGGAGTGCCCCGCATTGAGGGCTTGCTCATAGTGGGTGACAAAGTGGATGGAAAAATCGATCCCGAGCGCAACCAGGATCACCGTAAAAACCATGGCCAACAAATTCAAGTGGCCGATGAACAGATAGACAAATCCAAAAGTCATGCCGATGGCCAGACACAGGCACAGCGTTGCCAGCGCCGGCCGCAACAGGTTGCCAAAACCAAATGCAAATAAAAGTGTCACCCCCAAAAGGGCTATCAGCGTACTGCGGGTGAAATCCCGGCGCGTGGTTTTCATTTCTTCGTATTCCAGCGCCGGTACGCCGGCTAACCCCCCGGTAATGTTTAACGAATCCGGGAGCGTGCGCAAGGCTGTCCGTAGAGCCTGTTCGGCAAACTGCATGCCTTCCGCATATTGATTCTGCCGATTGGGGTCGGCATGGATGTTGGCAAAAACCGTCAGCAGCCGACCGTCGTTGGTAAAGAAAAATCCATCACGATCGTACGCGCCATTGCTGAATACAGAAGGCAGCTCATTTTTTAAATCGAGCGGTTTTTTGAGGTTTGAGCCCGTTTGCTGCAATTCAAGCTGCAGCCACTTAAAGAACTGATTTAATCCACCTAAAAGCATAGGCAGGCGGCGGGAATCTCCGGGCAAAGAATCCACCTGCATATACTTCGACAAAATGGAGAGCAGATGATCCAGCGTGGGATTTTGTGACCAGGTTTGTATTTCCGGCAGTTTGTCGTTGATAAAAAGGAGCATTTCATCAAGCGCCTGTTTGGGCACATATAGTAGGGCCAGCGGACCAAGTGCGTCCCAGTCGATTCGTTCTAAAATTTTTGGAAAAAGATCAGACCGCTGCCGCAGTAGTTCAGCCCAACGCGCGGCTGCCTGCTTCATGGCCTGCCGTTGTGACTTGTCCGGCAACGCAGGTAAAGCCCCTGCAGCTTCCTGTAGAGTGGAGCTTAACACCAGCACCAGGAATTTGTCGTCGCCAAATTCGGTTAGATATTTTTGGTAGGAGCGGTTGGCTTCTAACCGGGGGTTAACCAGTACGCGGCGATCCGAAATTATTTTTAATCTAAAAAAATAAACATAACCACCGAAACTGGCCAGGATGCAGGCGAGGATGATGGCGGCAACCGGAGTGCGCACCGGAATTTGACGCACTTTAAGCTCGAAATTTACTAAGAATCGAAAAAAGGTGGAAGCAAAAGCTGCAACGGAATTTTTCTTAATCTGATTCTCAGACGACGGCAACTTCATACACTACAAAGACTGCGTAATGCGCATCCAGGCCAGCCGGCCGATCTCTGGCAATCCCACAAATTCTCGGTGTTTATTGTTCATGAGATTCTGGATGGTCAAAGTTAATTTTGTGTTGTCAGAAAAGGGCAATTGGTAGCTGGTGTTTAAATCTACTACCGTGTACCTTTCTACTTCGCCAACGAAAATGCCGGAATTTACCGGAAATCCATCGATAAATCGGAATCTGAGATTACCGTCAAAACCCGCTTCGTCGTTGCGATAATTGATGATCGCACCGATTTTATTTTTGGGCGCGTTCAATGCAATATCGGAGCGACCGTCTTTGCTTTCAAAATAATCTTTGTCGATATACGAATAATTGCCGGTGATATTCCAATTTTTGTTCAGAAAGTAAGTCAGACTCAAATCCAGGCCGGTGACCGAAACGTCGCCGACGTTGCGGTAGGTGAGAATGATATCGGTGCCATTTTGAACTTCCACTGGCGAAATAATCCCGATGGGCAAGGTGGCAAATTCCGGATTGCGGGTAAATTGCGTGACCAGGTCCTTTGCCAGTTGCGGTGTGAGAATGGTGTTGGCCACGATGTCGTTGATGAGCACGGTTTCCAGGGCGTCCACATCCACAAACACGCTGGGGGTTTCCGTGCGCAAGGGGCCCACAAAATCTTTGATGCGCGAATGATACACATCCACACTGGCGAGGAACTTGTGACTCAATAATCCCTTGTAACCCAATTCAAAGGTCGTGGTGGAGGATTCGGCAACAGAACGAATGTCGCGCACAAAAGTTGGGTCGATGGGATCAAATTGCTGGGT
Source organism: bacterium (assembly GCA_046757025.1). GTDB lineage: Bacteria > Zhuqueibacterota > Zhuqueibacteria > Oceanimicrobiales > Oceanimicrobiaceae > JBHHXN01. Next base: position 78,885 of record JBHHXN010000006.1, read on the forward strand.
TTCGGTGTTTAACACTCCCAGAATGCCGGGAACGGTTTCGCTGAGCTCTTTTGGCAGAATATTCGCGATTAAATTTCTTTGTGCCGCCGGTGTGCCGGCGATAATCAAATCGCGCATGGCCGGCCACACCGTGTTTACGTCCGCAGGTATGTAGGTGTTGGCGGTGGGGATTCGGCCTTTGGAGGCTAAATACTCACCAAAGGAGGAAACCATCATCGGCCGTCCGTCGGCGCCAAATCTAAAATTGAATCCGGTTGGCCAGGTTCCCAATGCCCGGACATTGGTGAGCGTCTCTCCAAAAAAAGGCACCAGTAGCGGATCGATAGCAGCCGTGGGCTGCGTGCCGCCCAGGTTGTCCGAAAACAGGTTGTCAGAGGTTGGCGTACTAAACGCTTTGTTAAAGGTGACCCGTAAATTTCCCGCCTGGTTGGGTTTAAACACCAGTGCCGTTCGGGGGGAAAAATTCAAGCCGTCTAAACGACTGTGATCGTCGATGCGTGCGGCCACAATGAATTTGAATTTTGAAGACAAGTTGGTTTCCGATTGCAAATAAGCGCCGATTTCATCCACGTTGTCGTGATCTTCATTGCGGCCATTTATCGTGCCTTGGGTATCGGGACGGGTGAGAAGTAAATCCAAACCGTAGGTAAAATGTTGAGTGTCGCCGATTGAAAAATTGTGTTGAGCCTGTGCCACAAACAAACTGGAGTTGTTGATGACCGTCTGGCCGGTCCGCAAAAAGTAAGTGTCGCCGGTGTTTATTTTATTCAGGAAGACCTGCGCAAAGAGATTTTTGTAGAGCAATCGTCCCTGAATGTATTTGAAGCTGGCATTCAAGGCCTGGGCCGCGCCTTGATTGGTGATCTCGATGTTGTCGCCACGACTGAATCCACCGTTAACGATGAAGCTCAATTCGGGGGTCAAACGAAAATCGACCCGGCCGTCAAACGCGGTGCTTTCGATGTCAAAAATTCGGGCGCCGATGCGCAGGGTATCGGGGTCCGCGCCGGCGTCGAGAGCATCCTGTCGCGCATTTTGCTCAGCCTGGTCGATGGATTCGAAATCATCGCCTTTGTAGTACTGAACAGAAAATTTGTAACCAATTTTGTTGTTTAAAACTCCAGCATGTCGAATGGTGCCAATGAGCACATTTCGTTCGCCTCCGCCCACGCTCACTGCCGTGCCTTTGGAATCAAACGGCGATTTCGTGAGCACGTGCATGACGCCGTTGGCGCTGTTTGGACCGTACAGCGCGGAGGCCGGTCCCGACACCACTTCGATGCGTTCCACATCCAGATTGCTGGTGGGAATTAATTGAAACGCGTTCAACCGCACTGCGGGAATGCGGGTTATGCGATTGTCCACCATGGACAGGAGGGAGCCTGAAAAAAGGTCGTTGAAGCCGCGAATCACCACGCGCGATTGATTGAGCCCGGCTGTGATGATGTCCACGGACGGCAAAGCTTTGAGATGCTCGGTTGCTGTGAGCGCCATACGAGATTCGATGGCAGACGATTCCACCACCGAGATGGAGGCCGGCGCATCCAGCATTTTTTCTTTGCGACGCGAAGCCGAGACCGTCACCGGATTGACTTGAATGCCGGTAGAAACAAGTTTAATTTCAAGAGTTTTCGTATCGCCGTCCCCAAGGATTAAATCCGAAATGCGATGCTTTTTATAGCCGATGTAAGAGATCGTCACTGTATAGGTGGCGGGCGGCAAATTGCTGATCACGAATTCTCCTGAGGAACCGGACGCGGTGCCAGTCTTGATTTCCGAAGATGAGATGACGATGTTTGCACCAGGCAGCGTTGTGCCCGTTTTCGAATCCTGGACCATGCCTTTGATTGTGGCAGTTTGAGCATAAACGGATACGGGAAAATCACCTGCTAAAAAAAGAAGTGAGATGATAATAATCGGGACCAACGGTTTTGATTTCGACATGCTTTTTTCTCCCTCAGATATGATCAAGAATTGCTCATCTTGATGAATGTGATGAATAATAATAAATTAACTTAAGATTGTCAACAGTTAAATATTGGAATCTGCATATCATTTGATATTAAGAATTTTTACGATTTGGAGAGTTAGACACCCACCTAAATCCTCCTTCGAGGGAGGACTTCTTTTAACACTTGGGGGGGATGAAAGGGGGGGGGGGGCGCATCCACCGCCTCCGTTCAATCGTCATCTTTGAGTTTGAGTTTCAGTGGACCTTCTGAGCTATTTTGTGTGGGAGTCGCACGTGCCCTCTCGGTCTGTTGAGCAGGACCCTTGAGGGGAGAAGCGATTTAAGCGAGCAAAGGGGGTTTTTGTGTTTAGAAACTCCGTTTGGAATCTGGATTTCGTTTTATATTCAAAACCTTTGCGATTTGGAGAGTTAGATACCCACCTAAATCCTCCCTCAAGGGGAGAAGCGGTTTTCCCCCTTTAACTCGTTGGGTGACACCCAGAAGAAAAATCAACTAACAAAAATGGTAGAATTAAAAACGGAAATAGTCCAGCCAATTTGGCTGAACTATTTCCGTCAGTTGATTGTCAATCAGAACTTAAACCCAAGCCTGGTAAAATAAAACGTACCGCTAAATCCCATTTGTACAGCATCCCAGACTCCGCCGGTTTCGGTTTCGGTGTCCTGTTGGCTTGGATAGACATTAAATAAATTTGCAGCCCCCAGATGCAGCGAAAGATTGTTTGAAAGGTCGTAGCCCACGGTTAAATCTGTCACGGCTTTTGATTTATAAACATCGTTGGTTCCCAACCAATCCTCAAGCACGACTTCACCAAATCGAACAAAGCGCAGATTAGCGCTAAATCGATTGATTTTGTAATCGATGGTTAAATTTATTTTGTTGTCCGGAGCAGACGCCAGCAGGAATTTTTGTTCGCGGCTGCCAAAGTAAATATCTTCTTTTCCTTTTAATTTTGGGCTGGTAGTAATGTCGCCCAGCTCCATATCATTGAAATTACCCGCAAACGTCGCACGAATGCGGCTGTTGTTGCCCAGCAAAGTGGACCAGCTTAAGACCACATCCAGTCCTTTGGTTTGAGTGTCGATGGCATTGGTGAAAAACTGGGCGGCGCCGACGTTGAGTACCTGCAGCTCAGCTCCGATATCTGGGTCGGTGTCTTCGAAAGCACCCGTCAAAACGATGCGGTCTTTGATGTCCACAATATAGCCATCCACTGTGGCGGTGAAGCTACCAAACGATGCGGTGAAACCCACGCTGGCGTTGACTGCGGTTTCTTCTTTTAGTTTTGGAATGCCCAGGGCGCGGGTGATGGGGCTGTCATTTTTTGCGATGAGTTTGTCTACTGGTACCCCTGCTACAAAATCGGTAAAAGTGGAATTAAAATAAATTTGAGCCAGAGAGGGGGCCCTGAAACCTGAACTCACTGACGCCCGTAAAGCAAAGCCATCCGTCAGGCTCAGGCGGGAAGCCAACTTACCGTTTACCGTGCTTCCGAAATCGCTATAATCTTCAAATCGCACCGCCGCTCCGATCATAAATTTATCTGTAAAATCGAATTCAGCATCTACATACCCACCGAGGTTGGTGCGGAATTCATCCAGCTCATTGGATGGCTGAAAACCTGGAAAACCCTGAGAGCCGCCCGGTCTTCCGAGTACATCGATTTGCGAAACCACGCCGTTTATCACTGTATCCACAATACCGTAGTTTTTCCATGAACCTTCTTCGCCAGCGAATATCTCATAGTTGTCGATTCGGTATTCCACTCCCAAAGCGATGTTCACCCCGTTAAACAGGTTAGGAAAAAATCTGCTCAAGTTCAGTCCGGTGGTATTCTGGCTCAATTGAAATCCACCTGCATCAAATCGTGTTGGGGATTTTTCCAACAGCGATGCATTCAAAGTTCCATCTATGATGTAGTGGAAGCGATTGGAACCGAAAGTATTGTTAAAATCGAGATCCCAGCCTTTCACTTGCGTGCGAATACCGGCCGATATGGATTTATCTGTTATATTCGATGTAATATGCGGATTGAATCCCGTCGGATAAATCGTTGGGATGTTGCGGTTGCTGTCCGGATCCCGTGTCCAAGCAAAGGCGTCGGTAAAGCGGTGGTTAAAGCCGCCAAATGCATAAAAGCGCGTATTTTCATTGATGGCAATTCCTGAGTTAAAAATGGCAGCGAAATTGTCAGCAGAGGCATCACCAAACTGTTGCCGGTAGATATCAAAAGCGGCCGGGTCCGCAGGACGATTTGTGCGATTTTTCGCCAGATAATCGATGGTAAAATTAGTGAATCCGCTTTCTCCGATTCGAATCCCATAATTTCCACTTACATTGTAGGATTCGCCGTCATAATCCTCTGGTACCAGTACTTTAAAATCAGAGCCGGGATCCGCTTTGTTCACGCCACTCGTGACGCTACCGGTAAATTCCTCCACGCTTGATTTTAGAACCACGTTGATCACACCAGCAATGGCATCGGAACCGTATTGTGCACTGGCACCATCGCGTAGAATTTCAATGCGTTCAATGGCGGCAGCCGGTATGGTATTCAAATCCGTGCCGGTGTTGCCCCGGCCCCGGGAACCAAAAATGTTGATCAATGAAGATTGATGACGGCGTTTCCCGTTGATGAGCACCAGGGTTTGATCCGGGCCCAAGCCTCTTAATGTTGCCGGGTCAATATGGTCGGCGCCATCTGCACCGGATTGTCGGGTGGCATTGAATGACGGCGCGACATATTGCAATAATTGATTGATATCTAACTGACCAGAATTGCGGGTTACGTCGCGTATTTCAATAATATCGACGGCCACGGGTGTTTCAATGGCGGTTCTATTATAGCTTCGTGAGCCCACAACCTGAATATCTCCCAGTTGGATGATGCCTTGTTCCAGTGTAATGTCCAGTTCGGTTTGTCCTTCCAGAGTGACTTGCTGTGTTGCATAACCGATGTAACTAAATACCAGTACGGCATTGGGAGAGCTCACTCGTAAATTGTACTCGCCATGAAGGTTGGTCGAAGTACCGTTGAAGGTTCCTTTTTCGAGAATATTTACACCGTACAAAGGTTCTCCGGTGGAATCCTGAACTTTCCCCTTGATAGCGTGTTGCGCGACGGCAAACACTGGAAAGAGTATGCATAACGCGAAAGTAAGTAGTTTTTTCATTTTAACGCCTTCCTCGAAAGATTCACGGTTTTCAGTGGATTAAAAACAAATTACATTTTTGTTACCACCTCCTTGATTCATGATGAAAGGAATATTGCTTTGCGTTTGCGGTTAATTTATTAATCTCAAATGACATGATAATAACGGTTTAGAGCTGGCAATTGAATTGAAAAATGAATGGTTTTATATCGTCATTCTATTGTTTCATGAAAAAATGAAAAGATGATTAGCGTTGTTGAATGGCAATAATATTATGCTGAGCAGATCAAGGTTGAGGAAATGGATGTGCATAATTATGTATGAAATTAGTTAAATGATTTGAAAATCGCAAGTTCAATTTGCTCAAATCAATTCAATTCAAAAAATATATTTTAATCCGGGTTAAATAATTGTTGCGGTAGGAGATGTGATATTTAGACGCTTCGCGCCAAACATCGACAATTTTTTGTCGCTATGTTGAAAGGTCTAAAAGCGCCAATTCCGGAATCCGTTGTCCCAAATCTGCAAAAGGAATGTTTCGGAATTCCTTTGCACTTTGCTGCATCCGCCATCTTTTCACAGCCGCAACTGTCGTCTTTTACTGAAAAACCTCTAGGTATTGATTCGCGGCATTTTTTTTACTACACCACCGTTTTTGAACCCACATAATCAGGTATCTCTCCCTGGTAGCGAAACACGAATCGAATGAGTTTAGACATCCACTTTTTGTGTAAGCGGACATAATGCTGATCCGCGGCGCGACGGGCGCCCAGAAGCCAGGTTGGGTAGGGATGGATGGTGTCTGCAATGTGGGACAATTTCAGGCCGTTTTTCATGGCCAACGCAAATTCGTTGATGATCTCGCCCGCTTGGGCTCCCGCCGCATGCGCTCCTAGGATTCGGCCTCTGGCGGTGTGCAATATTATGACGCCTTCGGAAGCATGTTCCGTCACTGCCCGATCGATTTTATCGTAAGGAAATTCGATGGTTTCAAACGGGATTTTTTCAGACTGCAATTCTTCGGCGGTTTTACCCACATGGGCACATTCGGGCTCCGTGTAGGTAACCCAGGGAATGATTTCGGACTCATATTTATAAATAGGCAAGCGAAACACCGCATTGACCGCCGCGGTTTTGGCCATATTTTCAGCTACGTGCGTGAATTTCAAAAAAGTGGTGACGTCGCCAGCGGCAAAAATGTTTCGAACATTGGTGCGGCAAAAACGATCGACTGGGATGCCGTTTTTCAAAGATCGCACTCCAGCGTCTTCTAAATGGAGGTTTTCCAGATTGGGTTGTCTTCCCACCGCCATCAGCAGGGCATCGCATGAGATGGATTTATCGGCTCCGGTCCGTGGCCCCACCGAAAGTTTAAAAGCGCCATTGCCTTTTTGGGCTTGGTGAATGGTCGCGCCCGAATAGAAGGTCACTCCTTCTTTCTCCAACCGAGTTTGAACAAAATCCGTACACACCGGCTCATCCCGAATGAGAATCCGTGGATCAAGCGCAATGACCGTCACCCGGGTACCGAGCAAGTTGAATGCCTGAGCCATTTCCACGCCAATGGGACCGCTTCCCAGAATAACCAGATGTTTTGGCTGCTGCTGCAATTCAAACAGCGATTCATTGGTTAAAAAATCGGAAGCTTGCAAGCCGGCGATTGGCAGCCGAAGGGGAGAGCCGCCCGCGGTTATGATCGCGCTTCTGAATGACAGAGATCGACTGTCCTTCTCAGTGGTCACTTTTATGGAATGCTTATCGATAAATTGCGCGCGGCCGTGTATGACTTCCACACCGCGGGCGGTGATCACTTCGGGTGAGTCGGCGTCTTCAAAGATTTGCTGGCGGGTTTTTCGAATCGAATCCATGACCGCAGGAAAATCGATGAGCAAGTCCTTGTATTTTACACCATTTTTTTGGTTCTTTGCTACCGTCGAAACGCCCTTGGCGATGTGCAGTAAGGCTTTGCTAGGAACACAGCCGTTCCAGGTGCAATCTCCTCCCAGCCGATGCTTTTCGATGAGGGCGGTGCGGGCACCAAAAGCCGCACAGATTCCAGAGGCCGTCAAGCCGGCGGCGCCACCGCCGATCACCACGATGTCATAGTCGTATTTTTTCATTTGCACAAATGGTTGAATGGGTATTTGAAAAGGCCTTTCGTTTTTGTATTTTTAATATGAAGCATTAACAATTTAAAATGTACATAATTCCCTGAATTTGTCTGGAACTTCAACTATTTTGCGCGCTTCATAATCGAAAAACACCAGACCGGTTTTAGCTCGGGCAACTTCCCGTCCTGTTTGCAGGTGAGTTATTTTATAGACGATCGCACATCCGTACTTGTGAAATTCTTCGGTGGTCACCTCTATTTGCAGTCGATCACTGTGAAAAGCTTCGGATTTGAAAACGATGGCCGCTTCGGTCATGATGGTGCCACAACCCGCGACATCTAATTCCGTAAATCCAAAATGACCTAAAAATCGCACGCGGGCTTCGTGAATAAACGCCAGGACTTTTTCGTTGCTCAAATGACCGGCGTAGTTGATATCGTTCACCCGCACGCGAACTTCGGTGGAAAAAGGAAATTTGTCAGGTAGTTTAATTTTCAGTCGTGCCATAAGCTTGGTTTCCCGATGTATTTGTAAGCTTAAATTTAAGTATTGAACAATTTCAAAAACCTGCTGCGGCATAACTTTGCAGTCACTCAGAGACCTTTAACATTTGTCGAACCATCCCAAAATTGGCATTGGCGGGGTCCATAGCCAGTACTACCAATTCTACTTCGCCGCTAGCAAGGAGCTTCAAATCACCATGAAAAGTGCTTTCCTCGCCTGAGAAATCAAGTACTGTTTCCTGGATGATTTGTTCGTTTTTAACGATTTGCGCAATGACCTGAATTTTATCAGCATCCCAGAGCCCACCGGGCTCAGTAGGGCAGCCTCACGTCATGGTGATATTGGCCGTGACGGTGATTTTCTCATTATTGTGGAATTCGGCGTCAGCAGCCGGGGAAAGCAGCGAAACCCGAAATCCGTGAATTTCCAGCAGAATGCCCTCTCCCAGTATGTCCTGACCGGGCACCACCAGCAAGGTCTTAGACGCCTTGTAAGTCGATTGCGGCGGCTCCAGCGGACCTTCAGCCACAACTGTAACAATAGTCGGTCGGGCTAACTCAAGAGTTGCAAGAAATCCCGCGGTATTTGGTGTATCGTACACGGTTTCTCCTCGTACACGCGGTTTGATCATAATTTTTTCTGTCGTGCCGGTGCCGCCCGTTTGTATCCCTTGGGCCATGACTTTGCCGGTAGCTTCGTTAAAAATGGTGATGCGAGCGCCGCCAACTTTGGTGCCGATAACTTTTGCGTCTCGCGAAATAGCCCGCACCAACACCTTTGTTGCAATTGGCTGGGAATGCACATAATCGGTGATCAAAAAAATGCTTGCACAGCCAAGCAGCGTAATGAATATCACTACTTTGTGATTTGATTGAATCATATAGTCCTCCAATGAGTTTATAATTTTTTTAAGTTAAATTCTTGAGTTATCGATTTTCATTTTGAGTTTGAACTTGAGTGTCAGTCAACCTTCTGTGCTTTTCTCATGGAATTTGCAGAACACCTCTCTCATCCCGCTGAGCCGAACCCCCAAGAGGAGAAAGGATTTTTCCCCTTGGAGGGGGAAAAAAGGGGGTGTTTGTGTTTAGAGCCGCTGTTACCATCCCTTTTGGGATCTGCATGTCATTTTATCTTCAGAACCTTTGCGGTTTTGCGAGTTAGACACCCACCTAAACCCTCCCTCAAGGGAGGATTTATTTTTCCCCCTCGAGGGGGACCACAGGGGGTGTAAGGTACACCGGGCTTCAGCAATTGCAAATTAATGAATACTTGAGTTGCAAAAGCGCAGATATTTTTTTGCTCAAAGTAAAGACACCCGCCTATTTAGTGTCCATCCGTAAAGAGCCTTTTTTTGTCATTCCTGCAATTTTTAAGCGGGAATCCATTGTTCCGTTAGGCACGAGATTCCCGATGAGCTAGTCCCTGCATGTTTTAAGCAGGGAGCACTCGGGAATGACGAATTCGGATGGACACTATTTAGTCACTTATTTTTAACACCGCAGCGCCGCGAATTTCTGCCCGTTTCAAGCGGTTCAAAACTAGATTGGCTTGTTCAAATTCATAAACTTCAACTTCGGTCTTAATTGGAATTTCCACGGCTAATTTAAGTAATTCAACTGCGTCTGCGCGTGTGCAGTTTGCCACACTCTGGATGATGCGTTCGTGATAGATCAGATCATAGGGGAGCGCAGGAATCGGACTCATGTGAACGGCGTTAATAGCCAGAACGCCGCCTTTGCAAAGTACGCGCAGGGCTTCGGGTACCAGCTTGCCTGCAGGGGCGAAAAGAATGCTGCTGTGCATGGTTTCAGGTGGAGTGTCCTGGGACAGACCGGTCCACTTTGCACCTAACTCCATGGCATGCTCGCGATGCGCCGCGCTGCGCGTAAACACGTACACTTCGCATCCCCAGTAGCGGGCTATTTGAATTGCTACGTGCGCCGAAGCGCCGAATCCGTACAATCCCAATCGCTGACCAGGTTGAATGCGGCTCAACTGCAGTGCGCGATAGCCGATGACGCCCGCACACAGCAAGGGCGCCGTCTGCTCTGCCGGTAAATCGGGTGGAACGGCATGCGCATAATCTGCCTGAATGCACGTAAATTCTGCAAATCCTCCCGATCGATCATAGCCTGTAAAAAGGGCCTGGTCACACAAATTTTCGCGTTCAGTTCGACAGTACTCGCACTTTTGACAGGTTGCGTTGAGCCAAGTGACGCCCACCCGATCGCCTGCTTTAAAACGGTTGACATCTTTACCGTACTTTTCCACTGTGCCCACTATCTGATGCCCGGGTATAATTTTCGGATGTTTGGGACTCAATTCCCCTTCTGCAACGTGTAAGTCGGTATGACACACGCCGCAAACCAGGACTTTGATCAAAATCTCATTGGCCGCAATTTCAGGTATGGATACTTCTGTAAAGGTTAATGGATTTGATTCAATTGGTTCAGGATTTGTTAAAATCTGCGCTTTCATCGTTCTTTACAATTGTAATTTTGACAGCGATCATTCGAGAAATCGATGGCGGTCAGTTGTTTCAGGCAAGCGGCAGGTTGAATATTTTCCAAACCACTTGTAGCGATTTTTTGCGATCATTTTATAAAGTGCGTTGCGAAAAGAAACCGGAATGATTCTTAACCAAGCGACGGTTCGCCAGATGCCACCGATCTCTTTGAATATTTCTAAGATGGCATCCGACTGGAAAAAAGTGCGTTCCTGCAGTGTATCCGCGTTTTGAACATAGATCACACCTTGCGCTTTTTCACTTGGTTCCGTTGGCACCAATGTGAATTTGCGCACGGTTTTTCCTTGCAAAGGCGCAAAGCGCAGCGTGGCCTGCCGGTCAATTTTGATCAAAAATTTGACTGTCCAATGACACAGGGCACAAACGCCGTCATAAAAAACCACTGAACGGATTGCGGCCTCGCTTTCCCGACCGTTTGGTGAAAGGACGGTTGTGGTGGTTTTATTCACTTTTTTTCTTTAAGCGGTTTTGAATTTCAAACGAAATTTAAGGGATTGCATTGACGATGTCAAGGAAAGTTATGAATCAATCACTACCAAATTTTTTAGGAATATCAACACGACTTGAAAATAAAAAACTGTGTAGTCGTGTTCTAAGTATTCCGCCTGTTTAGTCGTCCAGTAGGGCTCTTGTTTGTTTTTTAGTTCTTATTTGTTTGGCAAAAAAAATCTCCGATTCAAAAATGATCCCGCAATGCCGGGTTGATAAGATGAAATATTGCCTATTTTTTTTCTAATTTAACTCAAGTTTCGCAGTTGTGTAATCAATGGTTTTTAAGGTATTTTTCTTAAC